>JAUIAC010000012.1 GCA_030425545.1 bacterium | reverse complement strand
GAGGTCTGCGCCTCCTCCGCAGCGGCGACGGCGTGGACCGTCAAGGTCGGCGCGCCTTGCGACGACGGTGACGTCTGCACCAGCTCCGACACCTGCGACGCCCAGGGCAGCTGCAAGGGCGCCGCGCAGAAGGGGTGCTGCAAGAACCACCTGGACTGCGGGCTGCTGACCACGGCCTGCACCACCGCCACCTGCGACATGAAGGCCCACGTCTGCATCAAGTCGACGCAGCCCAACTGCTGTGACAAGGGCGCGTGCTGTGACCCAGCGACCAACAAGCCCAAGGCCCAGGGCACGCTGTGCGGTGGCACCGTGGTCGGCACCGAGTACCAGTGCAAAGGGCAGGCGATTCAGAAGCGCGATGTGTACCCCGGGTGTGCCGGTTTCGACGCGACCACCTGCAGCGCGGAGGGGCAGTTCGCCTACAAGGGCCCCTGGTCCGGACTCAAAACCTGCGGAGACAACACGGTGTGTACGCAGTCGGCGTCGGGCGTGATCCCGACCTGCAAGCCCAAGGAGCCCACCGGCACCTGTGTCGGCGCGTGCGGCGGACCCGCGGCTGACGGCACGTGTCACTGCGGCCCCTCGTGCGTCACGCTGGGGACCTGCTGCAAGGACTACAGCGCCACGTGCGCGTGCAGCTCCGGCGCGTGCTGCGACCTCGGCCAGAAGTTCTTGAAGCCCAAGGGCACCGCCTGCGCGTCGAAGACGGAGTACCGCTGCAGCAGCCAGACGATTCAGAAGCGGACGATGTCAGCGAGCTGCAGCGGCACGTCGTCGGGCTGCCCCGCTGGCGCCTTCGGAGCGTGGGCCAACGTCAAGACGTGCGGCGCCGGCACCAGCTGCAAGGTCGGCGCCAACAAGGCGTCCGCCACGTGCACCGCGACGAGCGGCACCTGCGCGGGCAAGTGCGGCGGGCAGGCGTCGAGCGGCACCTGCTGGTGCGACGCCCAGTGCGCCACGCTCGGGGATTGTTGCAAGGACTACGGCGCCCTGTGTGGTGGCGCGGTCTGCGGCGCCAACGCGGTGGCGAGCTGCAAGAGCAAGTGCGGCGGCCAGGGCACCGGCGGGTGCTGGTGCGACGCCGCGTGTGTCACCTTGGGGGACTGCTGCAAGGACCGCGCGGTCTGCTGCGGCGGCTGACCGAGCGCGAACCCGGGCTCGGGCCTCGGACCGCCCCAGGGCAGCCGGACAACCCGCTACATCCCCGCGAAGGCCATCACCGCGTAGAAGCAGCTCTGCGAGGCCGCCTGGAGCGCCGCCTTGCGGGTGCGGTCCGGGATCTCGCCGGCCATGGCCTGCGCGTCCTTGATGAAGTCGCGGGCCGTCTCCGCGGCGAAGGTCAGCTCGCTGCGCTTGGGACGGGTGCGCCCCTTGGCCTCCGTGAGCCAGTAGCGGGCGGAGAGCGCGCTGCCACCTGCCAGACAGAGGTAGCCGGTCATCTCGGCGAAGCCCCCCTTCACCGGGGCGTCGTGCGGCACCTGCAGCGCGGCGCTCTGGGCGCGGTCGTAGAGCCGTGAGGTCATGAACGCGGTCGCCATGAACACGTCGCGATGGCCCTCACCGAGCACCGTGGCCATCAGCTCCCCGCCGCCCATGGCGAGGGTCACATTGCCCACCTCGGCCCACTCCGCCATGGCGTCCAGCAGCTTCGACGGCCACGCAGCCGAGGGCATGCCCAACATCTCCACCAGCTCGTCGAGCGCGGCCTTGCTGTCGTCCGCGGCCTCGAGGAAGGCGGTGAGCGCCTCCATGACCTGCGTGCCCGTTGGGGCGTGGCAGCGCGACGCCCACTCGTGCGCGTACTCGGCGTCCACCAGGTACGCGAACATGCGCGCCATGCGGTCCTTGGGCCACGCGTCGACGCGCCAGCGCTCCCAGAGCTCCTGCACGCTCATCCACAGGAACACCTGGGCACCCTCGTCTTTGGTCCCGCTGGCGACCAGCCAGTCGTCTTCGATGTCCGACTGGAGCTTGGCGGCCTTCGCGAGCGCCTCGAAGCCCGCCTTGTCGGTGTCGATCCCCAGCTGGCGCAGCCCGTCGAGCAGCTCGTCGTCGCTCCAAGACCGAAGATCGGGGCTCTTGCCGTCCCAGGTGGCCATGCGGCCGGTGAAGTCGCTCATGTCCTGCTCCTGCTGTGCACGCCGCCGCTCTGTGTCGCTGTCGCGGGGGCTCGTGCGTGATTCGGGGCTGCGGTGTCCGCTGTGGGGCCGCCGGGGCTGTGGCCTGGTCGGCGCGCTAGGCGTGGCTTGCCTGCAGCTCTGCCAAACGCGTCATGACCGCGTCGACGTGCCCTTTGACCCGGACCTTGGTCCACGCGGCGGCGATGACCCCCGCGGGATCGACGATGAAGGTCGAGCGGATGACGCCCATGTAGGTGCGGCCGTAGTTCTTCTTCTCGCCCCACACCCCCCACGCCGTCATCATGCTGTGGTCGGCGTCGCTGAGCAGGCGGAAGGGCAGCTCGTACTTGTCGCGGAAGCGCACGTGCGACTTGATCGAGTCGCCGCTGACGCCGAACACCTCGGCCTGGTCGGCGCCGCGCAGCTCGTCGTGGCGGTCACGGAAGCCGCAGGCCTCGGTGGTGCAGCCAGGCGTGTTGTCGCGCGGGTAGAAGTACACCACCACCCACTTGCCGCGGTGGTCCGCCAGCGACACGGTGCTGTCGTCGTCTGCGGGCAGGCTGAAGGCGGGGGCGAGGTCGCCGACGGACAGGGACATGGGCAACTCCAGTGGGCTCGGGCGCGCGCCCATGCGGGTCGTCGCGCCGGTCGTTCTGACCCGTCTGCCGCGGTGGCTGCGCCTGGCGACGGCGCCAGAAAACCGGGCTGTGTCGGGCGGCGGGAGGCTCGCACGCCCCCCGCGTGAGCGTCAACGCAGCTTGCGCGGTGGGGGGCCTCTGGTACCTTGATCCACGCGCGCGTCCTGGCCCCGGTCCCTCCGGAGCTGTCTCCGCCCCGGGTGCTCCGGTGGCCTCAATGGCAGCCATGGTCGTCGCAGGAGCTGTCCACCATGCGCCTCGCCATCATCAGCGACATCCACGCCAACATTCAGGCGCTCACCCGCGTGCTGGACAAGTGCGACGACATCGGCGCAGACGAGATCATCTGCCTCGGCGATGTGGTCGGCTATGGCGGCAACCCCAACGAGTGCTGTGAGCTGCTGCGGGAGCGCTGCGAGGTCGTGCTCATGGGCAACCACGACGCGGCGGTGGTGGGCGTCATGGACACCGACTACTACTACGAGGCCGCGCGCAAGGCGCTCTACTGGACCCGCTCGGAGCTCTCCGAAGAGAACTTCACCTGGCTGTACTCGCTGCCTTACTGCCACCTGCGGGAGGAGACCGACACGGCGTTCTTCCACGCGGCGCCGATCCTGCCGAGCGCGTTCTACTACGTGGTGCGCAACGAGGAGGCCGAGGCGCTGACCCGCATGAAGACAGGCCTGCTCGGCCACAACTTCATCGGCCACAGCCACCTGACGACGACCTACGAGTACACCGGCCGCAAGGTCCGCGACGTCTCGGGCAACTACAAGCACAAGAAGGGCTCGCGCTACCTGGTCAACGTGGGCTCGGTGGGGCAGCCGCGCGACCGCAACCCGGACTCGTGCTTCGTGCTCTTCGACACCGACACGCGGCAGATGGCGCACGTGCGCATCGACTACGACATCGCCTCGGCCGCAGCCCGCATTCGCACGGTGGGGCTCGACGAGAAGTTCGCGCGGCGTCTGGCTGTCGGCGTCTGAGTCGCAGTCTCAGTCAGCACTCTGAGTCGGCCCTCTGAGTCGGCCCTCTGAGTCGGCGTCTCAGTCTGCGTCCGCGTCGGCGTTTGGGCGAGCGTCGGGTCCGGCGACCTACTGGCCGGGCAGGTCCAACTTCAGGTCTTCGCCGCCCGGCAGCGCCCAGCGCGCGCGCAGGCGGTAGCGTGACCCGAGCGGCTTGCGCGCGCGGCGACCGCGCCGCGTCGGCTCCGGCGGCGTGCGCACGACCTTGAGCAGATAGCCGGCGCCGCTGCCGTGGACCAGCAGGTCGTGGTTGGCCGTGCCCGGCGCGACCTCGACCTTGCGGACGTCGACGTTGGTCCCGACGTCGCGGATGGTCAGCGAGTACGCGTTGCCCTCGGGCGCGCTGGCCTCGAGCCGGATGCGCCGCATGCTCGGGTCGCCCGCGTCGATGCGGAGCCAGTCCACCCCCGCGGCGTCGCTCGCGCTGCCCACGTGCCACGCGCCGAGCACCATCGGCGCGGCCGACGCGGGGGTGTTGTTCGGTTCGCGCTCGCTCTGGTCGGTCAGGTCCTCGACCCGGTACCACATGGTGTAGGCGATCTCGTCCTCTGGCCCCGGCTTCCAGGTGGCCTTGGCCGCCGCTGCCCACTGCACCACGATGCGCTCGGGCTCCTGCACGGCCGTGGCTGCGAACGCGAGCACCGCGTCCTTGTCGCCGTCACGCAGCACCTCCGCCGTCAGCACGCGGCCCTTGGCGTCGACCACGGCGACGCGCAGACCGTCGAGCGGCCTGCTGTTGGCGCTGGCGATCTTGATGCGGAGCACACGGCCGTCGAAGCGGTCCTGCAGGCGGAACACGTCCACGTCGCCCGGGCCGTCCAGGGTCCCGCGCACGCTCTTGCCGCCAGGCAGGTCGTTGGTGCGCTTGCCGTCGTTGGGCTCGACCTCGGTCCACGCGCTGCGCTTGGTGGTCTCCACCCGCAGCGTGTAGGTGTCGCTCAGGCTCTCCCCGGCGACCTTGCCTGGCGCGCGCCGCTCGGTGACGCACACCGTCCGTGGGCTGAAGCGGGTGTCGACATGGCGCAGCACCTCGCCGCGACCCTCGGGCCGATGGCTGAGCGTGGCGCGCGGCACCCCGGCGCTGTCCAGCAGCGACACCTCCAGGTCCATGGTCGGCACGCCGCGCAGCGTCACCGACAGGTCCGTCTCGGCGGTCATCTCGGGCAGCTTGAAGCAGTCGCGGTCGGACACCTCGCGCGACCGGCGCTGCCCGATGGCGCCGCGGGCCTCGCCGTTGGCGTCGAGCTGGTTCGCCTGGTCGTAGCTGTCGTTGGGCTCCTGCTCCTGGCCCACGCCGGCGCTCGACAGGTTCATCACCACCGCGGCGCCGGCGGCGGCGAAGACGAGCACCGCCACCAGGAAGCCCAGGCGCTGACGTCGGCCCGTGCGGCGGACGTGCCCTTCGAGCGCGTCGTCGTCCGCGAGCAGCGCGGCGGTGCGCTTCTTCTCCCGCGGGGTCATCTGGTCGGCGGGCGAGGTGGCCTGCTTCGGCGGCGCGATGCCCGCGGTGACAAAGTCGGTCTTGCGGGCCTCGACCAGGGCCTCCGCGAGCTCGTCCATGGTCTGGAAGCGGTCCTTGGGATCCTTGGCCAGGCAGCGCGCGACGATGTGCTCCAGCGCGTCCGGCACCTTGGCGTCTGGCGCCACGTCGCGCATGGACGGCGGCGGCTCCATGAGGTGCGCCTTGAGGATGTCGAAGGTGCTGCGCTCGTGGCCGAAGACCTGGTGGCCAGTGAGCATGCGGAACGCCAGCGCCCCCACAGCGTAGATGTCCGAGCGCCCGTCGATGTCGCCGGCGCGGATCTGCTCCGGGCTCATGTAGAAGGGCGTGCCGAAGATGTCCTTCTGCGAGTGGATGGTGTACGGGTCGTCGACGTCCTCGACCTTGGCGAGGCCGAAGTCCAGGATCTTGACGAAGTCCGGGTGCGGACCGCCCGAGAGCAGCATTACGTTCTCGGGCTTGAGGTCGCGGTGCACGATGCCTGCGCGGTGGGCCTCGGCCAGCGAGTCGCACATCTGCATCAGGATCGCGGTCGCGCGCAGCGCCGGCGTGGGCCCCTCGCGCACCAGCAGGTCGTCCAGCGGCTCGCCTTCGAGCAGCTCCATGACCAGGTAGAAGACCTCTCCCCACCGGCCGAAGTCGTAGACCATGACCGTGTGCGGGCTCGACAGGCGGCTGATCGCCCGGGCCTCGCGGGTAAAGCGCGACACCAGCTGCTTCTTCGAGATCAGGTTCTCGTGGAGCAGCTTGATCGCCATCTCCTTGCGGAGGTGGATCTGCTCGACGCGATAGACCGCGCCCATGCCGCCGCGACCCACGAGCGACTTCACGAGGTAGCGCTCGTCGATGAGCTTGCCGATGTAGGCGCTGCGCTCGCCCTCGTCGTCGTCGCCCTCGAGCTCTTCGACGCTGGAGAGCCGGGTCTCCGCGTCATGGTCGACGTCGCCCTGGGGGGCGCGCGGCGCGGACCTGGCGCCGGGCGTGGCGCTCGTCGGGCCCGCGGGCGTTGTCGCCGGCTGGCTGGCGGGCATGGCGTCGGGCAGCGAGTCCGGCACGCCCTGCGTGTCGAGCGAGGGCGCGGAGGTCTGCGGCCCGCTGGGCGGAGCCGACATGGTGTACATGACCGTGTTGTCGCGCTTGCGCTGCTCTGGCGCGCCGGCGCGCTTGGCCTCGGCCTCGCGGTCGGCCTTGGTCGGCAGCGGAGGCGGGCCGACGACGGTGCTGCCGTCCATGCCGGGGGCGGACTGCGACGTGCGTCGTGGGCTGGCGGGGCTCGGCGCGTTCTGGGCCGGCGCACGGGTCGACGAGCGCGCGGGTTGGGCAACCAACGCAGACCCGTCAGCAGGGCAGAACTGCTTCTCGGGCGGGTACTCAGTACGGCAGGTGGGACAGACCTTCATGGGTGGCAGCGTCACGTCCCGCAAGTGTAGGTCAGGGGCGAAGGCGCGTCCACGCGACGGCCTCCGGGGCTCGCGCTGCGACCGCCTCCCTCAGCGGAGGGGCCAGCGCAGCGCGTCGTTCAGGGCCGGAAGGGGGTGGGCAACACGCCCGGCTTCTTGCGCCAGACGGGGGTGTAATAGCGGCCACGCGGCAGCGCAAGGGGCTGCCGGGCAGCGCCGTCGTGGCTGGCGACCCACACCCGCGCGCCGCGGCCGTCTTCGTCCGACACGTAGAGCACGCGTCGCCCACAGGTGGTCCACGAGGGCTCGAGCGAGCGCTTGCCACGGCCCGGGGTGAGCCGCTGCATCTGCTTGGCCATGTCCACCGTGAGGATGTCCACCGCGCTACCGCGGAGGCCCGAGTAGACGATCTTGTTGTTGGCGCCCCAGTCCGGCCCGGTGTTGTAGGGGCCCGCGAAGGTCATGCGCTGCACGTTCGAGCCGTCGGCGTTCATCACGTAGATCTGCGGCCGACCCGTGCGGTTGCTGACGAAGGCGATGCGGGTGCCGTCGGGTGACCAGGAGGGGTCGAGATCGTCCGACTCGTGGTTGGTCAGGTTGCGCACCGGCTTGCCCGCGGCGTTGAGCAGCCACAGGTCGGCCTGGTCGCCGTCGTTGATGGTCGCCACCACCTGACCCGCGCGGTTCGTCGCCGCCGTGCGGAACTGCAGCGTCGCGCCGGTGGCCCACGGCTTGGCCGGCATGCCCGGGACCTTGCCGCCCGCGCCACCCTTGCGCTTGGCGCCCGCCTTGCGGCCCTTGGACAGCCGGCGCTTCTTGGCCCGCCGCTTGCTGCCGCGGCGCTTGCCCCGGGGGCGCTTCGCCGCGGGGGCGTCGCCAGCGAGCACCACCGGCGTGTGCGTGTTGGGCGAGGTCGCCCACAGCTGGTCGACCTTGGGGCCGTCGAGGCGGAAGAGCGAGGGCAGGTCGGGCTTGAAGCTGACGAAGTTGAGCCCCTGGTCCGCGGTGGGCCGCGGCAGCATGTGGATGCCCTTGCCGCCCACGATGACGCGGGCGTTGTAGCCGTCGGCGTCCGCCATCCAGATGCAGCGGTGGCAGCCGGCGCCGGGCGCGCTGTAGAAGAACTGGCCGTCAAAGCTGCCCTCGACCCCCGAGATGGCGCCGAAGATCGCGTTGGACGCGCGGTGCGCCAGGGTGCGGATGGCCTTGATCGGCCCGGTCTGCAGCGCGCGCCGACCCAGGTCCAGGCGCTTGCCCGTGCGCACGTCGATGACACCGATGTGCAGCTCGAGCACGCCCTTCTGCTTGCGGGCTTTTCGCGCCCAGCTGGCGACGGCATAGACCACGCCCGCCTTCCGCGCGGCCGCCAGGTTCACCTCGAAGCCGGGCAGGTTGTAGCGCTTGATGGCCTCGACCTTGGCCTTCTTCAGCTTGAGCGCGCGCACCACCCCGCTCAGCCGCATGTCGTTGTGCAGCACGGCCTGCACCTCGTCGCACCACGCCTTGTAGGGGCCGCACGCGGTGGGCAACACCAGGAGTCCGTCCAGGGGGCGCTGCGTCGCCTCGACGATGACGTAGAGGCTGTCGCCCTCACCCTCGGCGCCCGGCGTGGCGGCGGCGCCGGCGGCCGCGGAGGCACCCGGAGCGGGCGTGGCGCCAGGGCGCGGCGGGGCTCCCGACGCAGGCTGCGCGAGCGCGGGCGAGGCGAGCGCCACGCACACGAGCGCGGTCAGCAAGGCGGGCAGATGGGAGCGAAGGTCGGGCATGAGCGACTCCAGGTCGGCGCGAGGATCGGCCAGCGGTGGCGCGCGGTCAATGCGGCGAGGCCGGCGGCACCTCAGGCGCTGGCTGGCGGCCCCTGCTGGGGGCGCGGCGGGCTCAGCCCATGCGCAGCGTCAGCTGCGGCCGAGTGCGATGCTCGGCGACCCACTTGCCCACCCGCTCCGCGTCGTCGGCCCGCACGTAGGTGCGCTCCATGAAGGTGGTCTCGCCGTAGCGCTCAAAGAGCTTGGTCGCCTCGCCCAGCGGCTGCGTCCGCTCGTCGCCATAGCGCGGCTGGATGCGCACGTAGACCTCACGCTCCGGCGAGGTCTTGCCGCGGTACTTCGACAGCGCGCCCTTGCTGGCCGCGCGCACGAAGTCGACCCCCGCGTCCCGCAGCTTGGCCTCGAGCTCCTCGAGATCGTCGAAGCGGCCGTGCCAGCCTCGCTCGGCGACCACCTGCATCGGGCGCCCCTCGACGATGTCGCGGGCCCAGGGCGACCGCTGGGCGCCCTCCTGCAGCAGCGCGAAGACCGCGGGGTCGTCGAAGGCGAGGAAGGACTCGGGGTCCGCGGGCACCGTGAAGTCGGGCGAGGCGGCGTAGAAGCGCTTGAGCATCTGGTCGAAGCACTCGACCTTGTGGTGGAAGTACACCATCACGAACATGTGGTACCGCGACAGGAGAAAGTCGTCGAAGGTGTAGAGCGCGCGGTCGCGGAGGGCGAGGAAGACCTTGCCGTCGGCCGCCTCGACGTGGCTCAGGTGGCCGATGAGCCAGTCGTGGTCGAACTTGCCGTACGAGACCCCGCTGAAGTAGCTGTCGCGCAGCAGGTAGTCCATGCGGTCGACGTCGAGCTCGCTGGAGCACAGGGCCGAGAGCACGCCGCGCAGGTCGCGGCCGCCGACGACAAAGGCGCCGGGATCGACCTCGATGCCGCCGTAGAGCAGACCCGCGACGTGCACGGGCTCGATGCCCAGGTCGGCGAACGCCCGGGTCAGCAGCGGCGTGAGCGACGAGTCGAGGAGCAGCTTGAACGTGTAGTGCTCGTGGCGGGCCTGCTTGTCGGAGTCAGCGCCGACCATGTGCGGGATCTGCAGGGCGGCGATGCTGGGGAAGAGGGCCTCGCTGGAGTGCGAGAGCGGGGCGTGACCGATGTCGTGGCACAGGGCCGCGAGCCGCAGGGTCTGCCGTAAGCGAGCGCGCTCGGCGCCCCGGAGCCACTCCGTGTCCGCGAAGACCGCGTCGAACGCGAGCCCGGCGAGGTGCATGACCCCCACGGAGTGCAGGTAGCGGTTGTGGACCGCGCCTGGGAACACCAGGTCTGCGAAGCCGAGCTGCTTGATGCGGCGCAGGCGCCGAAAGAAGGGGCTGCTGACCAGCGCGGCCTCGCCCGGGCTCAGGGGGATGCTGCCGTGAATCGGATCGCGGATCTCCATGCCGCCCCTCCTGGGTCAGTGGGCCGCGCGGGGTGTACCACAGGTGTGCGTGGGTGGCGCGGTCGCGCTCAGGGGGACGGGGCGACACCCTGCGCGGGTGGCGCTCCAGGCCACCTGGCGCAGGCCTCGGCGAGCGCGCGGTGGGCGCGGGCGCGACAGAGCTGCCGGGCCTGGGCGACCACCGCGGCGAGCGTGGGGCGGGCCTCGTGGAGCACCTTGAGCCGCGCGAGGGCCCGGGCTGGGCGGCCGGCGCGGCGTTCGGCAAAGACCGCGGCGGCGACCCAGGCGGGCGACGTCGTCGGCGTGGGGGTGAAGCGCCGGGCCCACCGCTCGGCGGCGGCGTGCTCCCCCGCGGCGACGCCGGCGACGTAGACCTTCTTGGCGAACTCGGCACCTGGGCGCCGCAGCCGTACCCCGGCGCGGAAGGCCGCGCCGTAGTCGGCGCAGGCCACGCCAGCGTCGACGCTGGCCTTGACGCTGCTGTCGTCGGGCTTCGCGGGCGGCGCTGCGGTCAGCGCGCGCACCCGACCACAGTCTCGGAGCCGGCTCGCCGCCTGCAGCGCGAGCGTCCAGGTAGCCCGGTCTGTCGGGTCCAGCGCGAGGGCTGCCGTGAGCTCCTCGTTGGCGCGCCGCGTGTCGCCAGCCTCGAGCAGGCGCAGCCCGTGGTTGAAGCGCATGCGCAGGCTCCGCGGACGGACCGTGGCGCCGTGACGGAAGAGGGCGAGCTCGCTGGTCCAGTGCTGCGACTCGAGGTGGGCCACGGTGGCCCACGTGCCGCCCAGGACCACGACCACGCCGACCGCGGCGCGCCGGACGCCAGGTCGCGCCGTGGGCCCGGAGATCAGGCCCGCCAGCGCGACGGCCAGGGCGCCGAGCGCCGCCACGGAGGGCAGAAAGAGGAGCCGGTCGGCGAAGAGCACGGTCGCGGGGAAGAGCAGGTGCGACACCGGCAGCCACGCGCCGCCAAACCAGGCGACGCAGGACGCACGCAGGCCGGCGCGCCGGTCGCCGCGCGCGCCGCGGCGCAGGTCGGCGACGGCGAGCGCGGCGAGCCCGAGCACCCAGGCCGCCCCCGCCACGACGCGGGGGACGTCCGGGTTCAGCACCGGCAGGGCGTCGAAGGTCTCGTCTGGCGCCAGGTTGAGCGGCAGCAGCAGCTTGTGAGCCGCGTGCTGCACCAGCCACAGCGCGCCGTGCACCCGGTCGATGCGTGCGGCGCCCCCCAGCGGGTTGTCGTGGGCCGAGACCCAGGGCGCGCCGAGCCAGGTGTGGCGCCACGCCAGCCACCCAGCCGTGAGCGCGAGCGCCGCCACCGCGACGCCAACGCCGCGCCGCCGGTGCAGCGGGGTGGTCTGGGGGGCCTGGGTGAGCGCCCAGAGCCCCCACGCCGCCGTGACCGTCAGCGCCGACTCCTTGCTCCACACGGCGAGGAGCAGGGTCGCCACCGCCAGCGCGCCCCCAAGCCGTCGGCCGTGGACGTGGGCGACGAAGGCGAGGGTGGCGAGCAGCGCGAAGAGGCACGCCTGCAGCTCCGGGCGGTAGGCGACCGCCAACACCGTCGACGTGTGCACCGGGTGCAGGGCGAAGAGCAGCGTCGCCAGCAGGGCCGCGGTGCGGGCGTGGGCGTCGGGAGGCGGCCGCGTCGCCCGCCCCGTCGCGCCCGGCGCAGGCGGCGTCCCTGCGGGCCGCAAGAGCGCGCCGACCAAGAGCCCGACGAGCCCGCTGACGAGCCCGAAGAGGAGCAGGTTCACCGCGTGCCGACCGCGCGAGGCGAGGCCGAGCCCGGACTCCACGGCGTAGCCCAACGTGACCAGGGGTCGGCTCAGCCCCTGCGTACGAAAGCCCGGCGCCGGGCCAAACCAGGGCGTGCGCCAGATCGCGGCGACGTCGGGGGGCCAGGACACGTGGGGGTTGTCGAGCACGGCCGGGTGGTCGTCGTGGACGTAGGACGCGGTCGCCGCAGCCGGGCCGTAGATGAGGGCGGCGAGCAGGACGCCCACCGACAGCACCACCGCGGCCCAGGTCCCAGCCGAAGGCCCACGCCGCGGGTCCGGCTCGCTCACACCGTGGCCCGGCGCCGGAGGGCGATGTTGACCAGCAGGCCGCAGCCGATCATCACGGTGAGCACACTCGAGCCGCCGTAGCTCATGATCGGCAGGGTCATGCCGACCACGGGCAGCAGGCCGATGACCATCCCCGCGTTGATGAAGAACTGCCAGAAGATGAGCGCCGCGACGCCCACCGCCACAAGCGCGTCGTATCTCTCCCTCGCGTGATGGGCGAGATAGAGCGCCCACCATAAGATTCCGAGATACAAGCCAAAGAGCGCCATGGTCCCGACCAGGCCGAAGAGCTCAGCCCACGAGGCGAGGGCGAAGTCGGTGTAAAGGAAGGGCAGGTGCCGCAGCACGGAGGTGCGCGCGTCGTCGACATCGCGGCCCAGCCAGCGCCCGGATCCCACGGCCCACAGCGCCTGCTCCGACTGCGACGCGCGGGCGCTCCGCTTGGACGTCACCGCGTTCTCGTCGAGGGCCATCCACGCCTGCACGCGCCCCTTCTGATAGTCGCGGACCGCCCCCATGCGCCAGGCGATGGGCACGCCCACGAGCACCACCAGGAGCCCGGCCAGCAGCGTCTGCTTGCGCACGCCCTCGTAGAGGATGATGGAGCCGCCGATCAGCGAGACGCACAGCGAGGTCCCCAGGTCGGGCTCGAGGTTGATGAGCACCACCGGCGCACCGACGATGAGCAAGGGCTGAATCAGCCGGCTCAGCGGCCACTCCTTGGTCGCCCGCCGCTTGTCGAACCACTCGGCGATGACCAACACCAGCGCCAGCTTCATGAACTCGGAGGGCTGCATGTTCATCGGGCCCAGCTCGAGCCAGCGCTTGCTGTGGTTGATCTCGCGGCCGAAGAGCAGCACGGCCACCAGGAGCACACACAGCGAGCCGTAGACCGGCACCCCCATGCGCCGCACGAAGGCCATGTCGATGCCCGCGGCAAGTCCGCCGCCCACCAGACCCACCACGAGCCAGATGATCTGGCTGCGGTGGAAGGCCGTGTCGTGGAGCGAGTCGATGAACCACAGGTTGAAGAGCGACGCGGCGCACAGCAGCACCAACGAGCCGAGCCCGATGACCAGCGAGCCTTGGCGCAGGCGTACGGCCAGGTTCATGGCGTGGCTCCAGGGACGGCGTGGCCCGAGGCGAGGCTGTCGCCCAGGTCGCGGGCAGGGTCAGGGCCGTAGACCTTGGGGGTCGGGGGCGAGGGGGGCGGCGGTGGCGTGTCGCTGTTCCCGTGCTTGGAGAAGTAGCGCACGAGGACGCGCTTGGCGATGGGGGCGGCGACGTGTCCGCCGTGTCCGCCGTGCTCGACGAAGACGGCGACCACGATGCGCGGGTGCTTGACCGGCGCGTAGCCGACGAACCAGGCGTGGTCGTCCTTGAGCCAGCGGACCACGTCGGGCGGCGTCCCCGGTTTGGCGCGCTGGGCGGCCTCGGCGGTGCCCGTCTTGCCGGCCATGGGGACGTCGTTGAGCTTGCTCTTGCGGGCGGTGCCGCTCTCGACCACCTGCACCAGGCCCTGCTTGATGGCGCGGAGGGTGGACCTCTTGAGGCCCATGGAGCGCGTCCCCAGCCGACCCATGGGGGGCGTCGGGCCGCGCTCGGTCTCCAGGGCGTCGATGACGGTGACGTTGGGCAGCACCCCGTCGCGGGCGAGGCCGGCGTAGACCCGGGCCACCTGCAGCGGTGTGGCCGTGGCGTCCTTCTGCCCCACCGCCGTGGACAGCGCAAAACCGGGGTAGTAGCGCCCGTATCGGGTCATGTACCAGGCCTTGGTGGGCACGTGGCCGCTGCGCTCGCGCACCTCGATGCCCGTGGGCTCGCCGAAGCCCATGCGGCGCGCGTAGCGGGCCAGTCGATCGATGCCGAGCTGCTCACCGACCTTGTAGAAGTAGACGTCGCAGCTCTGCTCGATGGCCTTGGCCAGGTCGACCTCGCCGTGGCCGCTCTTCTTGTGGCAGCGAAAGCGGCGACCACCGTACTCGTAGTAGCCCGGGCACCAGTGCGTGGTCTTGGGTGTGACCAGGCCCTCTTCGAGGCCCGCGGCGCTGGCGACCACCTTGTAGGTCGACGCTGGCGGGAAGGCGTGCAGGGCCTTGTTGAGCAGCGGGGCGTAGGGCGACGCGTCGGTGCGGGCCTTGATCTCTGGGGTCAGGCGCCCGGACCAGGCGTTGGGGTCGAAGCTCGGCTTGGAGTACATCACCAACACCCGGCCGGTCTGGATGTCGAGCGCCACCGCGGCGCCGGAGTGCACGTGGGCCATGGCGACCTTGGCGGTGCGCTGCAGGTCGAGATCCAGGGTCAGCTTCACGTTGAGCCCCGGCACGGTCTGCCGCGGCTGCATGGCGGCGAGCAGCTCGTCGAGGTTGCGGGCCTTCTCCTCGAGCCCGCGGCGCCGGACCATGACCTGCTCCCCGTCGATGCCGCGCAGCATGGCGTCGAGGGCCCGCTCCAGCCCCACTCGGCCGACGCTGTCGTTGAGCGAGTAGCGCGACGGGCCGCCTTCGTCGAAGGGCCGCATGTCGCGGGCGCTCACCCGGCTGACATAGCCCAGCAGGTGGCTCGCCAGGTAGCGGTAGGGGTACTCGCGCTGGATCTCGGTGCGAATGCGCGCCTCGGGCAGCTCGTGCAGGTGGCTGCGGAGGATCGCCACCTCGTCGTTGTAGGTCCGGCCGCACATGGCGCAGCGCAGGGCGTGGTGACCGCGGCGCACGAGCGTGTCGTCGTAGGGGCAGGTGGGCTTGTCGAGGAACTCACGCGCGCAGACCGGGCAGTGCAACCCCTCGCCGTTGCCGCTCGGCACGAGCTTTCGTCGGTGAACCGGGCAGGTGTGACGCCGCGGCACCTGCTCGTAGCTGCGGCCGCAGGTGGGGCAGAAGCCGTAGGGGTGCTCGCCGGTCAGCTCCAGCTTGTGGGAGTCGTAGGGGCAGTGGGACGACACCAGCCCGCGCCGCACCACCAGCGGCTTGTGGCGCCGCGGGTCCTTCGGCTTGCCGAGCTCCGCCAGCAGGCCCTTGTACTCCGAGTCGGTGAGGTCGAGCAGCCGGCGCAGGGTCTTGGCGATGGGGGGGATGCGCTTCTTCTTCACCCGGTGGGCCAGGATCTCCAGGCGGTGGCTCTCGATGTTGCGGGCCATGACGTCGCCGTTGGCCCCCAGGATCAGGCCCCGCGGCGCGGTCGAGCGGACCTTGGACACGTGCTCGATGGTGGCGAAGCGCTCGTAGCGCTCGCCGCGGACGACCTGCACGAGCAGCAGCCGCGCGCCGAGGAGCATCATGCCGGCGACGACCACGGCGAGGGCGACGCCATTGCGCGTGGCGAACGCGCGCGCGTCGTGCGAGGGGCCAAGCTGGAAGCGCGAGTTCATCGAGGGGGCGGGCTGGGCTTGGGGGAGGGGGGGGGCGACATTCCCTGCAGGCGACAGTCCCTGCAGGCGACAGTCCCTTCAGGCGGCAGGGACCAGCGCGCGGCGGCCCTGCTGGACCTAGCGGAACACGCCTGTGGTCGGACCGCGGCGCTCGAAGATGCGGCCGACGCGATCGAGCAGCGCGAACTGAAAGGGCGCGACCAACATGGTCATCAGCGCCAGGGGGAGGGCCATGCGCAGGGCCTGCGCGTGGCTGCCGAAGTTGCGATGGAAGATGGTCTCGAAGAGCAGGAAGAGCGCGGTCGCGACCAGGGAGGCGACGGCGGTGGTGGCCATCAACGTGATCGGGGAGCGGAGGTCGGTGTGGCGGGCGGCGAAGCGCATCCCCAGGAAGATGAGGACGCCGGTCTCCACGAAGAGGCCGACCGGCGCAGCGAGGCAGAAGCCGTCCTTGAGCAGGCCGATGGCGAAGATGGTCAGGGCGCCGCCGAGCAGGCTGCCGCGGTGGGCGGCGAAGAGTGCGGTGATCACCAACACGTCTGGCACGAAGAGCTGGCTGGAGAAGGAGCCCAGGAGCGGGGACTCCAGGGCGAGCAGCAGCCAGGTGACGACCAGCCAGACCAGGTACTTCATCGACGGGCCTCACGAGGGACAGCTCGGCGCACCACCCCGGCACGCGCCCGCCAGTGTGGGGCCACACGTCGCTGGGCTCAAGGATTGTGCCGCGCTGGCGCGCGTCAGGTGCGTGCCGCCCCTACTTGCCCAGCGCGCTCGCGTCCTTGGCTCGCTTGACGCACTGCGCGAGCGCGCGCTCGTACCACGGCGGTCCCCCGAGGCGTATCGCGCCGCGGTAGAGCTTCAGCGCGGCCGCGTGCTCGCCCAGCGCGTCCGTGGTCACCGCCGCGTTGTACATGGCGCTGGCGCGCTTGGGGTGCTGCTTGAGCAGGCCGACAAACCCGGCGCGCGCCGCCTTCAGCTTGCCGCCCTCGGCCAGGTCGACCCAGGCCCGTTGCGCCGGGTCGGAGGTGTCGAGCTCGACCCGCATCACCACCGGGGCCGGCGTCATGTCGGCGAGCAGCGTCTTGGCCGCGTGGTCACAGGCCGCTTGCAAGGCCTTGGCCGGCGCGCTGTCCGCGCCGCGCAGCGTCGCCTTGCCCGCGACCACACGGTCGTGGGCGACGAGGTCGCCGTCTGCGCCAAAGAGGGTGACGTGGAGGGTCGCGGCGCCGTTGAGCACGGGCACGAGCCGCACCTGCGTCACGCCCTTGGCGTCCTGGTAGCGCTCCTCGACCGTGTCACGCTTCGTCTGCCAGGTGGCCACGTGCACCCTGGCGCCGAGCGTGTCGGCCGTGAGCGTCGCCGACGCCGGCAGGCTCGCGCGCCCGTCTGCCACGGTCACCACCCAGCCCCGCGAGGTCCGGTCGCGGAGGGCGAAGTGCTTGCCGGCCTTGGCGAGCGCGACCAGACGGGCGCGCACCACGCGGGTGGCCGCGGCCGGCCCGCTCACCTGGAGCAGGTCGACCTTCTTGGTGTCCTGCACGTTGAGCTCGCCAGGTCGAACCGTGCGGATGTTCACATAGCTGCCGCAGCCGGCGCTCGCCGCACCGACGGCGACCAGGAGGAACAGGGTTGGCAGGCGATGGAACATGGCGTCTCCCCGAGGTGCGGCTCCCAGACCCGCTCGCGCGCCGAGGATTGCGGAGGCGCGCCGCGGGACGCAAGCAGGGGCGTCCCCTGGCGTGTGGGTGAGTTGCCGTCGCGCTGAGGGGTCGGCATCTTGCGGGGAGCGCGCGTGGCCTCCGCGCGCAGGAGCGCCCGATGACCGCCCCACGCCGCAACGTCGCCTTGCACGCTGTCCGTCTCCCCCGCCTCACTGGCCTGGGGGCGCTCCTGTGCGTGCTCCTCGTGGCGTTCGGCTGCGGAGAAGAGCCAGCCGAGGGGGGCCCGACGCTGGCCGGCCCATCCGGCGGCGGCGGTGGTCAGCTGGCCGACGGCCAGGGGGCGCAGGACGGGGCAGGGCCGGGGCAGGACGCCGGGCCCGTCGCCGAGGACGTCAACGGCAGCGCCGACGCAGCGGGCGTGACGAGCGACGCCCACGACGACGCTGGGCCTGGGGCAGACACGGCCCAGGGTAGGGCGACGGCTGACGCGCTGGGCGACGCCGGGTCGCCGTCGGACGGAGCGGGCGCGTCGGACGCGTCGACGGGCGACAGCGCCGGCGGGGACAGCGCGGCCTCCGACAGCGCGGCCGACGGGGGCTCCGACGGGGCCGTGGACGTTGGAGCGCTCGACGGCGGCGGCCTCGACGGGGCGGTCGCGGACAGCGCGACGGGCGACGCCGGCGCCGGCGACGCGGGCTCAGCCGACGGCGGCGCGCCCGACGCTGCGGGCCCCGATGCGGTGAACCCCGACGCCGTGAATCCCGACGCCGTGAATCCCGACGCCGTGAATCCCGACGCCGTGAACCCCGACGCCACCAGCACCGACGCCGTCACCACCGACACCGCGAAGGCCGACATCGGCGCAGCGGACGCCGTCGCGGCGGACACGACCACAGCGCCCGACTCGGGAGCCAGCTCGGACGCCGCGGCGACCGACACGGCGCCCGTCGACGCGGGCTGCGCGGGGCCGGAGCTGTGCGACGGCCTCGACAACAACTGCGACGGCAAGACCGACGAGGGCAGCCTGTGTGATGACGACAAGCCGTGCACCGTCGACACCTGCGCCGGCGCCAAGGGCTGCAGCCACGCCCCTGTCGCCGTGGCGAAGCCCTGCGACGGTGTCATGAGTGGCGGCCGCTGCTACAAGGCGCTCAAGTTCGGGCCCAAGACCTGGGGCCAGGCCGAGGCGGAGTGCAAGGGCTGGGGCGGACACCTCACGTCGATCGCCAGCGCGACGGAGAACGCCACGGTGGTCAGTCAGGCCAAGGGCGTCTGCGGGGCTGGCTTCACCGCGTGGATCGGCCTCAACGACACGCAGAAAGAAGGCTCCTACGTGTGGGTCGACGGCACGCCCACCGGCTTCACCGCGTGGTCACCGGGCGAGCCGAACAACTGGTTCGGCGAAGACGTGGTCGCCATGCTCGCGTCTGGCAAGTGGAACGACGTCGACGCCAAGGACAAGCTGAGCTGCGCGGTGTGCGAACGGGCCGCGCCCAAGGCCTGCGACGACGGCGACGCCTGCACCACAGGCGACGTGTGCTACGCCACCGGAGCGTGTGTCGGCGCCTCGCTCTCGTGTGACGACGGCAACGCCTGCACCTCCGACGTCTGCGACAGCAAGGTCGGCTGCAGCCACGGCAAGCTGGCCGACGGCTCCAAGTGCGGTGCGGGCGGCGGCCTCTGCCAGAGCGGCACGTGCGTGGTGGGCACCAGCGGCGCGCCGGCCACGTCGTGCAAGGCCCTGCTCGCGACCGCGCCGAAGACGGCCAGCGGCGCCTACTGGCTGGATCCGGACGGCGCGGGGCCCGTGGCCAAGTTCAAGGCGTGGTGCGACATGAGCGCGTCGGGTGGCGGCTGGACCCTGGCGCTGAAGCTCGACGGCAAGAAGACGACCTTCAGCTATGGCGCCAAGTGGTGGACCGACAGCAAGACCTTCAACACCGGCTCGACCGACCTGTCTCAGAGCGAGGCGAAGTTCGCGTCCTATGCCACCGTGCCCTTCACCCAGCTGCGGGTGGGGATGCGCGTGGGCGCGTCGACCCATTGGTTGGTGGTGCCCCTTGCGGGCAGCAGCCTGCGCGCGCGCATCGCGCCGGGAAAGCACGTGGCGACCAAGGTCGGGCGCGACGCGTGGAAGGGGCTGATCACCGGCTCGTCGCTGCAGAAGCACTGCAACCAGGAAGGCCTGAACGTCGGCACCCAGCACGCCCGTGCCCGCATCGGCATCGTCGGCAACAACGAGAAGAACTGTAAGACGCCCGACTCGCGCCTGGGCTTCGGCGGTGCGGGCGACAGCTGCTTCGCCGACCCGAAGAACAGCTGCGGCAACGCGGCGACCTGCGGCGCCGACAAGGGCTCGCGGAACACCAAGGCCTTCGGCTGGATCATGGTGCGCTGAGCGCCGACCGACCTCGCCGCGCATGGCGCAGGTCGCTCGCAGGGTCAGTGCGTGGGTGGGGCGGGCGGCTCTGCGGCCGGCTTCGCGCTCCCGCTGGGGGCCGCCGGGCGCTCCGGTGCCGCGTCCGTCGCCGGGAGCCGCTCCCGCAGGCGCGACCTGCGCGGCGCCCGGCGCGGCTTGCGCTTCGTCCGGGCGCGCCGGCGTCGGGCCTTGCGCGCGCGCCGCTTGCGCCGCTTCATCGCCTTGCGAATCGCGCGGGCCGCCTTGGCCGTGGCCGCTGGCGAGATCGCGTCGCCGTCGTGACCCCCGTCGGCCGCGGCGTCGGCGTCGCTACCCGTGGCGCCGGCGTCCGGCGTCTGGGTGGCGGCGTCCGCTGCAGGGGCCAGGGCGGCCGGCGCCGCCACGGCCTTGGGGGCTGCCCCAGCTCGCTGGGCCTCCGCGGGGGCAGGCGCGCCGCTGGTCGACTCGGCTCCCTCGTCACCGCCGGAGAGCGTGAGCCCGAGCGCGACCAGCGCGACCGCGGCCACGGCGCCGCCGATCCACAGCGGCTTTCGGTCGCGCTGCTTGCGGCGGCCACGGATCTTGACCACCTCGGTCGCGGTGCTGATGTGCACGGGGCGCTGCCCCGCGCCCGCGACCCCTTCGTCCACCACGGTGCCGCGCGTCGGCACCACACCCGTGTCCGGCACCTGGGCGCCGGTGTGGGCCGCCCGCCGCGCGGCGGCCTCTTCACGGCTCGCGCGCGCCCGGGCGTCGACCGCGACGGCCAGCTGCTCCAGCGTGCCTGCGTCCAGGCCCATGGTCGCGATGTCCGCGTCACCGCCTGCCGGTGCTTCGGTCGCGCCGGGGGTTGTAGGCGTGGCCAGGGCGACCGCGGTCACGTCCTGCTCGTCGCTGTTCATCCCCCAAACGCGGGCCTGAGGCGCCCGCTGCTTGACCCCTGGCAGCTCGGCGCTCCAGGCGGAGGTCTGGCGGAAGGCGCGGTGCTTGGGCAGCGCCGCCTGCAGGGCGCTGCGCATGGCCTTGGCGGTGTCGAAGCGCGCGTTGGGGTCCTTGGCGAGCGCGCACATCACGCACGCGGCCAGGGCCTCGGGCACGTCCGCCAGCTCGCCCACGTCTTGCGGGATCTCGTACAGGTGGCCGTGCATCAAGCCGTAGGGCGTGTTCGCCTGGAAGGGCAGCCGCCCGGAGAGGCAGCGGTAGAGCAGCACCGCCAGCGAGTACAGGTCCGAGCGGCCGTCGATCCCGCCCCCCTGGAACTGCTCCGGGCTCATGTAGTGCGGCGTGCCCATGGTGCGGCCGGTGGCGGTCAGGTTGGAGTCCTGCGTCCTGGCGATGCCGAAGTCGAGCACCTTGGCCACCGTCTCTTCGGCGCCGACCTCGGCCAGGATCACGTTGGCTGGCTTGAGGTCACGGTGCACCAACCCCATGCCGTGCGCTTCCGCCAGGCTCTTGAGCACCTGCCCCGCCAGGTCGACCGTCTGCTCCGCCGACATGGTCTCGCCGCGCGCGTCGAGGCGCCGCAGCACCTCCTCCAGGGTGGGCCCCCGGAGCAGCTCCATGGCGA
The DNA here is from genome assembly GCA_030425545.1 of bacterium. Lineage (GTDB taxonomy): Bacteria > Myxococcota_A > UBA9042 > UBA9042 > UBA9042 > UBA9042. The sequence continues at coordinate 28,439 of JAUIAC010000012.1, read as the reverse complement.
TGTACAGCGGCCCGTCGTCGGCCTGGCCTGTGTCGAACACACGCACGGTGTGCGGGTCGGTGAGCTGGGCGGTGATCCGCGCCTCACGGAAGAAGCGCTGGACGACGGGCGGTTCCGCGGTCTCCGTCTTCAACGCGAGCATCTTGAGGGCCACAGCCTGCCCGGTGGAGACGTGCTCGGCGGCGTAGACCTCGCCAAAACCCCCGCGCCCCAGCGATCCGGTGATCCGGTAGCGCTCGCTGACCACGTCGCCGGCGGAGTAGCTGGTCGCCGTGCGCGCGCCGCGTGAGAGGTTCACGGTGGGTACGTCGTGTGTCGGGCAGCGGCGCTCGGGCGTGTACTCACCGCACACCGGGCAAACTCGACGCTGCGCTCCTTCCCTTGGCATCTCGACTCCGGGTCCGGGCACGTCGGCCGGGCGCGGAGAGTGCCGCGTGGAGCGCTCGCGCGTCCACCGTTTGTCACCGGATCAGCGGCCTGTCTTCAGCGGGCGGCGCCGATGCCGAACTGCACCGACACGTGGTCCAAGCGCATGCTGCTCAGATCGTCGGGCTGCTCCACCGCGCCGAAGCCGTCCGGGTCGATCTCGAGGCTGCTCCAGGAGGTCTGCAGGTAGCGCGCCTCGGCGAAGAAGTACCAGCGGGCGCCCCGCCGCGAGGGCCGAAAACGCACGCCCGCGAGGTAGCCGAAGGAGAAGCCGCTGTAGTTCACGTGGGGGACGTCGACGTTCTCGTCGACGCAGAACCCGTCGATGTCGCAGACCTCACGGTTGGCCGACTGCGAGGTGCCCGTGCTCGTGTAGAGCAGCTCGAGGCCGACGTAGGGCGACACGCGCGACCCCTCAAAGGGCGCCCAGCGCAGCGAGGGTCCGATGGTGAAGAGCATGCTCGACTCGAGCGCGAGGCCCAGCTCGTCCTCCCACGCGGTGCGGTTGAGGGGACCGAAGCCGAAGCCCAGGCGCAGGCCGAAGTCGAGGCCGATCGACGGGGAGCGCGCGCCGAGGAAGATGTCGAAGCCGACGCTGTCTTCGAACTCGATGCCCTGGCCACCCAGGCTGTTCCTCAGCCCGAAGTTGCGGTCTCCCAGCGCCATGTAGCGCGCCAGTCCGAACTCCGCCGCGAAGCCCCAGTGATCGCGCCGAACCACCCGTCGCGGCTGCGGCCGGCGCGGGGGCGGCGAGGTCTGCGGCCGATAGGGCTGGGCCTGCGGTTGGGCGTAGGGCTGGGACTGGGGCTGGGGCTGGGGCTGCCCCTGTGGCTGTTGGGGTTGCCGCTGGCCCTCGAATCCGGCCGGTGGCGGCTGCGCGGCTGCGGAGCCTGGCGCGAGCGTGATCCCGGCGGCCGCCCCGACCGCCAGGAGCAGCGCGGCGGTGACCCAGGCGGGGCGGACGCGTGAGGGAGTCGAACGCAGTGGACGAAGCATGAAGACCTCCAGATCGGGCGGCGCCGCGAGCCTAGCAGACTGCGGCGCAATTGATTGTCGCCGCAATCAGCTGGTTTTTTATCTTCTGGGGGGGCTACGAGCGCCCCCAGCCACGGCAAGCCGTGGCTTCCCCTTCCCAGCAGACTGACCGTCGTGGCCGCAAGAACGGAGAAAAGGCGGAGTCTGCTAGCAGACTGCCGCGAACTTCATCGGCGCCGCCAGCGCGACGGGCGCGGGTGCACCCTGCCATGACGGCGTCCGCTCGGCGGCGTAGGCTTGCGCCATGACCACCTTCCACGACACCTGGGAAGCCTCCCGCGACGCCTTCAAGGCCGCTGTGACGGCGCACCCCCACGGCAACGCGCTCGCGTCCGTCGAGATTCAACCCGGCTACACGCTGGACTACGCGTTCACCGGCGACCCGGAGAGCGCGCGGTTGCTGGTCTACAGCTCGGGGCTCCATGGCATCGAGGGCTACGCAGGCAGCGCCGTGCAGCGCGCGCTGCTCGCTCGCGGCGAAGACTGCGCCGCGCTGTGGCTCCACAGCTTGAACCCGTGGGGGATGGCGCACTATCGGCGGGTCAACGAGTCCAACGTCGATCTCAACCGCAACTTCCTCAAGCCGGGCGACCCCTTCGCGGCGGACGACGCGGACTACCTGAGCCTCAGCGCGCTGCTGAACCCCACCCACATCGGCCCACTGGATCTCTTCTACCCTCGCGCCCTGGCCCAGATCGCGCGCCACGGGCTGGCGACGCTGCGCAACGCCGTGGCCCGCGGGCAGTACTCCGTGCCGGAGGGCATCTTCTTCGGGGGCGCTCGGCCCGAGGCCACGGTCGTCGCGTTGACCAGCCACATCGTGCCGCTCCTGCAGGGGCGCGAGCGTGTCGTCTGGACCGATCTGCACACCGGCCGCGGCGCTCCCCGCAGCGTGGTGGGCTTCCTCGACGGACTGCCGGACGCCGACCAACGGCGTCGCGCCGCCGCGGCGTACGGCGACCTGCTCCACGCGTGGGAGCCGGGGAGCGAGCTCGGCTACGAGATGCGCGGCGGCATGCTGCCGGAGCTGGCCCGCCGCGTCGGGCCGGCGGGCTTCCACGCCCTGACCGTCGAGTTCGGCACGGCGTCGGACATCGCCATCTTGCGCGCGCTGCGGCTCGAGAACTGGCTGGTGCACCACGGGCCCGAGGCCCTGCGCGGCAAGGGCGCCCCCTCAGGCCACGCCGCCCGCAAGGCGATGCGAGCCGCGTTCTACCCCGACGATGCGGCCTGGCAGCGGGCGGTGCTCGGCCACGTCGACCGGGTTCATCGCAGCGCGCTGCAGCTGAGGGACGCCGACTGAGGTTGGCTGGGGGCGCTGGGCGGGCGGCGACGAGCGGGTCAGCCGTCGGGCGTGTTGGCGGGGTCGACCCGCACCCGCCGCCGGCGGGCAGCCTCGGGTGCGGGCAGCCGGCTCTTCGGCTTCGCCACCGCGCGATAGCCGGTCACCACGAGCACCTCTTCCAGCGTCGCGAAGGCCACCGCGGGTGTCAGCGTGTACTGGTGGTTGTGCCCCTTCTGCGTCGACCGACCCGAGGCCACATGGCCGATCTCGAGCCCGGGCGGGAACACGCGGTCGTGACCGGTGGTGATCACCGCGTCCCCCGGCTCGATCGGGGTCCGCCGGTCGGCTCGGTCGAGGTGCGAGAAGGTCACGCCAAACTGATTGCGGCGCCCCTGCCCGCGCACGGTGCCCACGACACCCTTGCCGCTCACCGTGGCGTGGGCGCGGCTGCGGCTGTCGGTGACCAGCAGCACGTCGGCCCAGTCGCCGCTGAGCTTGTCGATGCGCCCGACCACGCCCGTGTGGGTGATGACCGCCAGCCCGGTCCGCAGCTTGGGCAGCCCGGTGGTGTCGATGCGCACCCGGAGCACGCGGAAGAACTGGCTGACCTCGCGCCCGATCACGCGCGCCGCGACGGTGTCCAGGTCCTTGCGGCCTTGCTTGAACTCGCACAGCTGCTTCACGCGGCGCAGCTCTTCCTGCAGCGCGCGCGACTTCAGCGCCTCGCCGAGCAGCACGCGGTTGTCCCGCTCGAGCTCCTTGTTGCGTTGCTTCACCTGGGTCAACAGGACGTAGTCGTCGATGACCGAGCCGGCGCTACCGAGCGTCCCCCGGGTGCCGGACTGCAGCGGCGCCGTCAGGGTCATCAGCACCTTCTCGATCACGGTCGTGTCCCGGTCCGGCTTGCCGTGCCAGTACATCATCGCCAGCGGCAAGATCAGCACCAGGCCGATCAACAGCGAGCCCTGATAGCGCTGCAGCAGGTCGCGGATCATCGCTCAGAGCCCCGCTTCACGGCGCGCACGCGGGGCGAGACCGACAAAGTGCAGCACCAAGAGCGTCGCTGTGAGCAGGCCGCAGCCGACCGGCGCCCAGAAGAGCGGCTGCGCGCCCAGGTCGACCGCGACGTCGTCGACCACTGTCCACCCGAGCTGGGTCTTCTCGTAGAGCAGGGCGGTCCAGCTCAGCACGACCGCGACCGTGAAGAGCAGCGACGACGCCCGCCGAAACCAGGTGCGCCGCACGCCCAGGCGGGCGTAGTTGGCGACGACGATGGCGGTGCACAGGCTCATCAAGGCGTAGAGGTACCAGTCTTCGAAGCGCAGCCGCCACGTGATCACCGTGGTGCTGGCCGCGGCGGCGAGGTAGGCCGCCAGCGCAGCGAACGCGACGCGCCGCTCGACGAGCTGCCAGCGGCTGGGCTCGGGGTCGGGGGCAGCCGCCATGGGGGGAGCGTCCGTCATCGTCTACGGGAGTCGGGGGACCGGCCGCGCGCTGGCGCCGGGCGGATGCGTCCCGACACGGGGTCAGGCCGGGTGCGCGCTGGGATCCGCAGCGCGCTCCGCTGTCACAGGGTGTGGCGAGCCCGCGGTGGCCGCAAGAAAGCGACCCAGCGTCCGCGCGGCGCTCCGGGCCCCTGACGCACGCGTCCGCGCGGAGCCACAGGGGCGCCGCGCGGACGATGTCGCCACAAAGGGCGGCGATCTAAGGCGCGTAGTCGTACTTGCTGAAGTTGGCCTCGACCTCGTCCTGGGTCGGCGCGTGGCTCTTGGTGACCTCGGCGATCTCGAAGTCGTCCTCGTGATCGACCATCTTGTAGTTCAGCGCGATGTCGTCCTGGAACGCGTCGGGCGTCTCGTCTTCCTCGAAGATGGCCTTCCACGGGCACGCGGGCTCGCAGTTGGTGCAGTCGATGCACTCGTCGGGGTTGATGTAGAGCTGGTTGGGGAACGTCTTGTTGTCGTCGCCCTTGTACTCGTAGATGCACTCGACCGGGCAGACGTCGGCGCAGGCGGTGTCCTTACAGTCCACGCAGAGCCGGGTGATGATGTAGGCCATGGGGCGCTCCGTTCGTTCGGGGGTTGGGAAACTCGTTGACGTCCAGGGCGGTGGGTCCGGACGCCTTGCGGGTCGACCCGCCAGAGCCGAGCTCGGGCAGGAGGGCGCAGACTTGCGACGACGATCGCGGCGCGGGTCAGGCCTGCATGGCGGCGATAATGGCGTCGGCCATGGTGCTTGTCGAGGCCACACCGCCGTGGGCCGGCGTGACGTCGACGCCCGCCCGCAGCACGTCCGTGACCGCGCCGAGGACTCGGGCCGCCGCGTCGGGCTCGCCGATGAAGCGCAGCAGGTCGATCGCGGGCATCAGCAGCGCGAGCGGGCTGGCGCTGAGCTCGCCCCGGTGGTTGGTGACGCCGCCGACATGGCCGGTGGCCTCGAAGACCTGCACGCCCGGCGCCGCGTTGACGCTGGTGACCAGGAGGTTGGACCCCACGAGCCCTGAGCCGATGTCGCCCAGGATGTCGCCAAAGAGGTTCCCCGCCACCAGGACGTCGAACTGCTCGGGCCGCGCGACCATCTGCATCGCAGCGTTGTCGGCGATGATGTCGCGGTGCGCGATGTCCGGGTAGTCCGCCGCGATCTCACGGCCGATGTTGCGGAACATGCCGTCGCTCATCTTCATGATGTTGGCCTTGTGGACCACCGTGACCTGCTTGCGACCCCGGCGCCGGGCCTCGTCGAAGGCGAAGCGGATGACCTGCTCGGCCTTGTCGCGGGTCATGACCTTGATGGTCTCGACCACGCCCGGGACGATGGTGTGCTCGATGCCGGCGTACGTGCCCTCTGTGAGCTCGCGCACGAGGATCAGGTCGACGTTGTCGTAGCGGCTCGACAGCCCGGGCAGGCTCTTCACGGCGCGCACACCGGCGAACACGCCCAGCTCCTGACGCAGGGTCACGTTGGGCGAGGTGTAGCCCCCGCCGACCGGGGTGCGCAGCAGCGGCTTCAGGCACAGGCCCGCCGCCCGGATCGCCGCCACCGTGGCCGCGGGCATCGGGTCGCCGCACTCCTCGACCGCGCGCACGCCGGCGGACAGCGGCTGCCACTGAATGGTGACGCCGGACGCCGTGATCACGCGCTGCACCGCCTCGCTGAGGGCGTCGCTGGTCGGCCCGCCCTGGAGCAGGGCTACGGTATGGGGATCACTCATGATCGGGACTCCTGGGAGGCGAGGTCGCTGGCGCAGGCCAGGGAGCGGCGGTCGCGGCGAGCCCGCTTCGGGCGGCTCGGGTGGCGCGGGCGCCAGCGGGGAGGCAAGTGCGTGGGCTCAGCTCTGCTGGAGCTCAGCGATGATGGCGTCGGTGAACTGGGCCGTGTTGGCGGTGCCCCCGAGGTCCCCGGTGCGCACCTCACCGCGCTCGAGCACGGTGAAGAGGGCCCGCTCGACCGACTCGGCCGCGCGGCGCTCGCCGATGTGGCGGAGCAGCAAGACCCCCGAATGAATCAGCGCGGTCGGGTTGGCGATGCCCTTGCCCGCGATGTCGGGCGCCGAGCCGTGCACCGCCTCGAACACGGCGAAGCGATCGCCGATGTTGGCCCCGGGCACCACGCCCAGCCCGCCGACCAGCCCGGCGCAGAGATCGCTGAGCACGTCGCCGTAGAGGTTCTCCATGACCATGCAGTCATACTGGCTCGGGTCGATGACCAGGCCGCGGACCACGTCGTCCACGAGCCGCGCCTCGTGGGTCACGAAGGGATAGTTGTCCGCCACGGCGTGGAAGGCGTCGAGGAAGAGGCCGTCGCTCAGCTTCATGATCGACGCCTTGTGGACCAGGGTCAGCTTCCGGCGGCCCTCGTTGCGCACGTACTCATTGGCCCAGGTGGTGATGTTGCGGCAGGCGCGATCGGTGATCACCCGCAGGGTCTCGACCACACCGTCCACCGGGGAGTGCTCACGGCCGGAGTAGAGCCCCTCGGTGTTCTCCCGGAACACGACGAGGTCGACGTTCTCGTGGCGCGTTGGCACCCCGGGGATCGACTTGACCGGCCGCAGGCTGACGTAGAGATCGAGCGCCTGCCGGATGGCCACGTTCACCGAGGTGAAGCCGTGCCCGACCGGGGTGGTGATCGGCCCCTTCAGCGCGACGCGGGTCTGCTGCACGCTGCGCAGGGTCTCGTCGGGCAAGGGCGTGCCGTGGCTCTCCACCGCGGCGGCGCCCGTGGGCACAGGCCGCCACTGGATGTCGACGCCCGCCGCGTCGAGCACACGGATCGTCGCCGCCGTGACCTCCGGGCCGATGCCGTCGCCCTCGATCAGGGTAAACTCGTAGCTCATGGATCGCGTCCCTCCGCGCCCCGAATCGGGCGGCGGGAACCTAGCGGAAGTCGCCTGCCGACGAAACCCGTGCATGTCAGGTCGCTCCCCGCCATCCGCGCGACTGCGCTGCCGCGTGCAGCTCGCCCGTGTCCGGTCCGCGCGCTGGCCGGGCGACCCCAGCCCCCCTGGCGCCACCGCCTCGGAGCAGCTGCCTGGGGTGTGGAGTCGCCACCTCTTTGACGCGTCTTGGCGGAATCCATTGACGCGAGCGGCAGGAAGCGCCAAGTTCGCTCGCACGTACGGGGACTACGAACGCGGCTTCGCCAACTTCGCCCGTGCCAGGTGGCCCAAGAGCGCGCAGGCGCGGGTCATCGACTGGCTCCTGGCGTCGGTGCCCAACGTGGCTCGGCGCAGGAACAAGGCCAGGAGGTTGAGAGCACTCCGCTCGACGCCTCAGTTTTACCCTGGTTTCCGCGGCCTGTCGGGCCGAATGGAGGGCTCCAATGCCAAACCGTCGACAGTTTGACCACATCGGTAACTTCAACTTCAAGATCGAGATCGAGGGCGTGACCACCGGCGCGTTCCGGAACGTCGAGGGCCTCGACTCCGAGACGGAGATCGTGGAGTACCAGGACGGCGACGACCTGATCCTGCGCAAGCGCCCGGGTCGCACCAAGTACAGCAACATCACGCTCAAGCGCGGCTACATCAACAACACCGAGCTCTGGGAGTGGCGTAAGGCCGTGATCGAGGGCAAGGTGCAGCGCAAGAGCGGCAGCATCATCCTCTGCGCCGACGACGGCTCCGAGGTCATGCGCTACAACTTCTTCGAGGGTTGGCCCACCAAGTGGAAGGGCTTCACCCTCGACGGCAAGGGCACCGACGTCAACGTCGAGGAGCTCGAGCTGGCGGTCGAGAAGCTCGAGCGCGGCTAAGCCTAGAGCCTCAACCGGCTCTGGCGAACCCGGCTCGGCGCTGCGAGGTCTCGACCTCGACGTACAGCGCTCACCGTTTCGCGTGACCCCCGCTGTGGCTTGCCACAGCGGGGGTCGCTGCGTTTTGGGGCGGCCAGTGTCAGGTCCCCGTGCCCCGACATGCCCCGTGCCCCGACGTGCAGACGTGCCCCGTGCCCCCGGCGGCGTGCCCTGGCCGCTGCGCTCAGTCGCTCGGTCGCTCAGTCGCCCAGACGCTCAGACGCTCAGACGCTCAGACGCTCAGTCGCTCAGTCGCTCAGGCGCGCTCGAAGGGGAACGCGAGCACCTGGTCGATGTCGTCGTAGCCCCCGAGCACCATCAGCAGCCGGTCGACCCCGACCGCCACACCCGCGGCTGGCGGGCAGCCCTCTTCCAGCGCGGCCAGGAAGCGCTCGTCGACCGGGTAGACCGGCCGTCCGAGCCGCTGGCGATCCGCGAGGTCCTGGGCAAAGCGGGCGCGCTGTTCGGCCGCGTCCACCAGCTCCGTGAAGCCGTTGGCCAGCTCGACGCCGCGGACGTAGACCTCGAAGCGCTCCGCGATGTCTGGCGCGCTGGGATCGCGGGCCGCGAGGGAGGCCAGGCACGCCGGCCACCGCTCGATGACGACGATCTCGTCGGTGGGCAGCCGGGGCTCGGCGCGCTCCACCATGGCCTGCAGGAGCACGTCGGCCTCGTCGTCGTCCGGCCGCACGTCCAGGCCCAGCGCGAGCGCACGCTCGTGGAGCGTCGGCAGGTCGGCGTCGCGGATGTCGAGCCCCGCCCAGCGCCCCAGCGCCTCGGCGAAGCTCACCCGCAGCACAGGGCCCAGTGGCGGCAGCGCCGGTTGGCCGCGGCTCTCCCTCACCTTGGACACCGCGCTCGCGCACCGAGGCAGCAGCGCGAGCAGGTCGTCGACGATCGCGGGGTAGCGGGCGTCGACGCGGTACCACTCGAGCATCGAGAACTCGGGGTTGTGCCACCCGCCGCGCTCCCCGGAGCGGAAGGCCTTGCCGATGGTGTAGATGCGCTCGAAGCCAGCGGAGAGCAGCCGCTTCATGTGGAACTCGGGGCTGGTCACCAGCCAGCGTCGGACCGGGTCGCCCCCCATGCCTTCCCGCAGGTGTGCGCCGACGGCGTCGAGGTGCAGCTCCAGTCCCGGGCAGGTCGCCATGGCGGGCGGATCCACCTCGGTGAAGCCCTCTGAGTCGAAGTACGACCGCAGCGCGCGGAGCAGCGCCGCGCGCTCCAACACAGCGCGGAAGCGCAGGCCCTGGTCGGCTGACATGCGGGCCAGGTCGCCCTGGGACCGCGGCAGTCGGGCCGGTCGCTGCAGCAGCTCGAGGCCGCGATCGCCGAGGCGGACCAGGTCTCCAGGCTGCAGGGCGATGTGGGCTGGATGGGGAAAGACGCGACCGGCGATCCACAGCGTGGCGGTCCCCTCGTCGACAGCGAGGACCCGCGCGAGGGTGCCGCGGGGCTGACTGGCGGGCGCGCTCAGCGTCTACTCCACCACGAGCGTGCTGGTGCGATCGATGGGCTTGCGGTCCACGGCGGCGCGCACCAGCTCCCACACGGGCGGGTGCTTGGCTACGAAGGTGCCGTCCGGCCGCTCGTTGCCCGAGAGCACGGTCAGCCGGGTGACGTCCGACTCGCTGCCCGTTGGCGGCGCGGTGCCCATGGGCTTGCCGACCACGCGGATGGCGTTCGCGCCGCGGTGCAGACGCGCTGTCAGGTCCACCGTGAACGGCCCGGTGTTGAGCTGGATGTCCCGGAACTTCTTGGCGTTCACGTAGATGGTGAAGGCGTAGGGCACCTTCGGGTTGGGGCGGTACAGCAGCACGTAGCGCTGCTTGGGCTTGGCCACCTTCGCCTTGACGTTGCCGAAGTCCGACGAGCCGGTAACGCGAACGGGCTTGCCGGCCGTGTCGGTGATGACGCGATAGCCGGGCGAGATGATGTGCAGGTTCCCCAGCGCGTCGAACTTCACGGTGCAGTTGGTGAGGTCGGCGCCTTTGAGGCCGGTGGCCTTGATGCCGTTGACGTAGACGTCGATGGCGTGCGCGGGTGCCGCGGCGGTGAGCACAACGGCGGCAGACAAGGTGGCGAGAGCGAGCAGCGGACGCATGACAACTTCCTCCCAAGGGCGGCGCAGACGGCGGTGGGCCGCGTGCCGGGGCGGCTGTGGGGGCCGCCGCGGGTCGCCACGACCTCAGCGTCACTGCGCGCTGACGTCTCGCGACCCAAGGTTCACAGGGACCCGTGGAGCGGCGGGGGACCGTCGCCCTGCCGTCGACGGCACATGTGGCGCGTCGCTCGGAGACCCTGGCTGTCACAACGCGCGAGGCGACCGTGACATTCGCAGGGTGCCAGCCTGAGCGTGAGGGGCCAGAAAACCGGGCTCGCCGCCTACTTTGCGTGGGGATCGCCGATGGGCTGGCACTGCTCCTCGTGGAGCGTGCACACCTTGGGCGTGCCCTGGGCGTTGTTGAACGCGGTGACGTAGCACTTCTTGGCGTCTTCGACCGCGTCGTCGACCTTGCCGCCCGGGGTCATGTCCTGGAAGCAGCGCCACTGGCAGCAGGTCAGCTTCTCCTTGCTCGTGTCCCAGATCTGACAGGTCTTGAGGAAGCTGCAGTAGGCCTTACAGACCTGCTTGGCGTTGGTGTACTTGGGGTCGGTGATCTTGCTCTCCCAGTCGCAGACCACGGGGTCGATGACCACCTGACCGTGGGTCCCTGGCGACTGGCAGACCTTGGTCGGCAGGTCGTTGTAGAGCGCCTTGTTCTTCCACGCTGGCTTGGCGCACTTGTCCCAGCCAGACCACAGCCCGGAGCACGTGTCGCCGTTGGTGCAGATGGGAGCGCAGAACTGCTTGGTCGCGCCCTTGAAGTCGTCGGGCAGCTGGATGCAGAGGCTGCCGACGTCGTGCGTGGTCAGGGTGTCGCAGTAGTCGCCTGGGTTGTCGCAGGCCTTGCCGCACCAGGGCTGCGGCGCCCAGTCGCCGTCGATGCACAGCAGGCCGGGCGCGCAGTCGCCGTCGGCGGTGCACGCCTCGCCGAACGCCGGTGCTGTGGCGCCGGAACCGCCCCCGTCCGGATCGGTGGTGCTGCCGCGCTCGCTGCCGCAGCCGAGCGCGAGCACAGAGAGCGCGACAACAGGGAGCGCGGCGAGGGTGGCGAGGCGCAGCGGCCCAGGGCTGGGCGAGCGGGAGGCGCGGGGCAGGGCGGGAGCGGGGACGCGACGCACGGAGACCTCTCGAGACCCGCGACGCGCGGGTGCAGGGGAGGTTGGCGGATCGGTCCGGTGGAATCCACCCCAGCGGGGAGCCCGCAGACGCGTCGACCGACGCTCCTGGCCCCAATTGGCGCCCTCTGGGCACCATGCTAGCCTCCGCGTCCCACCCGAAGGGGGAGCCCGGCGGGCGCTGCGCATCGACCCCGTGCCGCGGCGCTCACCACCCGCGCGGACCGCCGCGCACGTCGGTGTCCCCGAGGGTGCCCAGCCGTGGTGCGCGCAGGCGTCGCCACCCCAACGTTTGGGCGGCCAGCGCGGCCGCCGCTCGGAGCCCCCGATGTTCGATCGCGTCCTGCTCTTGACCGACCTGGAAGACAAGCCCGAGCTGACCGCGAAGCCCCTCGCGGCGCTCTCGGAGGTCTTCGGTTCGAAGGTCATCCTCTTTCACGCGCTGCGTGGCTCGAGCGACCTCTTCTACCTGGAGAGCGGCGCCGACCAGGTCCGTGACCTGCTCGATCAGAAGGCGGAGGCCGAGGCGCGCCCGAAGCTCGAGGCCATCGCCGAGCACCTCGAGTCGCTGGGTGTCAACACGGGCATCGTGACGCGGGTCGGCTCGACCTTCGACCTCGCGGCGCGCGCCGTGGAAGACCTGGACATCGACCTGGTGGTCATCCCGCAGGAGGGCTACGCCGACTTCAACGACCGCATCAGCGGCTCGACCACGGCAAGGCTCATTCGCGAGACCGACGTGCCCGTGCTGACGATCAACCACTCCTTCGCGCCACGGATCGAGACCTGGACCGGGCTGCAGCGCGTGCTCTACCCGACGTCGCTGTCGACCAAGAAGAGCCCGCGCCTCACCGAGGCCGAGGCCTTCACCGCGGAGATCGGCGGCACCCTCGAGTTGGTCCACGTCATCGATCCGATCCACGAGCAGGTGCTCGAGACGCCCGAGGGCGAGGTGCTGCTGCCCAAGGACCTGAACTATCGCGTCCGCAGCCGCCTCGAGAGTCGACTGAGCAGCCTCGCGCACGCGATCAAGCAGGTGCCGTGCATGTGGCGTCTGCTCGAGGACACCAAGCCCGGCTCCGGGGTCATGGCGTACGCAGACCGCAGCGGCGTCGACCTGATCATCGTGCCGCCTTTCGAGCGCGGCGACACCCGGAACACGGTGCTCGGCAACGTGGCGGAGCACGTGATCAAGCACGCCCGCGTGCCGGTGTTGACCCTCAAGCCCGGTGGCCTGCGCTGACCGTGGGTTCCCCGCGCCCGCCCCGCGCAGCGCCCGCCCACGGCGCCCAGGCCGGGCTCTTCTCCGCCACGCCCGCGACCGACGCGCCCCTGGCCGAACGCATGCGCCCCCGCGACCTCGACGAGGTCGTCGGTCAGCCGGCGCTGGCCGGTGCGGACGGGTACCTGCGCCGCGCGGTAGCCGCAGAGCGGCTGCCCTCGATGATCCTCTGGGGACCTCCGGGCACGGGCAAGACGACGTTGGCCCGCCTCCTCGCCCGTGGGCGCGCCCGCTTCGTCGCCTTGTCGGCGGTGCTCTCGGGCGTGGCGCAGGTGCGAAGCGTGGTGGCCGAGGCGCAGCAGGCGCGAAACCGGGGCCTGGCGACGGTGCTCTTCGTCGACGAGATCCACCGCTTTCACAAGGGCCAACAAGACGCGTTCCTGCCTCACGTGGAGGCCGGGACGATCACGCTCGTCGGCGCCACGACCGAGAACCCGGCCTTCAGCCTCAACAGCGCGCTGCTGAGCCGCTGCGCCGTGCTGGTGGTCGAGCCGCTGGCGCCCGAGGCGCTGCAGCTGCTGCTCTCCCGCGCGCTGGCCGACGAGCGGGGCTATGGCGGCGCCGGGCTGACCGCGTCAGCTGACGCGCTGGCGCGCATCGCCAAGGAGGCGGACGGGGACGCGCGGCGGGCCCTGTCGCTGCTGGAGGCGGTCGCCGAGCCGGTGCTGGAGGCCGCCGCCACCGACCCGGAGCTCGGCGCCCATGTCGACCTGCCGGCGCTCGAGCGGGTGGCCCGCCACGGCGGGCCGCGCTACGACCGCGGCGGCGACACCCACTTCCACCTGCTCAGCGCGCTGATCAAGTCCCTGCGGGGCAGCGATGTCGACGCCGCGCTCTATTGGCTCGCCCGCATGCTGACAGCCGGAGAAGATCCGCGCGCCATCTGCCGCCGGTTGGTGGTCTTTGCCTCCGAAGACGTGGGCAACGCAGACCCGCGGGCGCTGCCGCTGGCCATGGCCGCTGCGCAGGCCCATGAGCTGGTGGGGCTGCCGGAGAGCCGCATCCCCATGGCGCAGGCTGTCACCTTCCTGGCGACCGCGCCGAAGAGCGACGCGAGCTACCGCGCGCTCAACGCCGCCACCCGCGCGGCGCAGGCGCACGGGTCGCAGCCGGTGCCGCTGCGGCTGCGCAACGCGAGCACGGCCCTGGCTCGCCGCCTCGGCTACGGCGACGACTATCGGAATCCCCACCGGGCTGGCGGGTTTGAGCCAGAGCGCTACCTGCCGGACGCGCTGGCGGGAGCGCAGTTCTACGTGCCCACAGCCAACGGCTACGAGGCGCGCATCGCAGCCCGGCTGCAGGCGTGGCGCGCCCTCCGCGCTGGCGACGCCACCCCCACCGAGCCCGACGCCGCGCGGGTTGACCCACCCCAGGGTGACTCCTAAGCTTCCGCGCCGACTTCGCCACCATCTGGAGCAGCTCATGCCCTCGACTCAACACGCCTCTATCTCTCTGGCACTGGCTGCGCTCACCGCGCTGGCGCTCGCGGGGTGCGGTAACAAGAAGACCCCCGCCACGCCGGCCGCTCCTGCCAAGGCAGCCAAGGCGGCGAGCGCAGTCTTTGGGGCGGGCAAGCCCAAGGTGGACATCGTCGCGTTCGTCGGCTTCGAGTGCCCCCACTCGCGGGCCAGCGCCGCGGGGCTGATGAAGGTGGTCGAGGCCCACAAGGACACGGTCCGACTTCGCGTCGTCAACCTGCCGCTCGAGGTTCACAAGGCCAGCGTCCCGCTCGCCCGTGGCTTTGTCGCTGCGGCCAAGCAGGGCCAGTGGCGCGCCTTCTGGGACCACTTCTACGGCTTGAAGAAGCCCACCGCTGGCGAGGTCTTCACCTGGGCTGGTGGCGCCAAGCTCGACATGGCCAAGTTCAAGGCCGACCTGGCGCAGGCCGACGACGACGTCGCGCTCGACGCGGGTCTCGCGGAGGTGCTCGGTGTCGCAGGCACGCCCTCCTACCTGGTCAACGGCGCCCTCCTGCAGGGCGCCCAGAGCGAGGCGGCGTGGCAGAAGATCATCGCCGGTCAGGTCGCCATGGCGGACGCCAAGCTGAAGTCCGGGGTCAAGCAGGCGGACCTGATGCGCGTGCTGGCGGAGACCAACAGCCCCAAGCGGGCGCCCTTCTACGTCAAGCACGTGCTGCGCGGTGCGCCGGCGCCCAAGGCCAAGATCCCGGTGCCGGTGAAGCGCAAGAGCGGGGTGGTCGCCGCGAAGCTGATGCCAGCCGCCGGCGGTGGCGGCGCTGCGGTGCAGCTCGGAGGCCAGCCCGCCGGGGGCGCCGCACCGCAGGACACCATCTGGCGCGTGATCGTGCGCCCTGACGACCCGGTCATCGGGCCCGCCCACGCCCCGCTGACCGCGGTGGTGTTCTCCGACTACGAGTGCCGCCACAGCAAGGCGCTCCAGCCCACGCTCGCCAAGCTCCGCAAGACCTATGGCAAGGACCTGCGCATCGTCTACAAGCACAACCCGCTGCCCTTCCACAAGCACGCGCTGCACGCCGCCGAGGCGGCCGAGGCGGCCCGTGCGCAGGGCAAGTTCGCGGCGATGCACGCGGCGCTCTTCAACGCCGCGCCGGCGCTCGAGCCGCAGTCGGTCAGCGCGGCGGCGGCCAACGCCAAGCTCGACACGGGCGCGTTCCAGAACGCGATGTCGGCCCACGGCGCGCGGGCGCGGATTCAGCAGGACATCGAGCAGGCGGCGGCGGTCGGCGCCCGCGGCACGCCCAACATCTTCGTCAACGGTCGCAAGGTGGTTGGCGCCAAGAGCTTCGAGGAGCTCAAGCCCGTGTTCGAGATGCAGCTCGCCGCGGCCCGCAAGCTCGTCGCCGACGGCACGCCGCTGCCGGCGCTCTACGAGAAGCTGGTCGGCGAGGGGCGGCTCCTGAGCAGCCTCGCGTCGAAGCCGGTGCAGATCGACACGGCCGGCGCGGCGACGCGAGGGCCGAAGGGCGCCGCGATCCACATCGTGACCTTCCAGGACTTCCAGTGCCCCTTCTGCGGCCGGCTCGACCCGCACATCGCGGCGATGGAGAAGGAGTTTGACGGCCGGGTGAAGGTGACCTGGCTCGACTTCCCGCTGAGCAAGATTCACCCCAACGCTCAGCTCGCGGCCGAGGCGGGCAAAGAGGCGCTCGCCCAGGGCAAGTTCTGGCAGTTCCACGCCGCCGCCATGGCCGACCAGGGCAAGCTCGACCAGGCCGGGCTCATCGCCCTGGGCAAGAAGGTCGGCATGGACACCAAGAAGCTGACGCAGGCTCTGGCGACGCACAGCTGGGCGGCGCAGGTCGCCAAGGACGCTGGGCAGGCGCAGAAGCTGGGGCTCAAGGGCACGCCGAGCGTGTTCATCAACGGCTACGCCTTCACGCCGCAGCTGGGCTTCTCGGCCAA
Organism: bacterium; assembly: GCA_030425545.1. Lineage (GTDB taxonomy): Bacteria > Myxococcota_A > UBA9042 > UBA9042 > UBA9042 > UBA9042. Next base: position 12,514 of record JAUIAC010000012.1, on the reverse strand, counting down.
CACCTTCCGCTCCGCGATTCGGCGTCTGCTCGGCACGCGCTAGCCAGTGCAGAGCCAGGGCGGGCCGCGGCGCTCGCGGCGCGCGCTGACGTGCGGCGCGCTGGGCCTGGCGGCACTGAGCCTCGCCGCGCTGTGCTGGGCGTCACCCGCCGCGGCGCGCACGGTCCCTTGTTGCCACGGGGGTGACCACAACGGCCCCGTGGTGCACCTCTTCGTCGACCTCACCGAGCCGGCGTCGCGCGGGGCCTGGACGCGCTACGCAGCCGCGGTCGCGCGGCGGCGGACCATGACGCTGGTCGTTCACCCGGTGCCGCTCGCGCGCAACAAACACGCTCGTGCCGTGGCCGCCGCCCTGGTGGACGCGCGCGCTCAGGGCAAGGGCAGCGCGTTCGTGGCGGCGTGGGTGCGCTCCAAGCAGCGCGGCCTCGCGGGCCTGACGCTCGTCCGCCACGGGCTCGGCCTGCGCTCGGTGGTCGGTCCCCAGGCGTCCGCGCAGGTCGAGGCGGAGCGACAGGCCGCCGTCCGCCTGGGCGTGCGCGCGGTGCCGAGCGCGCTGCTCGTGGGCCGGGGCGTGGCGGGGGTGCCGCAGCCCCGTCTTCTCGACCTCGCCCTCGCCGAGGCGGGCGACCGGTGGCGCGCCTGCCAGAAGCTGGAGCACCAGCTCGCTTGTCCGGTCTGCGACTGCGCCGGAGCCGAGGTCCAGCGTGCGGGCGGCGCCCCCGCCCTGCGCGCGCTGCAGGCCTTGCGACGCGCCACGTACGGGCCCCTCTCACCCAGCGCCGACGCCGCGACCCCCGCGGGGCCCGCGGGGGCGGTCCACCGCGCGGCGCCAGCGCCAACCCGGGTGCCCGGTCACCTGTCGGAGCGGTGGCGCGTGACCCTGCCGCCTGACGCGCTCCGGCTCGGTCGGCCTGCGGCGATCACCGCGGTGTGGTTTGTCGATCCGAGCGATCCCGAGCTCCACAAGGGCGCGGCATGGCTGCGGCGCGCGACCCGCCGCGGCGTGATCCAGCTCGTGGTGGTGCCCCTGCCGACGCACGCGGCGTCGCTGACCGCTGCGCGCGCGTTGCTCGGCGGCGTCGCCACCCTCACAGGGCCCGCCCGCCGCGACGCGCTGTGGCGTCTGGTCTCGCGCGGGGGCGGCGCGCCAGAGCGGCTCGCGTCGGTGCTCGGGGTGGGGCTGCCGTCGCTGCGGCGAGCCGCCGCCAAACCCGAGCTCCTGGTGCAGCTCGACGGGGCGATGCGCCTCGCCGCCGCCGTGGGCGCGCAGCCCGGCGCCCTCTACCTCAACGGCCGCCGCTGGCACGGAGGCCCTCGCGCCCTGGGCCTGCCGCAGGCCGTCGACGTGCTCCGGCACGAGCTGCGTCCGCTGGCGCAGCGCGGCGTCCCCGCGCGCAAGCGCTACGGCGCGCTGGTGGCCCACGGGCGCGTTCGCAGTCAGGCTGAGCAGGACCTGGCGCAGCGGCGGACCGCGCTGCCCTACGTGCCGCTGCTGTCAGGCCCGCGGGCCCCGGCGACGCGGCCGAAGGCCCGCGAGGCGGGCGCGCGCGGCGCGCGGCCCGTGGACGTGTGGCTGCGGGTCGATCCCCGAGACATGGGCGCGCGGGCCGCCTACTTCGCGCTCTCCCTCCTCGCTCGGGAGGGGCGTGTGCCCGTGCGCCTGCGCGTGGCGTTCGTGGGGGGCGGCGCCGCCTCTCCCGCCGGCGTGGCCCTGAAGCTCGCCGCTGAGGCCGGGCGCGGTCGTGACTGCGCCCGCGCGATGATCACCGCAGCCAGGCCCGTGGCACAGGCCACCCTGCGGCGCGCGCTCTCCGCGGCCGGTGTGCCCTGGAGTCACTTCGTCCGGGCCCAGTCCGACCCGGCCACGGCGGCCTGGCTCGCGCAGGTCACCGCCGTCGCGCGGCCCCGTGGCACCGGCGCCGGCGAGCCCTTGCTCTTCATCGACGGCCGTCGCTATGGCGGCCCGGTGGACGAAAACCGCATCGCCGCCGCCGTCGCCCATGCGGCGCGCGCCAAACGACCCTGACCCGAGCTCCCCCTGACGGGCCTCGCCCCGTTGCGTCAAGCCGAGCCTCGGGGGCAGACTCCCGCCTCGTGCTGTCCAGCTGGTCGGACGTCGCCGAAGCGCGACCCGCCGGCTCACCCGCGTCCCGCCCCCCCCTGAGGCGCGCACCCACGCAGCCAGACGGAGCGACCATGGTCCAGCCCTCCCTCTCCCGCCGCGGCGCCGACGCCCCGGCGTCGCCCATCCGCCGGCTGGCGCCCTTCGCCGACGCGGCGCGCGCCCGAGGCGTGCACGTACACCAGCTCAACATCGGCCAGCCCGACATCCACACGTCGAGCACCATGCTGGCCGCCTATCGCTCGTACAGCGACGACGTGGTGGCCTACAGCCCCAGCCAGGGCACGCTGGCCCTGCGGACCGCGCTTGCGGGCTACTACGGCGACAACGGGCTCCACGGCGACCTGGCTCCGGTCACCCCGGATCAGGTGCTGGTCACGGTGGGCGGCAGCGAGGCCCTGCTCTTCACCATCGCGGCGGCCTGCGACCCCGGGGACAACATCCTCGTGGCCGAGCCCTACTACACGAACTACCGCGGCTTCGCCCACCTGCTGGGCTGTGACGTGGTCCCGGTGCCGACCTACGCTGCGGAGCGCTTCGCCGTGAAGGCCGAGCGCGTGCGCGAGCGGGTGAACGCGCGCACCCGGGCCGTGGTGCTGCCGTCCCCCGGCAACCCGACCGGCGCCGTCCTCGACCGCAAGGGGCTCGCTGACATCGGCGCTGTGTGCGTCGAGCGTGGCCTGTTCATGGTCGTCGACGAGGTCTACCGCGAGTTCGTCTACCGGCCCGACCTGGTGGGCAGCGTGTCGCCCTCGGCGCTCAGCGTGCCCGGCCTGGAAGACGTGGCCGTGGTCATCGACTCGGTGTCCAAGCGCTACAGCGCCTGCGGTGCGCGGGTGGGTTGCCTGGTCACGCGCAACGCCTCGTTCTACGCCGCGTGTCTGTGCTTCGCCCAGGCGCGCCTGTCGCCGCCCACGGTGGACCAGTTCGCCGCCGAGGCAGCGCTGAAGACCCCTGCGGCGGAGCTGCGGGCGAACATCCAAGCCTATCAGCGTCGGCGAGACGTGGTCGTGGCCGGGCTCAACGCCATCGACGGCGTGTCGTGCCCCACACCGGAGGGCGCCTTCTATCTGGTGGCCGACCTGCCCGTTGAGGACGCGGAGGCCTTCTGCCGTTTCTTGCTCGACGACTTCGACCTCGACGGAGAGACGCTCATGCTGGCGCCCGCCGAAGGCTTCTACGCCACGCCGGGCGCCGGGCGCTCGCAGGTCCGTGTCGCCTATGTGCTCGACATTCCGGCCTTGGAGCGCTGTCTCGCCATCCTCGAGGCCGGCCTCGCCGCGTACGCGCAGCGGGCCTGAGCCGGGCGCGTCAGGTGCCCCCGGCGTCGGTTGCCTCGGCGTCGGTTGCCTCGGTGTCGGGCGCCTCGGCGTCGGGCGAATCGTCGTCCAGCGGCGACTTGCGCCGACTCTCGAGCCAGTGCTTCACGGCGAAGGTCGCGCCTGCGACTACGATGAGCAGCAGGATGCCGTTCTCAGCCTGCCGCGCCTTGGCGATGACGCGGTCGAACTGAGCGCCCCAATACCAGGCTGCGCCCACGAGGGCCGGCACGCTGATCAACATCGCGAGGCCGTCGAAGATGACGAAGCGCGAGAAGGGGATGCCCAAGGTGCCGCTGGTGAAGAAGACCACGGACCGCAGCCCCGGCATGAATCGGGCGGAGAAGAGCACCTTGGCGCCGTTGCGCTGGAGGAACCCGCGCGCCCTCTCCAACCTGCCCCCGCCCATCATGCTGCGAAAGGGCCAGACGCCGACGATGCGGTCGCCGAACTTGCGCCCGAGGAAGAACATGAAGCTGTCGCCGATCATGACGCCGGCGACGCCGACGAAGATGGCGGTGCCGATCCACGCGTGTGGCCGTGGGCTCCCGTCGGGCAGGGTCTGATAGGTCATGTAGCCCATCAGCAGCAGCGTGATGTCTTCGGGCACCGGCAGACCCAGCCCACAGAGCAGCAGCACCGTGAAGCCGATGCCGTAGATCGTGGCCCCGTCGAGGGACATCAGCGTCTGAATGACCTCGCCGATCCACCCTTCCATGTCGCCTACTCCCCGCCGCTTTGCTTGAGCCGGGCCTTGATGCGCTTGCTCGCGTCGCGCGCCCACCGGCGCACCTGGGAGGGCTGCGACAGGTTGGTCCACGCGCCGACCTTGCTGAGGAACTTGGCGTCGTCCGCGCCGCCGATCGCGCCCATCAAGTCCAGGGCGGCGTCCAGCATGTGCGCCGTGGGGTGGTCGAAGTAGCTCCGCAGGCGCGGCAGCACCACGGCCGGGTCGTGGGACTCCAGGGCCTCCGCCGCCGTGCAACGGACGTTGCTGTCCGGGTCGAGCAGGGCGCGGAAGAGGGCGTGCTCCGCCTCCTTGTCGGCGAAGGCCGCCAGCGCGCGGGCCGAGCGCCAGCGCACGGTCCAGTTGCCGTCGTCCATGGCGGCGACCAGCGAGTCCAGCGCGCGCAGATCCTCGGGCCACGCCACCAGGCCGCCCACGGCCGACGCGCGCACCTCGGACACCTCGTCGTTGCAGCGCGCCAGCAGCTTCTCCAGCGCTGCGTCGCCGGTCCACACCGCCAGCCCGTCGACGGCGAGCTCGCGCACCGCGTTGTCGTCGTCGTCCGCCAGCGCCAGCAGCCGCGCCTCGACGTCCGCTTCGGCGAGGGCGTCGCGGTTGGCTTGCCAGTCCGGCTTGCGGCCGCCGTGCTCTGCGTCCGTCCCCAGCATCCGCGCGATGCGGCGGAGCGAGCGGGTGACCACGGCGTGGTTGTCGGCGTGCAGTCCGCGGGCGATGGAGCGCGTCGACATCCAGACTCCGGTGGTTGGCGGCTGCGCTTCATGCTACAGGCCGCAGGGTGGGGGGCGCGGCATAGCGCGGGCCCCGCAGCTTGTCCAGGGCGCGCCGTCGCCCGAAGAGACCCACGCCGCCCGGAGCACGCAATGCCGCCCACCCCAGCTCGTCAAGGCGAGCCTCAGCCCGCGCCGGTCCGCGACCTCGCGCCGCGCAGCCCGGAGCACAGCGAGGTCATCATGACCCAGCTGGTCCTGCCGCAGCACACCAACGCCCTCGGCACCGCGTTCGGGGGGCAGGTGTTGAGCTGGGTCGACGTCGCCGCGGGGGTCTGCGCCGGTCGCCACGCCCGCGCCGTCTGCGTCACGGCGAGCTTCGACGAGGTGCACTTCAAGCTGCCGATTCGCCACGGCGACGTGGTGCACATCGTCGGTGTGGTGACGTGGACCGGGCGGACGTCCATGGAGATCCGTGTGCGTGTCGACCGCGAGCAGATCGACGGCCGGCGAGAGCGCGCGTTGGAGGCCTTCGCGACCTTCGTCTGTGTGGACACCGAGGGCAAGCCGCAGCCGGTGCCACCCCTGGAGCTGCTGACCGACGCGCACCGCGCCTGCTGGGACCGCGCCGAGCTGCGTCGCCGGCGTCGCCTCGAGAACCGGGGACGATAGCGGCGCGCGCCGCACCCCGCGGCGCAGTCTGCTAGAGCATGTTGTCGTCGAGCCCGTGGGGCGACTTGTGCACGTGCACCACACGCCAGATGTCGTCGTGCTCCTCGAGCACGACCGTCTCGTCGCTGTGGGCCTGGACGACCACGCCCTCCTCGAGCGCCTGCACGCGCAGCGTGTAGCAAGCCACCGCCGCGCGGCCGTAGTGGCGCAGCAGGAGGTCCTCGATGGTCCAGCTGACCTCGGTGGGCGCCGGCTGTTGGCGAATCCAGTCCTCGTGGAGGTTGCGGCCCTCGATGCGGCCGTCCTGCGTGTACCACTCGTAGGTGGTCACCTCGGCGTCTGTGGTCGCGAGGAAGCTCTCCAAGTCGTGCTGCAGGTTGGCGCCTACCCAGGCCTCGAGCGTGGCGAGGACCTGGGTCGCCCCGTCGTCGTCCAGGGAGCTGGCGAGCACGACGGGGTCGATCTTGGGCGGGGGGAACGCGTTCAATGTGGCTCCAGAGTCAGCGTTTCGGAGGACGCGGTGAAGAGCGGGGTGGAGAGAGCGGGGTGGAGAGAGCGGGGTGACCGGGAGGGCGAGAGGGGACCAGGTGCGCGCGTCAGGGCGTCGCGTGGGCCGAGCGATGGCGCGCGGCGGTGGGGGGGAGGCGCCCGGCTGGGCGTCGCGCTCAGCGGGGCAGGGCGGCGGCTGACGAGGGGCAGCAGCGACTGAAGTCACATTTCTTGCTGAGCAGGTGACCTGTGGGCGGGTTGAGCGGCACCTTGAAACGCTCGGTCTTCCAGGGGGGGCACTGCGGGCAGCGGGCCAGAAACTCCTTGGGCGGCTCACACGTCAGCGCGTAGGCGCGCCCGGCTTCGAGGCGCTGCTTGACCGAGCCTGCCTCCGAGACCTTCTTCCCGTCCAGCATCAGCTTGGCGTTGGGCGGGATGCTGCCGAGCTGGACCACGATCATCGGGCCGGGCTTGGGGGGCTCGACCAGCTTCGACCCGCCCGCTGCGGCCCGCTTCACGGGGGCCGTCGCGACCTTGGTGGGGTTGGGCCGTGGGTGTCGGCGCGGCGTGGGCTTGGGCTTGGCCACCTGGGTGGGGCCGGCGTCTGCCTCGCGCGCCGCTGCGGCGGCGGCCTCGGCCTTGCGCTTGGCCTCTGCGGCGGCGGCCGCCTGGAGCTCGGCCGCCTGCCGTGCGGCGAGCGCCTCGGGCGTCGGCGTCGGCTTCGGCTTGGGCTTGACCCGCAACCGCGCCCCGTCCGGAGCCTTGGGGAGCGCCGCGAGGTCGACGGCGCGCGCGGGCTCGGGCCCAGCCACCGGGTCACCCTCGCGCAGCCCGAACCAGACGGCGACGGCGACGGCCAGCGTGGCCGCGAGCCCTACGCCGACTCGGAGCCGGCGATGCCGACGCGAGCGCGAGGTGAGGTCGCTGAGGCCCCGCTTGGGCTCCGCCGCGTCGGGGTCGATCGCGAGCGCGCGGTTGTAGGCGTCGATCGCCAGGGCCAACGAGCCCTCGCGGACATGCCGACGGCCCTGGGTCGACAGCACCTGCACCAGCACCGGCCGCCACTCCTGCTGAAACTGCTCCGGCGCCTTCAGCAGGCGCGGCAGGAGCTTCGCCACGTCGCCCATCTGGTGCTCGCGCAGGTAGGCGTCGAGCGCGTCCTGCACGCTGGCCATGGACGAGAAGCGGTCGGACGGTTCGCGCGCCAAGCACGTGTCGATGAGCTCTTCGAAGCGCCGCCCGACGGCGGGAGAGAGGCGGCTGGGCGGGTCGTACTCGCACTCCAGGATCAGCCGGAAGAGGGCGTGCGGGTTGCTCGCCATGAAGGGCAGCTCGCCGGTCACCAGCTGGTAGAGCAAGGTGCCGAAGGCGAAGACGTCGACCCGCTCGTCCACCTCCTTGCCCTCGATCTGCTCCGGCGCCATGTGGGCCGGCGAGCCCAAGATCGCGCCGGTGGCGGTCATCTGCTCGGCGTCGGCGACGGTCGCGATGCCGAAGTCCATGAGCTTGATCTTGCCCTCGCGGGAGATCATCAGGTTGTCGGGCTTGATGTCGCGGTGAACGATGCCCATGCCGTGGGCGTGTCGCAGCGCCCCGGCCACCGCGTGGCCGATGAGGGCCGCCGCCTGGGGCAAGAAGGGCCCGTGCGCCTTGCAGAAGTCCGTGAGCGTCTCGCCCTCGACGAACTCGGTGATGAGGTAGGCGTCGTCGTCCGATCCGTCGGAGAAGTCGTAGACGTCGACGATGTTGGTGTGCTTGAGCCGGGCGATGGCGTTGGCTTCCCGGTTGAAGCGCGCCCGCGCGTCGTCGCGGCTGGCCAGGTGCGGGTGCAGCACCTTGATCGCGACGTCACGGCCCAGCACAGAGTCGCGGCCGAGGTACACCGTGGCCATGCCGCCGGTGCCCACCTGATCGACCACGAGGTAGCGATCGCCGAACACACGCGCGTCGGTCTTGGCGCTCGCCTTGCCCTTGAGCTGCCGGGTCGTCTCGACCACCGACCCTCCCGATTCGAGCCCTGTCGCAGGCGCCCTGCAGGTCGCAGGACGCTGGACGCACGGGCCCCTGGGTGCACGCACCCGCCTCCATTCAAGATCAAGGACAGCGAGGGCGCAATTGCGTTGTGCGGAATTCCGCTCGCATCGGTGCACGAAGCTTCCCGCGGCCCGGGTGGGTCGGGTCCTCGGGCGCGCGTTTGACGCTGGGCAACCCGGTGCCGAGACTCCGGTCGCGGCGCCCGCGCGCGCCGCTGTGGAGGTGCCCGTGGCGACGACCCCAACCGAGCCCGCTGAGTCCGACCACGACAAACGTGGCGTGATCCGCTCGATCGTCGAGGACTTCCAGGGGCTGTCTCGGGCGCCCAGGGACCTGTGGATCGTCTACCTGGTCAAGTTCATCGAGAGCGTCGCCTACTTCGCCGTGCTGGGTGTGCTGATCCTCTACCTGCACGACGACCTGCGCTTCTCCGACGAAGAGTCGGGCGTGATCTTCGGCACCTGGGGTACCGCCGTCAGCTTGATGACCTTCGTGTCGGGCTTCGTCGCTGACGCCATGGGATTGCGCAAGGCGCTGCTCGTCGCCGCCGCGACCCTGGTGGTGGGGCGGGGGATGTTGCTCACCAGTGAGATCCCGGCCCTGCCGCTGGTGGGCCTCGCGATCTCGGTGTGGGGCGTCGCCTCGATGAAGCCGGTCATGACCGCGGCGGTGAAGGCCTACGCGCCCGACAACCTGCGCGCCTTCGCCTACAACATCTTCTACGTGGTCATGAACATCGGCGCCTTCTGTGCCGGCCACGCCGTGAGCTTTCTGCGGCGCGCGCTGCTCGGTCGCGTGATTCGGCCCGGCGAGCTGGGCGAGGCTGTGCCGCTGGCGTCGGACGCGGCCCGCGACGCCCTGGTGGCGAAGCTCACCCCGGCCTTTCCCGCGCCGGAGGGGGCCAAGCGGGCCATCGACGGCGTGGTCTCCTTCGGCAAGCAGGCCACCGGCGGGCGGGACCTGCCGTTCTGGACCGACGCGGACCTCACGCTCGTCGCCGACGCGGCCCAGGCGGTCCAGGCGGGGCAGCCGATGCCGGCGGCGCCCTTTGGCGTGAGCGGCTACGAGCTGATCTTCCTCGTGTCCGCCGTGCTCTCGCTGCTCAGCCTGCTGCTCTTGACGCGGATGCGTCCCGACCAGCGCGCGGGGCTCCAGCAGGCCGCGGGTCCGGGGCTGGCCGCCCAGCTCAAGGGGCTCGGGAGCCTGCTCAAGGCCGCGGCGAACATCGGCAAGGGGCTGCTCTCGGAGCCCACGTTTCGGGCCTACATGCTCTTCATCTCGGTGTTGGTCCTGGTGCGCGCGATCTTCGTCCACGCCCACTCGACCTGGCCGACGTACATGATCCGAGAGTTCGGCGCAGAGGTGCCCCAGGCGGCGATCTGGTCCTTGAACCCGCTGATGATCATCTTCCTCACCCCCGTCATCGGATCGCTGACCAGCCGGTTCAGCTCGTGGTCGACCATCATGTGGGGCTCGTTCATCACCGCGGCGTCGGTGCTCTTCATGGTCGCCGCCGAGCCCATGGCGGGGCTGGCGCAGCTGGCGTTGGAGCCCGTGTTCCACGACCTGCTCGACTATCGGCTCGCCGGACCGGTGGCCTTTGTCTTCGTGTTGAGCCTGGGGGAGGCGCTGTGGTCGCCGCGGCTCTACGACTACGTCGCCACCATGGCGCCGGAGGGCAGAGAGGCGAGCTACATGGGCCTGACTCAGCTGCCGATGTTCGCGGCCAAGCCGGTGGTGGGGCTCATGAGCGGCTGGCTGCTCGCCAACTACTGCCCCGAGGTGGGCGCGCGGACCAGCGGGGTCCTGTGGACCATCGTGTTCGCGACGACGCTGGTCGGGCCGCTCATCGCCCTCGGCTTCGCCTCGTACATCCGCGCCGCGGAGTTCGCCAAGGCGGAGTCCCCGTAGGCGGCGAGGCCTGAGCGCGGCGCTGCCTGGCCGCGCGCCGCGGCGCCCGTCGGTGCCGAACCACTCCGCCTTGGCGCTGCGCTCGGCTTGGAGCCGCGCGCGCCCCCGCAGCCAGCTGAGGGCGGCCGCTTCATCGCAAGACGACGGCGCCAAAACGACCGCCCCCCCGGCCACGCGTCGCGCGACCGGGGGGGCGGAGTCCTGACCTTGCGCGGCACCAGCGCGGCGGCGCTGGCACCTCGCGTCTGCCGCTACTGGCAGACGTCGTTGGCCTTCGAGGGCGTGCCCTTCATCTTGTTGGTGCCGTACTCCTTGGTGGAGGCGCACCAGTTCTTGCCGTCGGCGGCGTCGGTGGCCGTGAGCTTGCTGCTCGACAGCTGCCACGACACGCCCAGCTGCACCCACGACTTCTCGTACTTCACCGTGGCCACCTTGGTCGTGCCGGCCATGATGGCGAGGTCACCGCCCGAGTTCGACATGTAGAACGCGGTCTGCAGCGTGTCCCAGGTGGCGCCATGGTTCTTGGTCTTGTCGTTGGACCGGCCGATGGTGAAGTACCCGCCGGCCGCCAGCTTGAGGCCCTTGCCACCGTTGTCGAGCTTGGCCTTCTGGCTGCCCTTGTAGACGATCTCCAGCCCCTCGAGGTCGATCTCCTTGCCCGAGGCGTTGTAGATCTCGCACCACTCGCCGTTGTCGGTGCCCGACTGCGAGCGCGGCAGGATCTCGGTGAAGATCAGGTCGCCCTCCTTCAGGTTCGGCGCCTCCTTCTTGCAGTCCTTCGAGCAACCGTCGCCGTCGACCTTGTTGTTGTCGTCACACTCCTCGTCGCCGGTGGTCTTGCCGTCGCCGCAGACGGGCGGCGGGCAGGCGTCTCCCACGCCGTCGTTGTCGCTGTCCTTCTGGTCGGGGTTCTTGACCTTCGGGCAGTTGTCGCAGCTGTTGCCGAGGCCGTCGCCGTCCTCGTCGTACTGGCTGCTGTTGGCGACCTTGGTGCAGTTGTCGGCCATGTCGACCGTGCCGTCCTTGTCCTCGTCGGGCTCGCACTTGGGGTTGGCCTTGCCCGGCGAGCCCGCGTTGTTGGCGCCGTACTTGGCCTGCGCGACGCACCAGTTGTTGCCGTTGTCGTTGACCTCGGTGCTCGTGGCGGCGCTGCTGAGCTGCACAGCCTTGCCCGAGACGACGCTGGGCCAGCCCTTGTCGCCGCCCGAGAAGTAGGCCACCTCGTCGATGACGGTGCTGTTGTCGGCGCGCAGGACGATCTTGCCGCTGCTGTTGCCGAGCGCGATCTTGGTGCCGTAGGCGTGGGTCACAGGCAGGCCGTCGTTCTTGGCCTTGTCGTCGCTCTTGGCGAAGACCGCGTACTCACCGGCCTTGAGCACGGTCGGGCCCGAGCCCTTGACCACGTAGCTGTTCTTGTAGAAGTCCTCGATGATCAGCCCGTTGAGGTCGACGTCCATGGTCGTGGTGTTGACGATCTCGAACCACTCGGCGTCGTTGTCGCTGACGACCGCGGGGTTGGGCATGATCTCCGTGATGAGCAGCTCGCCCTTCTTCAGCGCGCTGGCCGGGGTCAGGTTGTTGCCGCTCACGTCCGAGCCGGCGTCGCCCTGGGTGGCGTCGCCGCCAGCCGCGTCGGAGGCGCCCGCGTCGTTGTCGGTGGCGTCGGAGGCGCCCGCGTCGTTGTCGGTGGCGTCGGTGACCGCGGCGTCGGAGCTGCCGGCGTCGGTGTTGCCCGCGTCGGAGACCGCGGCGTCGGAGCTGCCGGCGTCGGAGCTGCCCGCGTCGGTGCTGCCGGCGTCGGTGCTGCCGGCGTCGGTGTTGCCGGCGTCGGTGTTGCCCGCATCGGAGGATCCCGCGTCGGTCGAGCCGGTGTCGGCTCCGCCGCCCCCGTCCTCACCTGCGTCGGTGGCGGCGGTGCCGGTGTCGGTCACGGGGGTGCTGCCCTTGCCGTCGTCGCTGCTGCAAGCGACCGCTGAGGCCAACATCGCTACGAGGAAGGTCCGGGTCCAGATCCTGCTCATTCTGCTCTCCTGCTTCAGCCGCTCTCGGCCTTGGGTTGCGACGCCCAAGATCCGGGGCCGCTGGGGGAAAAGGTAGGAACGTCTGCCGCCAAAGCAACCTCGGCTGCCGGGGTGGCGACCAGGGTCACCTGAACGTCACGCGGGCGGCTGTGCGCCGTCGCCCTCGCCCTCGTTGGCGCCCGCCACGGCGTACATCGACTCGTCGTCGGACTTCATGTGGCACTTCTTGTACTTCTTGCCGCTGCCGCACCAGCACGGGTCGTTGCGGCCGAGCTTCGGCCGGGCCCGCGTGAGGGTCTGCACCTTGGGCGGGGCCTCGTCGTTGCGCGCGACAGCGGGGCTCGACGCCCCGTCGGCGTCGCCTCCCTCGTGCAGCGCGTCGGCGCTGACGTGGGTCTCCTGTAGCTGCGCCTTGGCGGCCGCGCGGCGCTCCTCGGCCTCCGCCTTCATGGCGTCCAGCTCCTTGGAGCTCTTCACCTCGACGTGGAAGA
>JAUIAC010000331.1 GCA_030425545.1 bacterium | reverse complement strand
AGGGCGTCGTGACCTACCGCGGCGTGGCGCGCGCGCCGGGGGCTGTCCTGACGCTCTACGCCCGTGATCTCGCACTCTCCGCGGTGAGCCTGAGCGTCGGTGGCAAGCCTGCGCCCGCGTCGACGCGCCAGGACGGCGACGTCCTGAGGCTGCCCTTGGCCGGCGCCAAGGCGGGCACCCCCTTCGCCGTGACCCTGCGCTGGTCGGTCACGCGGCCGGCCATGGGGCTCACCTTCATCGCCAAAGACGCCGACGAGCCCGACCGCCCGGACCACATCTGGACCCAAGGCGAGACCCACGGCGCGCGGCACTGGCTGCCCTCGCCGGACGATCCCGACGAGCGCCTCACCTGGGACCTCCGCGTCACCGCGCCCAAGGGCTGGACCGTGCTCAGCAACGGCGAGCCCCTCGGGGTCACCGGGCGCGGCCGCACCCGCGAGACGCGCTACCGCATGCCCTCGCCCTATCCCGTCTATCTGCTCAACGTCGCCGCGGGTCCCTACGTGGCCTCCCGGCACCCCCACAAGCGGGTCCGCATCGAGTCCTGGGCCGACAAGCGCCACACCCGCCGGGTCGCCAAGATCGGCCGCCGCACGGGGCAGATGCTGGACCTCTTCGAGAAGCTCACCGGCACGCGCTACCCCCACCCGCGCTACGGCCACCTCTACGTCGACGAGTTCGTCGCGGGCGGCATGGAGAACATCACGCTGACCACGCTGACCACGCGCGCCGTGGGCTCCGACGCCACCGATCACGACCGCACCATCGAGGGCCTGCTGGCGCACGAGCTGGCGCACCAGTGGTTCGGCGACCTGGTCACCTGTCGCACCTGGGCCGACCTGTGGCTCAACGAGGGCTTCGCCACCTACTACCAGAAGCTCTGGACCCTGCACGCCCTGGGGCCGGACCGCTTCGCCGAGCAGATGGCCGGGGCGCGCCGCGCTGCCCTGGGGGCCGACCGCAGCACGCCCCGCCCCGTGGTCACGGACCGCTACCGCCACCCGAGCGAGCTCTTCGACGGCCACGCCTACCCCAAGGGCGCCTGGGTGCTGCACATGCTGCGCGAGCGCCTGGGACACGCGGTGTTCGACGCCGGCATCGCGCGCTACCTCAAGGCCCATCGGCACACCAGCGTGGAGACGGTCGACCTGCGCAAGGCGCTCGAGGCGGAGAGCGGGCGCAGCCTGCGGGGCTTCTTTCAGCGCTGGTTGCGCCAGCCGGGTGCGCCGCGGGTCACGGCCAAGCTGCAGTGGCGCAAGGGCCAGCTCCACGTGCACCTGCAGCAGACGCAGGGGGTCGACGGCCAGCGGCCGCTCTTTCGGCTGCCCGTCGAGGTGGCGGTCGCGACCGGGGGCCGCGTCCAGGTGCACAAGGTGCTGCTCGACAGCGCGCGCGCCAGCCTGGACCTGCCCATGCCGCAGGCGCCGTCTTGGGTGATGGTGGACCCCGACATGCGGCTGCTCGTGGCGTGGAAGATCAAGGGCAGCCCAGACCTGCTGCGGGGCGCCGCGCGCCACGCTGCGCACGCCGACGCACGCTACCGCGCCGTGGAGGCGCTCAAGGGCCAGCTGCACCGGCGTCCGGTGGTGCGGGACCTGCTCGACGTGCTGCGGCGCGACAAGGCGCGGCACGTGCGCGCGCACGCCGCCAAGGTCCTGGGCGCCGCGGCGCGCGACGCCGTCCGCGCGGGCCTCCAACGGGCCCTCCGCAAGGACCCGGAGTCGGTGGTCCGGCGCGCCGCCGCTGCCGCCCTTGGCCAGCATCGCGACATGGCCAGCCTGCCGCTGCTGACGCGCGCGGCCCGCAAGGACGCGTCCCCCAGCGTCCGAGCCGCCGCCCTGCGCGCGGTCTTCGCGGTGGATCGCCGCCGGAGCCGGCCGCTGCTGCTCGAGGCCACGGGCTGGCCCTCCTTTGGCCACCGGCTTCAGGGCACCGCGCTGATGCTGCTCGCCAGGCTGGCCGACCCCCGCGACCTCGACCGCATCTGGGACGCGACGCGCCCTGGACACCGCAAGGCGCTGCGCGCGCAGGCCACCCTGGCGTTGGCGGCCTACGCCTCGCGCATCGAGGCCGTGCGCGAGGCGGTGCGTGAGCACCTCGAGGGGCTGCTCCACGTCCGCAGCGTGCGCTTTCGCCACCAGGTGGTGTCCGCCCTCGGCGCCCTCAGCGAGCCGGCGTCCCGTGGGCCCCTGCGGCAGGCCCTGACGCGAGAGCCCTACTTCCGCCTCGCCGGACACATGCGCCGCGTGATGAAGGGCCTCGGCAAGAAGCTCTCGGCCGACAAGCGCATCAAGAAGCTCGAAGAGGCCCTGGAGCGCCTGGAGCGACAGGGCACCTCGCCGCACCACAAGGGCAAGCCGGGGGACCGCGCGCACGGAAAGGACAGCTCGGCCAAGCGCCGCGGCGGTGACGCCGCCCGCCGCGCCAAGTAGCCCCCGGAGGTCATCGCCATGAGCCCAACCCCCGCCTCGCCGCCCGCTCGCCCCGCGGCCGCGCCCCCGCCGCCGACCGGACGGCGCTCCGCCGCCATCGTGGCCGTGGGCCTCGCCCTGGCGCTCGCCTTCGCCGCCATTGGCCTGCGGCAGCAGACCCCTGCGCCGAGCGGCCTGGAGGGCCAGCAGGCCCCCCGCGGCGTGCTGCCGGTGCTCACCGCGACGCCGCAGCCCAAGCCCACCCGCGTGCCGGTCCCCATGCCCGGCAAGCGCCACCTGCTCCACTTCTGGGGGCCCAACTGCGCGCCGTGCGTCGAGGAGGCGCCCGTCATCCAGCGCCTGCACCGGGCGGCGGGTGGCCCGACCGGCGCCTTCGCTGTGGTCACCGTGTCGGCCGAAGACGTGCCCGACATCCGCGGGTTCATGCGCGACAAGGGCTACGACTTCCCGGTGCTGCTCGACGCCAACGGCTTCGTACACGGCCAGTTTCGGGTCTCGGCCATCCCGGCGACCTTCGTGGTCGACGCCAAGGGGGTGGTGGTGCGCGAGCTGCGCGGCCCCCAGGGCTACGACGAGCTCCACGGGCTGCTCGTGGGACGTTAGGGGACCGCTCCCTTCGCGCTCTCCCTATCCTTCTAGAACGCGTAGAGCAGCCCTGCCTGCAGCTGACCGAAGTCCTCGAGCGCGCCGCACTGCCCGCTGCTGCTGAGCGCCACGGCGCAGCGCCGGTCCACCGCGACGCCGTAGTCGATGCGAAGGGGGATCTGCCCCGACACCAGGAAGCGCAGCCCCACGCCGACGCCGTGGCGATAGGCGAGCGGGTTCTGCATGTCGGCGGGGCCAGCGCCGATGCCGCCCCAGTCCCAGAAGAAGGCGCCCCACAGGCCAAAGCGCCGCACCAGGGGAAAGCGCCCCTCGATCGAGCCCGCCAGCAGCACGTTGCCGCTGTCCATGACCGTCTCGCTGGTGGTGGCGCAGCCCGGGGGCACGTTGTCGCCCGTGCACGTGGACTCGTCGGTCGTCGTCACGGCCTTGGGCGCCCCGCTGCGGTCGTACTGCAGCACGCCGTTGTCGCGCACACCGCGGACACCGAGCTGCCCACCCAGACGAAAGGCCTCGTTCGACGGCAGCACGGCCTGCTTGGAGGTGCCCAGGACGTCGGCGAAGCCGCCGCGGAGCATCAGCGCCAGGGTCAGGGTCTTGCGGAGGGTCGCGTGCCACTTCAGCTTGCCCTCGACCTTGACGAAGCTGCCGGTGATCGCGGCGTTGTTGTTCTCGATGGTGGCGTTGATCAGCGCCACGGAGCTGGTCGCCGAGAGCCCGCGCGTCGGGTTGATGGGGGAGTCGGTCCGGTCCCAGGTCGCCCGCAAGATCGCCTTGTACTGGCCACCGAAGGGCGTGAGGTCCGCGCTGCGCTGGTCGCGCCACCGCACCGAGGCGGCCTCCACACCGAGTGAGGTGCTCAGGGAGCGCACGAAGCGCTTGGAGATCTCGGCCGCGGCGCCGATCTTGTCGATGTCCAGGGTGGTGGTGACGAAGTCGCGCGAGGCGAAGGGCACCAGCCGCAGGGCGATGTCAGGCCCGAGCCGCGGGATCGTCCACGACACGGCCGCCAATCCGAGGGAGAAGGGCTGTTTGACCAGGTCGCGCAGGTTCGAGCTGACGCCGATGCGCAGGACCCCACGCAGCTCCTCGCCCTGCCCGCGGAAGTTGCTGTCGCGCGCGTCGACGCTCCCGGTCAGCACCAGCTGCGGCAACGTCGCGCCAATGCGCTCGCCCACGCCGGCGTTGAGCCGCGCCCCCGCGCTCACCAGGTGCTCCAGCGTGTCCACCAGCAGCTTCGGCGGTTCGCCGACCGTGCTCAGGTTGTCGAGATCGTTGCGCTGTACGTTGGCGGTCTGGAAGCCGGCGTCGATGTCGAAGGTGATGTGATCGTTCTCCACCACCCGCACCATCAGCGCCACGTGGTCTCGCGGCGGGCACTCGTCCGCGCCGATGCGGACGAAGGACACCGAGCGAAACACGCCGATGTTCCGCACCTTGCGTAGCGCGGTGAAGAGCTGCTTGCCCGAATACACGCTGTCGTAGCGCGGCAGCAGGTCCGTGATCAGCTCCGTCGACGTGACGAAGTTGCCCGCGACGAAGACCTCGCCAAAGCGCACCCGCGGCCCCTCGTGCACCCGCACGTGCAGGTCGACCTCCTCAGCCAAGATGCGGGCCCGGCTGCAGGGGCACCACTCGTCGGGGCGGCACGCCCGGGTCTTGATCACCGTGTCGGCCTTGGCGCTCTCCTGGCAGCGATCCAGCGGCGCCGCGCGCTCGGTGCACGTCGTCCCTGGCGGCACCACCGGCTGCAGGCACGGGTCCTCGGGCGTCTGCACGCGCGCGGTCAGGCTGGCCGACGACGCCCCGCGGACGCGGCAGTAGACCTCGACCTTGGACTGAAAGTAGCCGTGCTCCTCGTACCAGTCCCGCACGCGGCCCACGCCCGCCGCCATCATCGCGTGGGAGAGCACCTGGCCGGGCTGGAGCGCCAGGGCCTTGCGCACCCGCACGTGCGACGCCGCTGGCAGCTCCCCGAGCTCGAGCTTGACCAGCTTGGTCCGCCGCCCCTCCACCACCGGCACGTCGAGGTAGATGAAGTGCTCGCCCACGGGCCGGCGCAGCAAGAAGCCCTTGTCTCCGAGGGTGACCTCGACCCGCTCTTCGTCCGCGGCTCGCGACTTGCGGCGCTGGAGGCCGGTCACCGTCTCGCTGTTGCCGTCGGACATCAGCTTGTAGCCAAACTCGAAGAAGCCCGCGTCGCGGTAGTGTTGGGTCAGCCGGTCGAGATCGCCGAGCAGCTGGGCGGTCTGCAGAAAGCCGCCGTCGCCGAAGAAGTCGTAGGGCTTGGTCGTGACCACCTCGGCGAGCTCCGCCGTCTTGAAGTGCTTGGCCCCGGGGAAGCGCATGCCGCGGATCTGCGCCTGGTAGCCGGTGGTCACCCGGTAGGTGATCGCGCGCTGCACCCGGCTGTTCCAGGCCCGTGGCACCTCGCGCACGTCGAGCTCCACCTCGCTGAAGAGGTAGCCCCGGTTCTCCAACAGCGCGTTGAGCGCGCGCCGCCCCCGGTCGGCCTCGTCGAGGTCGAACACGCCGCTCTGGGCGAAGGGCAGGGCCGAGAGCACGTCGTCGTCGTCGCTCTCCCGCCACGCCGTGCCCGCGCCGCGCCCTACGGCCACCTCCCGCTCGAACACGCGGACCACGTTGCACTGCCCGAGCTGCACCTGAACCAGCACCTGCTGCGTCGCCTCGTTGAGGCTCACCGAGACCTTGGGGTTGCCGTAGCCCAGCCGCCGCAGCCGCTCGCGAATGCGGCTCCGCCCCCGCACGCCAGCGCGGCGGGTGAACACGTCGACGTCGTTGAGCCCGCTGACCCGCAGCAGCTCGCGCTCGCTCACCGGCCGACAAGACAGGCCCGCCGCCCGCTCGCGCTCGGTGGGCACGTGGCGGTCGGCGATGTTCAGCTGCCGGTCGGTGACCCGCTTGCGGTCGCCCTCCTCCAGCGTCACCCGCAGCTCCACCTGCCCGACGCCGATGTCGACCACCTGCAGCGACACCGTGACGTCGTCGAAGCCCTCCCGCGAGTAGGCGCTCTGCAGCGAGCGCCGCTGCTGCTCCACCAGGCGCTTGGCCTCCGGCGTCCCGGGGTTGAGCACGTCGCCCGGCTGCAGCTGCACCTTGTTGCGCAGCTCGTCGGTGAAGAGCGCCTGATTGCCGACAAAACGCACCCGGCGGATGACGCTGTTGCCCCGCACCTGCACCGTGATCGACGCGCCGTCGCGAGAGGCGTGGCAGCGCACGTGGCGCACCTCGAAGAAGCGGGTCTTCTCCAGCCGCGCGCGCCCGAGGGCGAGCAGGCCCGGCCGCAGCTGGACCCCCGGCTTCAGGTCGAGCAGCTGCAAGAAGCGGGCACGCTCCCGCTCTGGCTGGCACCGGGTGCCCAGACACCCCTGCAGCTCCGCGCGCAGCACCGGCTTGCCGACGCACGCGGACTCTGCCCGGGCGATCTCACCGGCGACCAGGTCGACGTCCGTGGCGTTGCCGTCGACCGGCGCCGCGCTGCCGCCCTGCTTCACCCGCACGGCGCCCGTGGCCTGCTTGCGCACCTTCACCTGGG
>JAUIAC010000330.1 GCA_030425545.1 bacterium | reverse complement strand
CGGTGCTCGACCTCCGACAGGCGAGGGCCGCCCCCGCGCTGACTCAGGTAGTTCACGTAGGACCGCAGCCCGGTGACCCGGTGGACCAGGTCCCCCATCTCGCGGAGGGTCTGCAGCCCGTCCTCGAAGGCGTCCGTGGCCTGCCGGTCGACCGCTGTGCTGGTCACGCCGGCCTCGTTGAGGGCCCGTGTGCCGAGCACGCACCCACGCACGAGCTGCGCCAGCGCGACCTGCACGCGGGCCCCGCTCTCGCGCGCGACCTCGACGGCCTGTTGGCTGTCCAGGTCGGCCGTCTCAAGCGCGTCGCGCTCGAGGCTGATCGCCGCCTGGACCCGGTAGATGCCGCTCAAGAGCTCGGGATCGTTGATCTCCCGGCCCGCGTCGAGGGCGTTGACCATGACCGCGGCGGCCTCTTCCCAGCGGCCGATGGCGATCAGCGTCTCGGCCTGCAAGATGGTCACCTGGAGCCGGCGCGACGCGTCGCCCACCTCGCCCGCGAGCTCTCCCGCCTTGGCCCAGGCGCTGAGCGCGGCCGTCTGCCGACCCGCGGCCGCGAGGACCTCGCCCAACACGGTCTGGGCCTTGGCCGAGCCCCAGCGATCCGCGATCTGGTCGCTGATCTGGACCGCCTCCTTGGCCGCGTCGAGGGCGTCGTCCGCGTGCCCACGCGCCACTTGGATGCGCGCGATGTGGCACAGGCTGCGCGCGACCACCCGCCGGTCCGCCGCGCGCCGGCGCAGGGCCAGCGCCTTGAGGAAGTGCGCCAGCGCCTGCCGGTACGCGTCCTTCTCCCCGCGGACGAGGTGCACCAGGCCGATCTCGTCCATCACGTCGGAGATCCACCGGTGCGCGCCGGCCACCCGCAGGTGCTTCAACGACCCGTCGAGGAAGCGCAGCGCGGCTTCGTAGCGCCCGGACGCCCGGGCGACCTGCGCCACCCGCAGCTGCGCCACGCCACAGCGGGCGTCGTCGTCCAGGCAGCGCGCGAGGCGCAGCCCTTCCAGGAGCACCGGCTCGGCCTCGGCATGTCGGCTGAGCCGCAGCAGCGCGCCGCCGTAGGCCACCCGCAGGTCTGCGCCCACGTCGGCGTCGTCGTTGTCCACCAGCTGCGCGCCCGTTCCGTAGAGCGTCACCGCGCGCTGCACCTGCCCCACGTTGCGCGCCGCGTCGCCCGCCTCCTTGAAGCGCTCGGCCGCCATGCGCAGCCGGCCGCCGTGCTGGTAGAGCTCCGCAATGCGCGCCGCGTCGGCCACCGGGTCCTGGCGCGGACGCGCGTTGAGCCACTGCGCGGCGAGCCTGGCGCAGCGGCGGCGGCGATCCGCGGCCATGGCTGACGTGAGGCGCTGGGCGTCCCCCGGGTGTTCGAAGCGGAACTCGAGCTCACGGCTCATCTTGGAGTGCTCGACGTAGGTCACCAGCTCCATGCTCTGCATGTGCAGCAGACACTGCTTCAGCCACGTGCGGTCCCGGTCCGACATGCCCGCGTCGTTGTCCTCGCCCGAGGCCCGCCGCACAGACAAGACCCCGCCAAACCAGAACACCTCGCCGAAGGTCGCCGCGATCTCGAGGACGCCGCGGAGCTCGTCCGGCAGCCGCGCGATGCGATCCGGGAGCGGCACCGCACCGGCGGTCTCCTGATTGTCGGGCAGAAAGCGCGTCACGCCGGGCTCGGTCTGCCCGCGCCACGACCAGCTGCCGTCGGTCACCTCGATGTCGCGGGCCGCGACCATGCCGCGCACCAGGTCGAGCAGCCGCTCGGGGTTGCCGCGCGCGCGGTTCACCAGCTCTTGCTCCAGCCCCTCAGGGGCGTCGTCGAGGTCACGGATGAGGTGCTGCACCAAGCGGCTCGACGCCGCCTCGTCGATGGGCTCGAGCGCCAGCTCCATGCCGTCGACCCCGCGCGGCGGCGGGATGCGCGCCTCGACCAGGACCGCCGCGGCGATCCCCGCGAGGCCGTCGACCATGCTCCGGGCGAAGTGGGCCACCTCGTCGATGCCGCCGCGGGTCGCGTCGATGCGGATCACAAAGGGTCCCATGCGGCCACGGCTGCGCAGCAGGCTCGAAGCGAACTGCACGGCGACGTCGGGCGTCGCCTCGCGGCTCCGGAACACGGCCTCCTCGTCTTCCTCCGGGTGGCGCAGACCCACCAGCGGGGCGACCACGTTCATGCACTCCGACGCGTGCTTTTCCCCCACGATCTCCGCAAGCTGACGCATCGCGCGCTGCCAGGGGAGCGTGTCGGACATGACCACGTCGCCGCCCAACATCGCCAGCAGCACCTTGCCCACAAGGGTGGTCGGGCCGCTCGCGTCGGGCGCGGTGGACACGTTCATCCACCCCACGCCGCGGCGGTTCGGCGCCACGGCCCGTTCGAGCTCGGAGAGCAGCCGGGACTTGCCGACGCCGTCTGGCCCGTGGACCCACGCGATCTGCACCTCGCGCCGGTTCAACGCGTCACGCAGGGCGTTGTAGACCGCCTCGAGCTGCGGACGCCGGCCGACGAAGGGCACCCGCTTGCCGAGCAGGGTGGTGTGCCCGCGGCCCTCGCGACGGAACTCACCCCAGGTCTTGCGCAGACGACCTCGGTCCAAGGGCGCCGCGGGGGCGGTGACACTGTCGTCGTGCATGGTCCTCGCCGGGTTGCCGTGCCGCACTTTCGGCCCGGGGCCGGGCGATGATAGAAGGCGCCAGCGCCAAGGGGAAGTCGACGCGACCACGGCGCCAGGTCGCGGTCGCGCCGACGGGTTGTCGCCGCGAATCGGCCCCCTCGTCCTGTCCGCGCGACGCCAGGCCGCTCGCCCACGCTCGAGGATGCACCCATGTCCACGCCCCCCGACGCGCTCGCCTTCGACCGCGTGCTGCGCGCGCTCGCAGGTCGCTGCGCCACCGATCTGGGCGCGCGCGCCGCCCGCGACCTGAGCCGCGCGCCGTCCCGTGACGTCGCGGTCCAACGCCTCGGTCGGTGCCAGGAGGCGGTGGCGCTCCGCCGCGAGCAGCTCGCGCCGCAGCTCTTCGAGCGCCTCAGCTTCGACGACGCGCTCGGCCGCGCTCAGCGGGGCGGTGTGCTCGACGGCGAGGCCCTGCGGCCCTTGGGCGCCCTGCTCCGCTGCGCGGTGCGCGTACACGACGCGGCGCCGAGCTGGGAGCCGCACGCCCCGACGCTGGCAGCGGAAGCGGGCGCCCTCCCGGCGCTGCGACAGCTCGCCTTTGGCCTCAGCGACGCCTTCGACGAAGACGACCAGCTCGTCGACGAGGCCAGCGAGGACCTGGCGCGCCTCCGCGCGGACGTCCGGCGGCGGGCGACCGGGCTCCGGACCCGCATCGGCGCGCTGATGAAGGACACCGACGACCAGGGGCTGCTTCAGGACGACTACTGGACCGTGCGCGACGGGCGCTACGTGCTGCCGGTCCGCTCGAGCGACAAACGCGCCATCGACGGCATCATCCACGGCAGCTCGCACACCGGCCAGACCACCTTCGTCGAGCCCCAAGAGGTGGTCGAGGCCAACAACGCCCTGGCGCTGGCCCACGAGGCGGTCAAACGCGAGGAGCACCGCATCTTGTCGATGTTCAGCGAGGCGGTGGGGGCGTCGGCCGACGACATCCGTCGCCTGGCGCGCACGTTGACCGCCCTGGATCTCGCCCTCGCCGCCGCGGCGCTGGCGGGCGACCTGGACCTGCGGCGCCCGGCGCTGAGCGACGACGGACGGCTCGACCTGCGGCGCGCACGCCACCCCCTGCTGGTGTTGGAGGGGGTCGACGTGGTCCCGAACACCATCGCCATCGTGCCCCCTGCGCGCTGGCTGGTGGTGAGCGGACCCAACGGGGGCGGCAAGACCGTGTCGCTGACCACAGCCGGGCTCGCGGTGGAGATGGCCGCCCACGGGCTCTTTGTCGCCGCGGGTGACGCGACCGTGGTGCCGTGGGTGTCGAGCACCCACGTGGTGTTGGGCGACGCGCAGGATCTCGACCAGGGCCTGTCGACCTTCTCGGGCCACCTCAAGCGCGTGCAGGCGGCCCTCGACGCCACCGCGGCGAGGCCCTCGCGCGCGCCTGGCGGGCGGCTGTCGGAGCCTGGAGCGTCCCAGTCGGCCGCGGCAGTCGTGAGCTCGGATGGACCACCGGCCCTGGTGCTGCTCGACGAGCTGGCGGCAGGCACTGAGCCCAGCGCTGGCGCGGCGCTGGCGCGGGCCATGCTCGAGGCCTTCGCCGACCGGCCCTGCCTTGGGCTGGCGTCGACGCACTTCGAGAGCGTGAAGCTGCTCGCGCTGGCGGACCCTCGCTTCGCCAACGCGGCGCTGACGCTGAAGCGCGACGCCCCGAGCTACCACCTGGAGCTCAACGCGGTCGGGTCGTCGAGCCCCATGGCGCTCGCGGCGCGGATGGGCCTGGACCGCGGCGTCATCGAGCGCGCGAGCGCGCTGATCGGTGGCGGCGGCGCGGAGACCGAGCGTCTGCTGGCCACGCTGCAGGACATGCGGAGCCAGCTGGCCGCCGAGCTGCGGGCAGCGGAGCGGCAGCACACGCTCGCCGAGCAGGCCCGTCAGCGACTCGACCAGCAGCGCCTGGCCGAGAAGCGCGCCGCCGACCAGCGCATCGAGAAGCAGGCCGGCGAGACGCTGCGAGCGCTCCGCGACGCGCTCAACGAGGCGCGTGACGCGCAGCGGCGGCTGACCGATCCGAAGGAGAACGTGGCGGACATCGGTCGGCTCTCACGCAAGCTCGCGGCCCGGCAGCGCGAGGCGCGCGCGGCCCAGAACCGGGTCAAGGGCGCGCCGGTGGAGCGGCGAGGCGAGCTGGACCCGACGACGCTGCGCCCTGGCGACGCCGTGTGGCATGTGGGGCTCGGGCGGGCGGTCGACGTCGTGGAGATCGACCTCAAGCGCGGAGAGGTCCGGGTCACAGCAGGCGGGCTGGAGCTTCGGGCCAAGGTGTCGGATCTGCAGCCAGCGAGCGCTGGCGCCAAGAAGCCGCGTCGACGGGCCACCACGGGCGTCCAGGGGGCGCACGCGAAGCCACAGGCGGCGCTCGCCAGCGCTGACCTGGACGGGCCGAGCGACGACCACGACACGGCCAGCTTTCGCGACCGCACGTGCGACCTACGCGGCATGCGCGT
The DNA here is from genome assembly GCA_030425545.1 of bacterium. Lineage (GTDB taxonomy): Bacteria > Myxococcota_A > UBA9042 > UBA9042 > UBA9042 > UBA9042. The sequence goes on along the minus strand of JAUIAC010000330.1, from coordinate 1,487 downwards.
GGACGAGGCCTTGCATGAGGTGGACCGCGCGCTCGACGCCGCGGTGGTCGCCGGCGTGCGTGGGGTGGTGGTGGTCCACGGCGTGGGCACGGGGGCCCTGAAGTCTGCGGTGACCCAGCACCTGCGCAAGCACCCGCAGGTGGCGCGTTCGCGCGGCGGGCATCAGGGCGAGGGCGGCGCGGGCGCGACCATGGTGTGGATCACGCGGTGAGGCGCCGGTCTTCGTCCTTGGGCTCGAGCACGGCCCAGACCGCGCGCGCGTCGATGCGGAGCAGCTGGCCCTCACACGACATCTCGATGATGCGCGGCGACTTCCGCAGCACGATCCCGCGGTGGCGCGCGCCACGCAGGAAGAGGACGTAGGTTCGACCGGGCTGAATGGCTGCGAGCAGGTCCATGGCGGCCTCCGTGGGCGCGGGTTCTCTCGCAGTCTCGTAGGGTCAGCCGATCGCGCAAGAAATTGACTGGCTTGGACCGAGATCGGCTGGCCACGAGGCGCCGGCGTGTCCGGCACGGGACGAGGTCGGCCTCGGTGCAGCGAGCCCCCGCGAACCCGGGTCAGGGCCGGGCGAAGCCGACGACACACTCGCCAGCGGTCCGCGCCCGGCTGTCGTCGGGCCAGCGGACGAGCCGCGTGTTGCGCACGCGCCCGGCGCGGTCGCGGACCACGCGGCGCGCCGCCAGGGACAGCGACATGCGGCGGACCCGTCCCGCGCGCTGGCCGATGAAGAGGACGCGGTCGGGCTCCACTACGGTGACCAGGGCCGACCAGGTGACCCCGTCGTCTGCGCGGCCATTGCGGTTCAGGTCGAGCGTGTGGCGGAAGAAGACGACGTCACCGGGGCGCAGGGCGCGCCGGGAGACGCGACGACGCTTCAGCGCGCGCCAGAGCCCCGCGGCGTAGGCCTGCTTGGGCGAGACCCGCACGGTGTCCCCCGCGGCGTGGAGCACGTGGTCGACGAACGCGCGCTTGTCGAGCCCGGCGGAGCCCAGCAGGCCGCGCGCCACCTCGAGCCGCTGCTGCGCGCCCGCGGGGAGCGCGTCGCCCTGCCCTGCGTCGAGGCGCGCGTGCCCTGCGCTAGCCCGGCGTTTCGGCGCCGTCGCGGCGTCCCCTGCGGTGGCCTGGGCCCGGCGCGTCGGCCTCGGCGACCCGCGACGATCGGCGCCGCCCACCTGAGACGCGCGCCACAGCGCCCGAGAGCGCAGGTTTCGACGGCTGCGCGGCGCGCGGGCCTGCCGCCCCGGCCCCGCCGGACGATGACGGCGGAGGCGCGTCCGCAGCGCCGGGTGCACGAAGCGGCGGGCCGGAGGCAGGAAGTGGCCCGCCTCGGCGTCGGCGAGCAGCGGCTGATCGGCGGGACGGTCGGGGTCACGGTCGTCGGCCAGCCGCGAGGGTGGGGCCGCTCCACAGCCGGCCAAGAGCGTCGCGCACAGCAGCCCGGCAAGCAGCCCGGGGCGGGGTCCGGCCCCAAGCGCTCCGCCGCCCG
>JAUIAC010000329.1 GCA_030425545.1 bacterium | reverse complement strand
AACATCCGCAACGACTCCGCCATCTGCCAGGAGGCGTCGGTGAAGCTGGAGTTCGGCGCCGAGAAGAAGACGCAGTGCAACCCCGGCAGCACGTGCTGCACGAGCCAGGGCACCTTCGCCACGAGCACGACCAAGTGCGGCAGCTCGGCGGCGAAGACCGAGTACAAGTGCTCGTCGACCAACCCCGGCGGCAACGTGCAGAAGCGCGAGGCCTGGCGCGGCTGCACCGGCAAGAGCGCGACGTGCTCCGTGTCGTCGACCTACTACACCTGGTCGTCGTGGAAGACGGTCAAGGACTGCACCACCAACGAGACCTGCGTGGTGAGCTCGACCAGCCTGCCCGGCGTGTGCAAGCCGCTGAGCGACCCGCTGTGCAGCAAGACCGACAAGTACGAGAGCGGCACCTACTACTCGTCGGCCTACAACCTCGGCGACTACGACGACTCGTCTCCGGCGAAGGTGTTGAGCCCGAAGGTGCACTTCAAGAACCAGTACGACAGCGACTACTTCCGCTACCAGATCACCGACAAGCTCAACCTCACGGACCCCAAGGTGCACGTCGAGTGGACCGGCGCGTCGGAGGTGTCGGTGTGCGCGTACTACCGCTGCCTCAAGGGGGCCAACGGCAAGGACTGCCTGCCGGTGCAGTGCCCTGCGGGCAGCACCGCGTCGACGCGCAGCTTTGTCAGCGGCGGCAAGCCCAACGGCTGCTGCAAGACCGCCAAGGCGGGCACGCTGTCCTACAAGCCCAACGCGGCGGGCACCACCAACGAGTCGGGTCAGGTCTACCTGCGCATCTTCAACGCCGCGCCCATCTGCCAGGAGGTCTCGACCAAGCTGGTGTTCGGCAGCAAGCAGGACACGCAGTGCTCGCCCAACACCACCTGCTGCGACGGCGCGGGCAGCTACGCCACGCAGAAGACCAAGTGCGCCAACTCCGCCTTGGAGACGCAGTACAAGTGCAGCTCCACCGCAACCGGCGCCAAGGTGCAGGTGCGCAAGGCCTACGCCGGGTGCACGGGCAGCTCCACCACCTGCTCGACCGCTGTGGCCAACCGCAGCTGGAGCACGTGGACCACGTACAAGCAGTGCAGCGGCAGCGAGGTGTGCAGCGTGAGCAGCGTCAACACCGCCGGGACCTGCAAGCCAGCGGTGAACCCGCTGTGCAGCAAGACCGACAAGTACGAGTCGGGCACGTCGATCTCCAAGGCGTACAGCCTCGGGACCTTCAACGACTCGTCGTCGGCCTACGTGCTCAGCCCCAAGGTGCTCTTCGGCAGCAAGTACGACTACGACTACCTGAAGTACGGCATCAAGGACCTGGTCAACCTCACCGACCCGCGCGTGCAGGTGGAGTTCAACGGCCAGGACAAGGTCCGCGTGTGCGCGTACTACCAGTGCGCCAAGGGCGGCAACGGCACGGACTGCAAGCCGGTGAGCTGCCCCGCGGGTACGACGTCTTCGAGCTTCTTCTCGGTCAGCTCCGCGTCGCCCAACGGCTGCTGCATGGAGGCCAAGAGCGGCACCCTGAGCTTCAAGCCCGACGCGCCCGGGACCACGGACGAGACCGGCACCGTGTACCTGCGCGTGTCCAACGCGTCGAACGTCTGCCAGGAGGTGAGCGCCAAGCTGGTGTTCGGCTCCAAGCAGGACACCCAGTGCAACCCGAACACGACGTGCTGCTCGGCCTCCGGTGAGTACGCCAACAAGCAGAGCAAGTGCGGCAACACCGCGCTCAAGACCGAGTACAAGTGCGCCAGCAGCAGCAACGGCGGCGACGTGCTCGTGCGCAAGGCGTACGCGGGCTGCACGGGCAGCTCGACCACCTGCTCCACGTCGAGCAGCAACTGGGCGTGGACCGGGTGGACCGTGCACAAGAACTGCACCACGTCGCAGGTGTGCAGCGTGACGGATCCGACCGTGGCGGGCGTGTGCAAGACCACCGGGAGCTCGGCGCCGCTGTGTTCGGCGTCGGACAAGTACGAGTCCGGCTACAGCACCGGCACGGCGTACAACGTGGGCACGTTCAAGGACTCCACGGCCGCGCTGGTGCTCGACCCTGACGTCCACTTCAAGACGCCCTACGACGCGGACTACATCAAGTACAGCGTGCAGGACGCGTTCAACACCAACGACCCCACCGTCGACGTCAGCTGGACCGCGTCGGAGCCGCTGGAGGTCTGCGCGTGGTACCGCTGCAACAACGGCGTCGCCGGCGAGGACTGTGTCGACGTCAAGTGCCCGACCGGGACCACCCCGAGTCAGAACACGGTGGTGAGCTACTCGAAGATCAACGGCTGCTGCGCCACCGGCAAGACCGGCCAGGTGAAGTTCAAGCCCGACGCCGCGGGCACGACCAACGAGACCGGCTGGGCCTACGTGCGCGTGGTCAACAAGGCCAAGGTCTGCCAGAACGTCAACGCCAAGCTGAGCTTCGGCGGGTCGACCAAGGCCTGCGGCGACGGCAAGTGCGAGTCGGGCGAGAGCACCTCGTGCAAGGTCGACTGCGACTCCTGCCTGGGCAAGTGCGGCAAGTACACCGCCGGCGCCACGTGCCAGTGCGACGCGGCCTGCGTGAAGGCGGGCGACTGCTGCTGGGACAACAACCTGTACTGCGCTCAGTAGGCGCGAGGGTCACCCTGGGTCGCGGGCGCCGTCCGGGCGCGTGAGCTGAAGCGAGGAGAGCAGGTGGCGATTCTGCGCGACGCGCGCGCCTTCAAGCGTGGCGACATCATCGGCGGGCGCTACAAGCTCACCGGCATCCTCGGCCGCGGTGGCTACGGCGCGGTGTACGCGACGGAGCACACCGGCACTGGCCAGCCCATGGCCCTCAAGATGCTGAGCGTCGACCCGACCACCACGGACGACGACGTGGTGGCGCGCTTCTACCGCGAGGCGCGCATCACCGCTGGGCTCACCGACGTGCACACGGTGCGCGTGTTCGACGTGGGTCAGGTGGAGGACGGGCCGCTCTACATGGCCATGGAGCTGCTGCGCGGCCCCAACCTCTACAAGGTGTTCAAGCGCATCGAGGCCGCTGAGCGCCGCATGACCCAGCACGAGGCCATCGCCCTCGCCCTGCCCGTGCTGCAGAGCCTGGGCGAGGCCCACAAGGCAGGCCTGGTCCACCGCGACCTCAAGCCCGCCAACATCATCGTCGCCAACCTCGGCGACAACCACAGCGTGGTGAAGGTGCTCGACTTCGGCATCGCCCACACCAAGGACTCCGAGCTCACGGGCGAGGGCCAGGCCTTGGGCACCCCGGCCTACATGAGCCCGGAGCAGGTGCGTGGACGCGAGGTGGACGGGCGCGCGGACCTCTACTCGCTCGGGGTCATCCTCTTTCGCGGGCTGACCGGCGCCCCGCCCTTCGACGCGGACGACTCCTTCGCGCTCGCGTTCATGCACGTCAACGAGCCGCCGCCGCCGCTGCGGCCCCTGTGCGGCCCCTACATCTCCGACGAGATGGTCGCCGTGGTCGAGAAGGCCATGGCCAAGTCGCCGGACCAGCGGTTCCAGTCGGCGCAGGAGATGGCAGCTGCGCTGCGCCAGGTCGAGGCGGCGACGCCGCAGCCCGTCCCCGCCGAGCTGCAAGGGCTGATCTCCGCGCCGCGGCGCCCCGGGTGGGCGCTTGGCGCGCTGGTCGACGAGATCGTGTCGACGGGTACGGAGACCCCCGCTGTGGTCCGCGACGCGTTCAAGCGCAGCGAGGACGACGCGACGCAGGCCAAGCCGGCCTATGTCGGCAGCGCCCACGCCGACACGGAGGCCGACGTCTCCGCTGGCCGCAGCGCGGCACGTGGCGCGCACGCTGGCGACGACGCAGGCGACGATGCAGGCGACGACGCCACCGTGGCGCTGCAGGTGGCCGTGGAGCCTGGGCCCTCGGCAGACCATGGCGCTGCCCTCGACGCGCCGGTCACGCCCGACAGCCTGCCCACGGAGGCCTTCGATGTCGCCGCGTCGCAGGCGGTCATCGACCCCGACTCACCGGGCGTCGCTGCCCAGGACGCGGCGCCGGCGCCTCTCGCGGACGCGGACGCCCGGAGCTCTGGGGTGAGCGTGCTCTGGTACGCCCTCGGGCTCCTTGTCCTGGCCGGGGTGGGCGCGGTGGCGTTGCTGGGGCTGAGCGACGGCGGCGAAGACGCGGGGCGGGGGGCGACCGCGGCCACGGCGGCTGGCCCAGCGCTCGGCGCCGCCCAGGGCGCGGCGCAGCGCGGCAAGGCGGGGGGCCAGGCACCGGCGGGGCGCGCGCCGTCCCCCACGACGGAGACCCCGGCCGCCGGCAACGCTGGAGAAGCGCAGCGCAGAGGCGGGAAGCCAACGTCCGTCCCCCGAGGCGGGACCCCAGCCGAAAAGGCCGCCGGCGACGCCGGACAGGCTGCCCTGCTGGTGGCCAAGGCGGCCAAGGAGCCCGACCTCGGCAAGCGCGAAAAGATGCTCTCGGCGGCGGTCGTGCTCGCGCCGGCGAACCCTGCCTACCAGGCCCTGCTGGACGCCACACGGCAGCTCCGCGCCGCGGCGAAGGCTGGCGCCGCGGCGCCGAAGCCCGACGGACCCGCGGCGCCAGCGAAGGTCGATGCCGCCGCCGCGCAGCCCGCGACGGCCGCGCAGCCCGCGCAGGCCAAGCCAGTGCCCGCCAAGCCCGCGGCGCCGAAGCGGCCGCGTCCGGCGGCGCGACGTCCAAAGCCGCGGCCAGCGCCCGTGAAGGCGGCCCCCAGGGCTGCGCCCAAGCCGGCGGCCAAGCCGAAGCAGAAGGACGTGCCGGTGATCGACTTCTGAGCACCGCACCGGCCAGCAGACTGCGCCTTGTCTCCGTTCTTGCGGCTACGCCGGTCAGTCTGCTGGGAAGGGGAAGCCACGGCTTGCCGTGGTTGGGGGCGCTCGTAGCCCACCCAAAAAACAAGAACGCTAGCTGACTGCGGCGACATTCAACTTCGCCGCAGTCTGCTAGTCTGCGCGTCGGAGGGGGCCAGGCATGCTGCGACATCTCTCACACGCACCAACGGGCGCCCGCGCGCCGCGCCGGCTGGTGTGGGCGCTGACCCTGGGCTTGCTGCTGGCCGCCATCACCGCGCCGGCCGTGAGCGCCCAGGCCGCCACGGCGCGGGAGCGGGGCATCGAGATCGCGGCCATTGCCAAAGCGCGGGCGAAGGCCGGCAGCTTCAAGCTGGCGGCGCAGATGTTCCACGAGGCCTTCAAGATCGACGCGACGGAGTGGAGCTACCTCTTCAGCGCCGGGCGTTGTGAACAGCTCGGCGGCCAGCTGGTGGCCTCGGAGGCGACGTACACGCGCTTTCTGCAGGTCGCGCCGGGCGGACACGCGCTGCGGGACCGCGCCATCCGCGAGCTGACCCAGGTACGGGTCGCCCTGGCCAAGAAGAACGCAGACGCGGCGCGGCGCTCTGCCGAGGCCAAGGCCGCGCTCGCGAAGCACACCGCTGCCCAAGACGCGGCGCGCAAGGCCGAGGCGGCGCGCCGCGCCGCCGAAGACAGAGCACGCGCAGCCCGAGCCGCGAGCGACAGGGCTGCAAGGGACGGGGCTGCAGGGGACGGGACCGCCAGGCGAGGCGCCGCGGCCCGAGGGCACGACGGCGTCCCCGCGCCGCCGCGCGTCGGCGGCGACGCGCCCACGGGCGCGGCCGGCGGGACCGCCGCACCAAGCGGCGCGGTCGACGCGTCGACTGCCGCCAGCGCCCGAGCGCGCCCTGCGAGCGGCTGGCATGGGCCGGTCGGCTGGGGCGGCGTCATCACCGGCGTTGTGGCCGCCGGCGTGGGTGGCGCGCTCTTCGGGATCGCGGCCAGCGACCGCAGCGCGCTGGAGCAGCGCGTGGCGGACGGGACCGACGCCGCGGGCCGGATCACCGGCATCAGCCATCGCGAAGCCCAGGCGGAGAAGGCCGCCATCGAGCGACGCTTGAGCCGCTGGGGAGTGCTCACAGCCGCCGGCGCGGCCACCGCGGCCATCGGCGCCGTGGTGCTCGGCCTGCAGCCCTCGGCGGGCGCGAGCGTGACCCTGGCGCCGACACGCAGCGGCCTGCAGCTGGGCTGGGCGGCCCGGTTTTGAGCCCGCGAAGCCGCCTGTCGCGACGCCAATCCGGCGCGCGCCCGCCCCTGCCGCGCGGTCGGCGGCGGCCCCGGGCGCAGGGGATCACCGTCGTGATCCTCGCCGCAACGCTCGCGTCGCTCGGCGCTTGCACCGTCGACATCCCCACCGAGGCGACGGCGTACACGTGCGCGGAGCCGCCGTGCGCGGACGTCGGCCCGCCGTGCACCGACGCGACCACCTGCCCCGCCGGCACCCCGTGCCAGACCGCGACCTGTGTTCACAGCACCTGTGGGCTCGAGACGCGGCCCGACAAGTCCACCTGCGACGACGGCGAGCCCTGCACGACGAACGACAGCTGCCTGAGCGGCGTCTGCAAGGCGGGCCCCAACACCGACTGTGGGGACGACAACCCGTGCACGACCGACAGCTGCGCCGCGGGGGCCGGCTGCGTGCACGTGGCGGCGTCGGTGCCCTGCGACGACGGCGACGCCTGCACCACCGGCGACACCTGCGCCAACAAGGCCTGCGTCAGCGGCGCCAAGGCCGACTGCGACGACGGCGAGCCGTGCACCACGGACAGCTG
>JAUIAC010000011.1 GCA_030425545.1 bacterium | reverse complement strand
CTCCAGGTGCAGCGCGAGCTGCTCCACCGGCGGCGAGCCCTCGAGCCCGCGCTCCGCGACCAACGCGCGCGCCAGCCGATGGAGCGCCGCCACGGCGACCTCGGCGTGGGTCGTCGACGGGGGCGGCGGCGACCGTCGCGCGGCAGACCTCGCCGGCTTGGGCGGCGGCGACCGTCGCGCGGGCGGCTTCGCCGGCTTGGGCGGCGGCCCCCGTGGCGCGGGCGGCGTCATGGGCGAAGGCCGAGGCTGCGCCGCTGCCGCCTTCTTCGCCTTTCTGCGGCGGCGACGACGAGCGCTCCGGCTCTCCTGCGACCGCGCGCTGGCCTGCGGGGGCGCGTCGGCCGGGGGCGCGTCGGCCCTCGCAGGCGACGCGTCGGCAGGCGCTGGGGGCCGGGGCGAGCTCGTCGTTGGGTCGCTCATGACGTCCACTCTGCGGGCCCAGCGCGCGCGTCACAACCCACCGCGCGCGGCGCGCGGCGCCGTGGGACGGTGGCGCAGGGAGGTCGCATCGGGCAGGCTCCCCGCGCGCTGCCGCGGTGGTCGCGGTCGCCGACGTGCTGGACGAGGAGCGCCATGAACCCGCCGTCACGTGCCACCCCCTCCCCCGGGGACGACCCGACCTCGCTGCGGTGGCCGCGCCTGGGCGAGGCGCTGACCCTGCGCTGCCCCGTGTGCTGGTCCGCGCCGATGTTCGCGTCGCCGCTCAAGATGCACGCGCGCTGCCCGGGGTGCGGCCACACCTACGACCAGGGTCACGGCTACTTTCTCGGCGCGATGTACTTCTCGTACACGGTCGTGGTGCTGCTCGAGGCCGTGCTGGTGACCGGGCTGCGCCTCGCCGGCGTCGGCTGGGCGACCACGCTCGCTGTGGCCGTCGCGTCCGTGCTGCTGGTGGGGCCGCTCCTGGCCTTCCCGGTGTCGCGCTGGCTGTGGGTCACCATCGAACGCCGCTTCCTGCGCGAGAACAACGACGACGCGCTGCGGGCCGAGGTCGAGCGCAGGCGGGCTGCGCGGGACGAGGCCACTGCGTCGGAGGTGCCATGAGCGAGCCCGTGACCCCGTCGCCCGAGGGCGTCGACCCCGAGAGCTACTACGCCCTGCTGGGCGGCGACGCCGGCGTGCGTGCGCTCACTGAGCGCTTCTACGTGCACATGGACACGCTCCCTGAGGCCGCCACCATCCGCGCGATGCACCCCAAGAACCTCACGCCGAGCGTCGACAAGCTCTACGAGTTCCTCAGCGGGTTCCTCGGCGGCCCGCCGCTGTACTGGCAGCGCCGGGGTCACCCGCGGCTCCGGATGCGCCACATGCCCTTCGCCGTGGACCGCGACGCCGCGCGGGCGTGGACGGCGTGCATGCGGCTCGCGCTCGCCGAGACCGAGCTCTCGCCGCTCAAGCGCACGCTGCTCGAGCAGCGCTTCGCGCAGGTCGCCGACTTCATGCGCAACCAACCGGACTGAGGTCCGCGCTCCGCCCCCGACGGAGCCCCCTAACCGCCGGCGCAGCGCGCCGCAACGGAGTCACCGATGGATCTGATCAGCAGCCTCACCAGCGCCCTGGGCGTCGACACGCCCACCGCACAGGCCCTGGCCGGGGGCGTGCTCGGGCAGGTCAAGGACCAGCTGGGCGCCTCCGGCGAGCCGGGCGCCGCGGAGGAGCTCAGCGGCGCCGTGCCCGAGCTCGGCGGCTGGGCCCAGGCCGGGCAACAGCTCCTGGGGTCGGGCGACGTCGGTTCGATGCTCGGTGGGGGCGGCGGCCTGCTCGGCGCGGCCGCGGGGCTGCTCGGCGGCGACGCGGGTCAGGCGGCCGGGCTCGTGGCCCTGGTGGGCAAGCTAGGGCTGAACGCCGACACGTTGGTGAAGGTGGCGCCGATCGTGCTGCAGTTCCTGGGCACCCGCCTGAGCCCGGAGCTGCTCGCCCAGGTCAAGGGCCTCATCCCAGGGCTCTCCGGCGCGGCGCCAGGGAGCGAGGGCGGTCAAGGCGGCGCGGGGATCGGCGACCTGCTCGGCGGCTTGCTGGGCTAGACGCCCCAGCGACGGACCCCAGCGACGGACCCCAGCGACGTTGTCAGGCCGCGGCGAGGTCGGCGAGCGAGTTGGCCAGCTGGTGCTGGCGGAAGGGCTTGGGCAGAAACGCGACCGGCCCGCCCATCAGCTCCACCAGCTTGTCCTCGTTGGCGTAGGCCGACATGAAGAGGGTGCGCACCCCCTGCTGAACCTCAGCCAGGCGCCGGGCGAGCAGCGAGCCGTTCATCTTCGGCATGTAGAAGTCGGTGACCAGCAGGTCCACGACGCCCCCGGCCTTGCGGACCACCTCCAGCGCCTCCTCGCCGTCGGCGGCCTGCAGCACGTCGTAGCCCTCCCGGACGAGGATGCGGACCACCAGCCCTCGCAGGAGCTTGTCGTCGTCCACGACCAGCACCCGCTGGTGCGGCGCCCCCCCAAAGGGAGCCGTGCGCTGACCGCGGGCCAACCGGTCGGCGTGCGGCAGGGTCACCGTCAGGTCGGCCCCACGCGGGCGCGCCTCGATGCGCACGCTCAGCCCCCGCGCGCGCACGCTCTCCAGGAGCCCGCTGATGTCCGCGTGCGGCAGCGCGTCCCCCTCGCGGGCGTCGTCGCCCCGCAAGATCTCTCCCGGCTCTGCCACTTGGGTGGGCGCTCGAGACCGCCGCGAGCGGTCCACCTGCTGCCCGGTGCGCACCTGCGCCTCGGGCCGCTGCGGCACCACGGTCGTCACGCCCGCCTCGCTCCACCGGCAGCCTTCGACCCGGACACACAGACGCACGCCGCCGGCGTCGTCCTGCGTCAGCACGTCGACCCGGCTCAGCCCCCCGACGTCGCACGCGGCCACGAGCGCGTGCGCCACCACGCGCCGCAGCCAGAGGGGGTCACACGACACCCACGGGCGCGCGGCCTCGCAGCGCAAGGCGAAGGGGGCGCGGCCCGCCAGCATCGCGCGCATGAGCCCGTCCAGGTCGACGACGAGGTCGTTGAGATGCACGCGGGAGGTGCGCGCCGGCGCGTCGACGTCGAAGGCGGCCAGCTGCCGTCCGAGACCGCGCATGTGTTCCACCGCCTCCAGCAGCGGCCCGGTGTCGGCCACGCTCCGCCCCGGCACGAGCGCGGCGCTCGACGGCGCGCGCGAGCCCGACGCCTCGGACGCCCCCAGCGCAGGGACAGCGCCGGTCTGTTCGGCGATGAGCTGCTGGGCGTGGGCGTCGATGATGGCGATCATCTGGCTGACCTCGCGGCCCAGGGCGCTGGCCGCGCGCGCGGCGGTCACCCCGGCCTCCAGCTGCCAGCGGCTGCTGCGGGTGGCGTCGCCAGTGCCGCCGGTGGGGCGGCGGCGCGCCCACGCCTGGCAGAGCAGCTGGGCAAACTGGTCGTGCGCACGCACCTCGGGCTCGGACCAGTGGGTGCTGCTCGCGCATCGGCCCAGGGAGACGAAGCCGACGACGTCCCGCCCGGGGGCCAGGGGCACGGCGGCCCAGGCGTGCAGGCCGCGGGTGTGCAGCTGCCGGCGCTCGAGCACCGCGTCGCTCGGGAGGTCGCCCAGGTGCGCCACGTGCACACACCGACGCGACAGCAGCCGCTCAGCGGCCCACGGCATCGACGTCAGCGGCCGGGGCAGCGCACGCCCGGCGTTGGGCGCCCCGGCGTGCCAGCGCACCCACGGCGCGTAGAGCTCCCGCTTCGCGTCCAGCAGGAACACGGCCGCGTCGTCGAGGCCTTGCGCGGTCGCGAAGCGGTGCAGGGCGTCGGAGACAGCCGCGTCCAGGTCCTTCGGCGCCGTCTGGCCCAGGCGCAGCGCGATGTCGAGCAGCACCGGAGTCAGGTCAGCGCGATGCACCGGGAGCGTCTGCGTCACGTGCTGGGCGGCCGAGCGGCGCAGCGCGCGACGGGCCCGCCGCGTGAGCGTTCGCTCGGCGCTGCGCGGCGTGATCAGCAGGTCCACGCCCGCCTCGGCCAAGGTGGCCGCGGCCGCGCTGTCGACCCGGTCGACCACCGCCACGAGCAGCGGCTTCTGCCCCGGCAGCGCGCAGAGGTCCGGCATCAACGCGTCGGCGACGCGCGCGCGCCCCTCGGTCGCGTCCACGACCACAGCCGAGGCGTGCTGCCGGGCCAGGGTCGCCAGCAGGTCGCGCGGGGTGGCGACGCGCTCCGTGGTGAACCCGGCGCTGGTGAGCCCACGCTCGCAGGCGACGAAGAGCGGCGTGGAGTGAAGCCAAGCATAAGCGCGCATGGAAGCTCCTACGGCAACGCCAGCGTCGTTCGGTCGGGTCGACCGCGCGGGACCAACGGCGCTGTCACGGTAGCGTCCGCGCCCGCCACCGGCTATGGACAAGGCTGCGGCAGCCATCCCCCGAGCGGGGGACCATCGGCGGGAAGTCCACGTGCTGACTCACGCCCTCCCGCTCCGTTTCGGCTCCTCGGGCCACAGCGGCCGCCGGTGCCCTGCGATCGCACGCCGACGCGGTACGCTGTGCGGCGCAGGCCGGTCTCAACCCGACGCAGCACGATCGCCCCCCGACTGGTCGTGCGCCCCCCGTCTGCCCCTGGAGCCACCCGCAGCGATGACCGATCCAGCCTTCCTCCGCGCTCACCCCGTCCTCTTCGTGGACGACGAGCCCGACAACCTTCTCGTGCTCCGGCACACCTTCTCGAAGCGCTACGACGTGCTCACGGCGCCCGACGCCCTGGCCGCGCTCCGGCTCCTGGAGGAGCGACCGGTGGCCGTGCTGGTGACCGACCAGCGCATGCCCGGCATGAGCGGCGTCACGCTGTGCGCCGAGGTGCGGAGCCGCTGGCCCGCCACGCGTCGCATCGTGCTGACCGCGTGGGGCGACCGAGACGCCGCGGTCACCGCCATCAACGAGGGCGGCGTGCACGCGTTCATCGACAAGCCGTGGCAGGTCGAGGAGCTCGACGGGCTGCTGCGAGACGCCGTGGCCGAGGCCGCGCTCCAGCTGCGCGAGGCGGAGCTGCGGCGGACGCTGCTGGAGCGCGAGCGGCTCCTGGCCTTGGACGCGATCCGCCAGCGCGTGGCCCACGACCTCGGCAACGCGGCCGGCATCGCCGACCTCGGCTTCGACGCGCTCCAGGAGATCTTCGAGCGGAACCGCTCCAACTTTGAGGCCTTCGAGCAACAGGACGGGGTCGAAGCGATGCGAGTCCTGCGCCAGGCGCTGGATCTGATCAGCGGCCTGCACAGCGAGCTGCGGCTGCTGCCCGGAAAGCTGCAGAGAAAGCCAGAGCTCGTACGGCTGAGCGAGACCCTCACGCTGATCACCCGTATGTTCCCGGCCGAGGACGCGGCGCGCCTCGACATCAGCGCGGACACCGCCCTGACCGCCTGGGTCGACCGGCTTCACCTATCTCGCATCTTGATGAACCTGATCTACAATTCCCTCCACGCGCTGCGCGCCGCCGACACGCCACAGGGGCGGGTGCGGGTGCAGTGCCGACAGGGAGACGACGGGCGCGTGCAGGTGACGGTTCTCGACGACGGCCCGGGGGTCCCTGAAAGCCTGCGCGCCCGGGTGTTCGACGAGGGGTTCTCGACCCGCGCGGACAGCCCTGGCCTGGGCCTCGCCATCGCCCGCGAGCTGGCCATGGGTGAAGGGGGGGCCCTGACCCTGGCGGCACCGGTGACCGGTGAAGGCGCTCGATTCCTCTTGACCGTGCCCAGGGAGCGACCCCCGACCGGATGAACACCTCTGCTCCACCACCGCGCGCGCTCGGCTTCTCGCGGGCCTACCCCGTGCTCTACGTCGACGACGAGCCCGACAACCTGTTGGTGTTCCGGACCACGTTTCGGGACGAGTTCGAGGTGATCACGGCGTCGTCGGGGGCCGAGGCGGAGGAGCTGCTGGACATCGTCCCGGTGGCGGTGCTGCTCACGGACCAGCGCATGCCGGGGATGAGCGGGGTGACGCTGTGTGAGCGGGTCCGGGCCCACCGGCCGGACGTGATCCGGATGCTGGTGACGGCCTACTCCGACACGCAGGTGGCGATCGCCGCGATCAACCAAGGCGGGGTCAGCCGCTACATCACCAAGCCCTGGGAGGCCGAGCAGGTTCGGCAGGTGCTGCGCGAGGCGGTGGCGCGCGCGCACCTGGAGCGCATGGTCCGCAAGCTGCGCTCGGCGATCCTCGACAAGGAGCGGCTGGTGGGTGTGCAGGCCGCCACGCTCCGGCTGCTGCACGACCTCGCCACCACCAACGCCTCCATCGAGACCTGCTGCGACAACCTCGAGGCCCTGGGAGAGCGGCTCAGCCAGCGCGTCGACCCCGACATCTTCGAGCGCTACAGCGGCGAGGTGGGCGAGCTGCGGCACTACGTGGACTACGTCTCGGCGCTGCGGGAGCAGGGGGCCCCCAAGGACGGGCGCGCGAGCCGAAAGCCGGAGCGCGGCCTCGTGTCGATCCCCGAGCTGGTGACCCTGGTGGTCGAGCTGGCGCGGCCGGAGCAGGCGCCGACCGCGAGCTTGCACGGCGCGTGTCCGGAGGGGTTGGTGGCCTTCGCCGACCGCACGGACCTCAGCCGGATCCTGCTCAACCTGGTGCGGAGCGCCGGGCGCGCCCTGCGCGCGAGCGGCCGGAGCGACGGTCAGATCCAGATCGCGGCGCGCGACGAAGGCGGCACCACGGTGATCACCGTGCGCGATGACGGCCCACCGGTGGAGCCGGGCACGCAGGAGCGCCTGTTCAGCCTGCGCGAGGGCGAGGGCCGCCACGGCTTCGAGCTGGTGGTGGCGCGCGAGCTGGCGCTGACCAACGGCGGCAGCATCGAGCTCGTGGGTGGGCAGGAGGACGGCTGGACCCTGTGGCAGCTGAGCGTCCCAGCGCACGAAGCCGAGGCCTCATGAGCGTGAGCCCGGTGGCGCTGACGGAGACCCTCGATCCCCGCGGCGAGCGGCCGCCCTGGCGCCCCCCTGGCTACCGTGTCCTGGCGACACGGGCGTCCTTTCAGGTCGGCGTGGCCGGCATCCCGACGCCGCTCGTGGTGACCCGCGTGGCGCTCCATGCGATCCGCGCGCGCCTGCTGAACGAGGCCCCCGCCTCGCTGCCGACGGGCTCGACGACCGCGACCCTGTCCATGGGCTACCGCGACCTGGGCCCGCTGCCGTGCACCCTGTCTTGGGCCACGCCGGGCGAGGAGCTGGAGCTGCGCTTTGGCACCCTGGCGCAGGCCGACGCGGCCTCGCTCTACGAGCTGGTGACGACGCAGCTGGCGCGCGGCGCGCTGGGCCTCGAGCCGACCCGGGTCGCGTCGCGCTGGCACCTGGAGGGCAAGTCGGCGATCCGCCGGCTGCGCGCCCTGGCCGGCAGTGACGCGCGAGGCTACCTGCTCCCCGCCCACGGCATGCCCTGGCCGGTGCGGCTGCGCGCGGTCGAGGCCGACGGGCTGCAGCTGGCGGTGCAGGGACCGCTGCCGGAGCCGCTCTTCCACGTGGAGCTCGACGGCCCCTACGCGCGCTATCGCTTCGCCGCGGCCGACGGTGAGCGCGTCCGACAGCCGCGCGGGAGTCAGCGCGGCCTCATCGTGCAGGTGCCCCTGCCCGATCTCCTCTTGGCCGAGCGACGCCGGTGGCGGCGCCGCGCGCGGGCGCCCGACGGGCTGGTGATGTCGTATCGGCACCCCATGTGGCCGGCCCAGGAGCGGGTGCGACGGCTGCGCGACGTGAGCACGACCGGCCTCGCGGTGTGGCTCTGGCCGGAAGAGGACCTGCTCAGCCCCGGGCTGGAGCTCAGCGACGTGTCGGTGCACTTCCACGGCGAGATCGTGTGTGAGGGCCGCGCCCTGGTGCACCATGTCACCGAGCGGCCCGCGTCGATGCAGGACGGGGGCGGCGAGGCGGTCTGCGGCCTCAGCTTCGAGCCGCAGACCCCCGGAGACGACGCCCGCTGGATCAACCTGGTGCATCACCTGCTGAACCCACGCACGCGCTCGGGCGCCGCCTGGAGCCTGCAGTCGTGGCGGGTCTACACCGACTCGGGCTACTTCCACCTCTCGGGCAAGACGCCGAGGCAGTTCGAGGGGCTGCAAGGCTCGTACCGCGAGGTGAGCCGCGGGCTCGACGCGGCGCCCTGGCTCGGCTGCCAGGCGGTGTGGCCCTCAGACCGCGGCGTGGAGGCCACCTTCACCTTCGTGAAGACCTACGCGCAGACCTGGTTCGGCTACCAGCTGGCCAAGTCCCCAGACCGGCCCGATCCCTCGCTCGCCCCGCCCCGCAAGGTGCTCCGGGAGCTCTACGCGCGGGTGTTCGAGCACATGCAGCACGACAAGCAGCTGCGCTGGGTCGCCGGCTACCTCGAGGGCAGCGTGCCGTGGAATCAGGTGGCGCAGTTCGGCTGGGTGGCGGGGCGATCGGGCGACGACACCTGTCTGGTGGACTTTCACCTCATGGAGGGTCAGTGCGCGGCGATGCAGGCCGAGCCGCCGGAGGGTGTGCTCCTGGCCGACGCCGACGACGAGGGGGTGGCGGTGTTGCTGGCCCACCTGGAGCGGACCCGGCCGCGCTCCTGGCAGGCATGCCTGGACCTGACCGCGGCCTCCTTCGACCTGGCCCAGATCCGCGCCAAGTGGCGGCGCGTGGGGCTCCACCGCGACCGGCGTTGCGTGGTGGCCTCCCGGCACGGGCAGCCGGTGGCCGCGGCGGTGTTGGAGACCGGGGAGACGGGCGCGAGCCTGTTCAGCCTGCTCGACAGCGTGCGTGTTTTCGCCTTCACCCATGGTGGGGAGGCCGCCTTTCCCGCCTTGCTGGCAGCCGGCGCGCGCTGGTACGAGTCGTTGGGCAAGACCCGTTTCGTGCTCTACCGCGAGGTGTGGCCGGCCGCCGACGCCAGCGCGGCGGGTCTGGTGGACCTCGGCCACGGCAAGCTCTGGGCGATCGAGCGCCACCTGCTGCCGGACTTTCTGGAGCACGTGGCGGCGCTGCTGGCGCCGAAGCGGCCGCCCGACGAGTGAGAGGCGCAGCCTGCGCCAGGAGAGAAGGCCCATGGAAGGCAACAGGGGCGCGGCGGTGAGCACCCAGGCCTTTCAGGTCTTCTGGGACTGGCTCGAGGCGGAGGGCGAGGACGTCGCCGCGGTGCGCCGTGAGCTGGCGGACGCAGGCTGGCCGGAGGCGACCCTCTTGCGGCGCGGCGGCTGGGTCGACCTCGACGCACTCGTGGCGGTGGAACAGGCGGTGCGGCGGCGCTTTCCGGAGCGCGACGACCTCTTCTTCGACATCGGTGGGAGCGTCGGTCGGGGCCGGGGGCTCGGCTTCTTGCGGACGGCGTCGCGCACGCTCGTGTCGCCGCACCTCCTCTACCGTCAGATGCCGGGGATGATGCGCCGCTTCCTCTTTCGCTTCTTCACCTTGGAGCTGCGGTCCACGTCGCCGGAGACCATGGTCGGGGAGTACCGGTTCAACCCCGGGTGCCCGCCCAGCGACGCGTTCTTGGAGACCGCGCGCGGCGTCCTGTCGAGCATGCCGGTGATGTTGGGCGCTAGCCCTGCCGACGTGCGGCTCGAGCGCAGCGGGGCGCTCACGGTCGACGTCGCCATCACCTTCCGCGCCTGGAGCGGGCCGGTGGAGCGCGCGGTCGCGCTGATCACATGGCCCTTCCGCCGCGTGCGGCTCTTGCTGACGGCACAGCGGGAGGCCGGCGAGGCCGTGCTGGAGACCAACCGGCTGCTCATGGAGCGGGTGGCAGAGGTCGACGCCGCCCGCAGCGAGCTCGCCGGCAAGGTCCGCGACCTGGAGGCGCTGCGCGCGAACCTCGCCGAGATGGTGAGTGAGCGCACCGCCGAGCTCGAGACGGCGCGGGCCCAGCTCGAAGACAGCGTGCGCCAGCTCGAGCGGGCCAACGCTGGGCGCAGCGCGTTCTTCACCAACGTCAGCCATGAGTTCAAGACGCCGCTGACCCTGATGTTGGCGCCCCTTGGGGAGCTCGAACAGTGGCTCGACCGCACCGACGCGATGGCCCAGCGGGACGAGGTGCGCGGCGTCCGGCGCAACGCCCAGAGCCTGCTGCGCTTGATCAACGAGATCCTCGACTTCGCCCGGCTCGATGCGGATCGCATGCCCGTTCGGCCGGCCCAGTTCGACCTCGGGCGGGAGCTCGGGGACGCGCTGGCCACGCTGCGGCCCCTGGCGGAGGCGCGACGCATGGCGCTGACCTTCGCCCAGGCCGACGCGCCGGTGACGGTGCGCGCCGACCGCGGGCTGCTGACCCGGGCTGTGGTCAACCTGGTGGTGAACGCGGTGAAGTACTGCCCGGAGGGCGCGCACATCGACGTGTCGTACGGCGTCGAGGGCGAGGAGGCAGAGCCGGGCGACGTGGCCTGGGTGCGGGTCAGCGACGACGGACCGGGCATCCCGCTGGAGCAGCAGTCCCACATCTTCGAGCGCTTTGGACGCGCCGCGGACGGCACCGGTCGTCCCGTGGAGGGCAGCGGCATCGGGCTGGCCATGGTCGCCGAGATCCTCGCGCTGCACGGCGGCGCCGTCACGCTGGAGAGCGAAGCGCAGTCTGGCGCGCGGTTCACCTTGCGGTGGCCTCGCCTCGACGGGTTGGCGGAGCCCGCCCAGCCAGCGGCGGCCGAGGTCTGGGCGACGCCGGCCGAAGACGCCCACGGCGCGCACGCGCTCACCACGGCCCTGCGGCTGCCGGAGCAGCGCGCAGAGGGCGACGCGCCGAGCCCTGCAGCCCCCACCGACGGCACCGACGACGACGCGGCGCTGCGCGAGGCGGAGGGTCTCGTGCTGATCGTCGAAGACAACCCGGAGCTGCGGCGATACATGGCCCGGGTCATCGGGCGACGCTATGGCGTGCTGACCGCCCCAGACGGCGCCGCCGGCGTCGCTGTGGCGCGCGAGCGGCTCCCCGACCTGGTGCTCTCAGACGTGATGATGCCCGTGCTCGACGGCTACGGTCTGTGCCGCGCGCTGAAGGCCGACCCGACCACGGCGCGCATCCCTGTGCTGCTCATCACCGCGCGCCACGGCGACGAGGCCGCGCTGGCAGGCTTCGAGGCGGAGGCGGACGACTTCATCCGCAAGCCCTTCTCGGCGCCTGAGCTCCTGGCGCGCATCGGCACGCACCTGCGGGTCGTGCGCCTGCGGCACCAGCTGATCCGGTCGGAGAAGTCGCAGCTGATGGGCACGCTGTCCGCTGGCCTGGCCCACGAGGTGCTGAACCCGGTCAACGCGCTGCTGCAGTCTGTGCGGCTGCTGAAAGACACGGAGCTCGACCTGGAGCCGGCGGAGCGTGTGGCCCTGCTCGACGCCGTGCAGCGGGGTGGTGTGCGCATCGAGCGCATCGTGCGGGCCGTGCAGGAGTTCGCCCGCCACGACGCCGGTCGGCTGCAGTGGCGGCCGATGCGGATGTCGGCGTGCCTGGACGAGCTGAGCGCCCTGCTCGGCCACCGCTTGACCGAGGGCAAGGCGCTGGTGCGGGCCTTGGGCGATGATCCAGACTTCGTGTGCCAACCCGACCTCATCGCGCAGGCGCTGACAAACCTGGTGGTCAACGGGCTGGCGGCGGGGGACACGGTCACCGTGGCGGTGCGGCAGGACGGGCGCGGGACCGAGGTGCGGGTCACGGACGACGGGCCGGGCGTGCCGCTGGCGGAGCGGGACCGCGTCTTCGCGCCCTTTCACACCACCCGGGCGCCGGGGGAAGGCACCGGCATGGGGCTGGCGATCTCCCGGGAGATCGCGGAGTTCCACGGCGGCACCCTGGAGCTGGCGCCCCCGAGTGAGGGCGGCGCGTGCTTCGTGCTCTGGCTGCCGCGGCGGGCGAAGTCGAGCGAGACCCAGGACGACAGGGGCAGAGCATGAGCGAGGCGGTGGGGCGAGACGGGGAGCGGAGCGCGGGCGACAGGCTGTCGGCGCTGACCGAGGCGCTGCGGTCGCGGCGCCGCCCGACCGACGCGCGCTGGCGGGTGCAGGTCTACGACCCGGCGGACCCGGCCGACGTGGTGGCGCTGGCGGCGCTGCTCGACGACGCAGCCCCCGGCGCGTTGGAGGTGGTGGACACCCTGGACGCGCAGGTGCGCGACCTGCTGCGCGCCCAGCGCGGGGGGGACCGTCCGAGCGACGTGGAGGTCGCCGCCTGGCTCGCCGACGTGGCGCCCCAGGGGGTGCAGCGCTGGGGACGGTGGGTGCTGCAGCCCTGGCGGAGGCGGCTGGTCCGGACCCTGCCACCGGCGCTGCACCGGAGGCTGCGGCTGGACCGCAATCGGCTCAAGATCACCGCCGACGAGCAGGTTCAGCTGGGCGCGGCGCGGATCGCCGTCGCCGGGCTCTCCGTCGGGCAAGCCATCGCCGTGTGCATGGCGCAGGAGGGCGTGGGGGGCACGTTCCACCTCGCAGACTTCGACACGCTCGACCTGTCGAACCTGAACCGGCTGCGCGCCGACGTCGGCGACCTGGGGCTGCCCAAGCTGGCGCTGACGGGGCGCGCCCTGGCCGGTGTTGACCCCTTCTTGACCCTCGTCGGCTTCGCGGAGGGCGTGGACCCGGCGAACCTGGACGCCTTTCTGTGCACCGCCGACGGACGACCGGTGGACCTGCTGGTGGAGGAGTGCGACGACCTGCCGCTGAAGGTCCAGCTGCGCGAGCGGGCTCGGGTCCTTGGCGTCCCCGTGCTGATGGCGACGGCCGAGGGCGGGCTGCTCGACCTGGAGCGCTTCGACCTCGAGCCCGCGCGGCCCCTGCTGCACGGCCTGGTGGACGGGGTCGACCTGAGCGCCCTGAGGGCGGGAGACGAGGGCGCCCGCGTGGCCTTTGTCATGGCGGCCATGGGCCTCGGTGTGCTCTCGCCGCGGACCGCCGCCTCGCTGCTGGAGATGGGGCAGACCGTGGCGTCGTGGCCGCAGCTGGCGTCGAGCGTGGCGCTGGGCGCGGCGATGGTCACCGACGTCGCCCGCCGGCTGGCGCTCGGGCAGTCGGTCGACAGCGGCCGGGCGACCGTCGCGCTGGACCAGCTGCTGACGCCACCGGGGCCCCAGCCAGCCGCGCGCGGCGCGCCCGCGACGCCGGCGCAGGTCGAGACCCTGGACCCACGCGACGCGCCGTCGCCCTCGCAGCTGCAGGCGCTGGGGGCGGCGGCGGCGGCAGCCAGGACGGGCAGCGCCACCTTCGTCGGCGCGGCCGGAGACGCCCTGCGGCAGGCGCTCACCGACGTCGCCGTGCTGGCGCCGAGCGGCGGCAACGCGCAGCCGTGGCGGCTGACCTGGCGCGGCGACACGCTGCGCATCGAAGACGACCCGGACCGCCCCGTGCCAGCCATGGACCCGGGGCGGGTGTCGGTGCGGATGGCGGCCGGCAGCGTGGCCGAGCTCGTCTTGTTGGCGGCGCCGGCGTGCGGTCTGGTGGCGACCCTCACGGCGCCGGAGCCGTGGGCGCCGCGCTGGCACGTGGACGTGCGGCTGACCCCTGGCCCCGGGGAGGTGTCGCCGCTGCTCGACGCGGCGCGCCGACGCTTCACCTGCCGCGATGTGGTGGCGGGGCAGGCGCTGCCGACGGCGCTGGCCGACGCGGTGCGCGCGGCGGGCGCGCCGGCGGGTGTGGACCTGGTCACCGAGCGCGCGGCCCTGAGGGAGCTGGGGCGCCTCGCTGGCCAGGCGGACCGGCTGCGCTTCCTCCTGCCGAGCTGGCGTCGTGAGCTGGCGGGAGAGCTGCGCTGGTCCGCCGACGAGGCGCGCGCCACGGGCGACGGCATGGACGTGGCCACCCTCGGGCTGGACGCGGCGGGGCAGGCGGGGCTGCCGCTGATGCTCCACGGCCCGGCGCTGGACACCCTGGCGGAGCTGCGCCTGGGAAGCGCGCTGACGACGCCGGCCTTGGACGCCTTCACCGACAGCGCCGCTGCGCTGGTGTTGCGCCCGCCCACCGCAGAGGGGTGCCCGCTCTTCGCCGCAGGTCGGGCGCTGGTGCGAACGTGGCTCGCGCTCACGAACGCCGGTTGGTCCCTGCACCCGTGGGGCTCCGCCCTCTTCGTCAGTCACCTCTCGCCCGACGTGCGTGGGACGCTGCCGCGCTGGGCCCAAGACGAGGTGGCCCGCATC
This sequence comes from bacterium, assembly GCA_030425545.1. Taxonomy (GTDB): domain Bacteria; phylum Myxococcota_A; class UBA9042; order UBA9042; family UBA9042; genus UBA9042. The sequence continues at coordinate 35,693 of JAUIAC010000011.1, read as the reverse complement.
GCCGCGGCGGTGAGCGACGTGCCCGCGTTGGCGACCCAGCCCCCCGCGATGATGCTGGCGCGCGTGGTTCGCGGCGCGCTCGCGCCCGACGCGCCGCGCTCGCTGCGGCGCCGTCACCGGGCGACGCCGGTCGCCGACCTGCGAGCGCCGCCGCGGTGAGCCGGGTCGGCGGGAACAACGCGCCGGTTGACACGGTTGAACGCCCCACGCAGCGTGGCTGCGCATGCGGACTCCCAGGGCCCGGATCCCCCCGCGCCCCGCCCCTGCCTCACCCCGGACGACGCCGATGCGACAACGCGCTGCCACCCTCGGAATCGCCGCGCTGGTGCTCGCCTGCGCCGGGTTGATGTGGGTGGCCTGGAGCGGCGAGGGCCCCGAGAAGCCCGTGGTCGAGGAGGCGGAGCCCGACGCTCCGGTCGACCCCTTCGCCGACGCCGCGCTGACAGGGCGGGTGCTAGACCCTGAGGGCGAAGGCGTCGACGGCGCGACCGTGGTGGCGCGCCGCTCGGACGACCGGGAGAAGGTCGTCACCACCACCACCCTGAGCGACGGGCGCTTCGGCTTCGACACCCTCGAGGCTGGGAGCTGGTTGTTGGACGCCCGCGCAGACACGTTGATGAGCCCAGGCCCGGAGCAGGTGCGCGCGGTGCTGGTGGACATCGAAGACGACGTCAGCCTGGAGGCGGACCTGACCCTGCGCCGCCCGGCTCAGGTCAGCGGCGAGGTGGTCGCGGGCGGCAAGCCGCTGGTGGGGCTGCCCATCGACGTGCACTACAGCGCGTGCCGTGGCGTCGCGGGCAAGCTCGAGCCCTTCACGTCCCGACGCGTCGGCGCGACGGGGCCGGGGGGGCGCTTCTCGGTTCCCGTGGCGCCGTGCCGGTTCAAGCTCGTGGTGCGCGACCGCAAGCGCGGCAAGCGCGAGACGGCCGAGCTTCGGTTGGCGGACGGCGCGCGCCGCAGCGGGCTCCGGCTGGACTTCGCGCCCGGCGGGCGGGTGGAGGGCGTCGTCAAGGGCGCGGCGCAGCGCACGCTGCGGGCCACCGTGACGCTGACCGGCCCGGGGCTGCGGCAGCCCAAGGTGCTGCGTACGCAGGGCGACGGGGTCTTCCGCTTCGCCGACATCCCGGGCGGGACCTACACGCTGACGGCCGTCGCGGACGCCCACGCCGCCGAGACGGTCAAGGTGCGCGTGCGGCCCGAGCAGGTCACCGCGCACGACTTCACGCTGCGCGAGGCCCGGGGCCTGACGGGCAAGGTCGTCGACAGCGACGGGCGGACCGTGAGTCGGGTGCGGGTGGTGGTCCAGTGGGGCGGCGGCGAGGCGGTGGTCAGCACGGACCACCTCGGCCGCTTCTCGTGGTCGAAGCCCGGTGTGCCGACCGAGACGGTGCGCGCCATGGCGGTGTCGCCCCGCCACACGCCCTCGACCTGGGCGAGCCCGCACGGCGAGGAGCCGCTGGTGCTCCGGCTCGGCAAGGGCGGGCTGGTGTCGGGCACGGTGGTCGACCCGAACGGTCAGCCGGTGTTCCCCTCGGCCGTGTCGGTGGTGTCGATGGACGTGGGCGCGCCGAACCCCTTCTCTGCCCGAGAGATCAAGGCGGCGCGCGTGGGTGACCCTTCGGGCACCTTCCGCATCGGGCCGCTGCGCCCGGGGCGGTACACGCTGCGTGGCGAGTCGCAACGGCACGGCCCCGGCATCGTCGCGGACATCCTGGTGAGCGAGGACCACGAGACGAGCAACGTGGAGGTTCGCCTGAGCTCTGGCAGCGTGCTGCGGGGTCGGGTGTCCGACAGCAAGGACGCCCCGATCAAGGGGGCGCGGGTGATCCTCTTCGTGCCCGGCGCGGTGATGCCGCCGCGCGTCGTCGTGACGAACGCCGAGGGCGAGTACCACATCGGCGGTCTGCCGCCCGGGCGCTTCAGCCTGCGCGTGCGGGAGACCGGGTACCTGACAGCGCTGACCAGCGGCATCGAGCTGCGGGACGGCGAGGACGCGCGGCGCGACGTGACCTTGCGCAAGCCCAAGAAGGGCGAGCGCTTCGCCTTCCAGGGCATCGGCGCCACGCTGACCCGACGCGGCGGCGGCATCGCGGTGGGAGGGCTGATCCCGGGCGGGCCCGCGAGCGGCGCGGGCCTTCGGCCGGGCGACGTCATCCGCACGGTCGACGGCCAGAAGACCAGCGGCAAGGGCATCCGGCAGGTGGTCGAGTGGATCCGCGGCGAGCCCGGCAGCACGGTCGAGATGGAGATCGTGCGCGGCGGTCAGCCGATGCGCATCGCGGTCGAGCGGGGCAACGTAGTGGTCAAGGACCCCGCCAAGCCGCGGCCGAAGCCCTAGGCCTCGATAGGAGCCCTCCATAGGTGCCCTCCATAGGTGCCAGGCGATTCGTTGGGGAGCCCCTCGGCCGCGGCGATCGGACGCACAGCCCCCGTCGCGCCCGCGCGCGTTGCTCCTCGAACCGTGCCTGACTCACATCCTCCCTGAGTCGCGCGCGTTGACGACGCGTGCGTGCTGCGCCGCCCCGCTAGCGCATCAGGGTCAGGTGCCGCGTCGCCGTGCCACCGCCGTCCGTCGACACCTCAGTCCGCACGAACCCGCCCAGCGGTCGGAAGGTCCCGGCCGGGAACGCCACGTCGCGCTCCCCCGCGCGGAAGCGCGCCGACGCCTCGGCGTAGGCCTCTCGCAGCGCCGCCAGCTCCGCGCGCATCCGCTTGCGCACGGCCTTGGCCACCGCGTGCACGCTCGGCGCGCGCGTCCGCTTCTGCCACGCCAAGCGCTCCCGTGGGTCCGCAGCCAGCACCGCGTCCGCCCCGACGATCTGCGCTTCGAGCGCTTGCCCCGTCTCCTCGAGGCAGCGCGCCGCCTCCTCGGCCTCAATGTCCGCCACCATGCTCGCCACCTCGGCCCGCCACTCCGGCGCGTCCAGCTCGCGCCAGCAGGGCAGCACGCTCATCTGCAGCGTGTAGACCGTGTCGAACTCGCCGGGGACCGGCACGTAGCCGGCACGGCGGCGGGCGTGGTAGCGGGCGGTGAAGCTGGTCCACACACCGCGGATGGGCGTTCCCTTCAGCAGCCACGGCAGCGCGCTGAGGCCCGGCCAGTCCTTGCAGCGGCGGACCAGGCGCTCCTTGACGCCGTGAGCGAGCAGGTAGCGCAGCCGCCGCCGCTGCGTCGCGCGGTCGTTGGACACCGGGATCGCGCGGAATCGCCGCGCCCACGTGCTGCCAGTGCGGCCGTTGAGGTCGTTGAGCTTCTTGCTGAGGTTGCCGTTGAGCATGCGCATGAAGTTCGACTGCTGCTCCGCGTCCTTACAGCCGAGCAGCATGTGGTAGTGCGTCGACATGAACACAAAGGCGTAGAGCTCGATGCCGCACTGCTCCTGAGCGCGCCCGACAACGCCAGCGATGATGCGGTGCACCTCCTTGCTGGGTCGCAGCAGCTTCATGCCGTCGAGGGTGCGGGTGGTGACCTCGACCATGTGGTCGGGGTGGATGTGGCGAAGCGGACGCATGCAGACTCTCCTCGGGGGGCTGGGGTGAAGGGAGCCCCCCTAGAGTCCGACGCGCGCCGGAGAGATTTTCGTCAGGCGCTGTGAAGCTTCTGCGCTTGATAGTCGCCTGGCACCTACATCGGGCAGAACCCGTCTCGGAGCGTTGTGGCGCCCAGCATCTCGTGCGGGGCAACGTGCAACGACGCCGCCCGTCCCCTCTAGAGTCAGTCAGAGCGGGAGAATCTCGACCCTTGCCGCCCCTCGGGTACGCGTCACCAGCATCGCATGGCGCCACTTCAGGTTGCGCGCCTTCCACCGCAACCCGTTGGCCACACGACGCTCGCCGTCGAACCGACCGGAGAGCTCCGCGCATGATCGAACCGTCGCTGCCAGACGCTCGTACACAGCACCTGGCGCGGTGCAGGTGACGTGGTCCCGCTTGTAGGGGATCGTCCTTGCCACGCACTTGAACGGCTCCGGCAAGCCGTACGACTTGGGCACGTGATACCGGTCCGGGCTCATGCCGACGCGCCGCCCGACCAAGCTGTTGGGCCGCTTGACCCAGGTCTCGTGCAGCTTCGCCACGGCAGAACACAGGGCCTTGTCGCCCGCAACGGCGGCGGGCCTGGCGGTCGCGCTGGGCCGATGCGACTTGAACTCGAGCGACGTCATCGGTCGTTTGGACAGCGAGTTGTGGTCCAGCCACATGCTGTGCCGCTTGCTGCCGTCCCTTGAGTTCCAGATGGCGGTGTCCCCCTTCCGATACACCAACTTCAGGTGCTTGGAGATGCCGGGACACAGGGTGATCATCGCTAGCAGGTTCTTGAACAGCACGACCGCCTGCTGTTTGGGCAGAAACGAGCGACAGAAGTAGCGTGGTGTGCCGTGCTCGACGAAATACAGGCACTCATCGAAGCCGAACGCGTCCTGCGTGCCCGCGTAGGTCTCGTACCCCTTTCGCGTCGGCTGCTTCTTCGCCTTGGCGCCTCGGAGCTGAGTGCGGTTGGTCATCCACGTCTCGAGGATGCTCGCGTGGCTCTTGCAGACCCTCTCTGCGAGCCTGGCGGCGCGGGAAGGTGCCTTCGTGGGTTGCTTCGTGCGGGGCTTCGAAGCCTTGGTCGCCCCGGTGGCGGGGGCTTGGGTTTTGGGGGACGTCTTGCGGTTTGATGCCGTCTTCGGCGCCGGCGCCGGCTCGGGAGGGGACGCCGACTGAGCGTTGGCTACCGCGACGCTGGTGAGGAGGCTGAGAAGGCAGAGCGACGGCGGCACAGCGGAGTGTTTCATCGGACGACCATGCCACACACCACCGTGGAGCCCCAACAAGTGGTGCGACCGCGCGCGGCCGGACGTGGCGAAGCAGAATTCGGCAGCCACCGCCCCAAACCTCAACCCCACCTGCCTCCGTGCCGGATGTGGCTCACCGACTTCCAACTCACACCGACATCGGCAGCGATGTCCTTGTTGGTCCAAACGGACCGCTCCAGAGGCAACCCCATCAGCGCAGCTATGGAGCGGTCGGAACCGGACATTCCTGCTTGGCGGGCTTCGCTACACAGTCATCGATGATCCCGAAATGGTCCTCGTCGCAGAACGGCGCGCCTCGGACGGTCACCCCTCGGAGCTTCCCTGACGGATCAAAGCGCCAAGTCTCGTTCTTGGACTTGCTCGACGTGGTCACCCACATGAGACGACTCCCTCCGTCATCGCAGGTATCGCTCCACACCTGCCCTCCGCCGTCCTTGCAGCGAGCGTGTAGGAGGTCGGAGGTTGTCTGGCGGGTCGCGTCCGGGTGAGACCAGTTCGACAAGGGGGCGACCGTCGGACGGTCGTCTTCCGGGCAGCTGTCTGGAACGGACGAGCATCCTTGCGAGCACACCATGGCGGACAAGAGCAGCAAGAGAACCCTCCACTGCCTTGGAGCAACTTCGCCTTGGGGTTCTGCGACCAACTGCTGAGGCCGTCTGTCCGTCGGTGGCATCACCTGCTCCATGCAGTCCGCTACAGGAAGTGTGTGTCACGGTCCTGTAGTCGTCGAGGGGGCATCGCTATCGCACCCAGCCCCCGGGGCCCAGAGCCCGACGTATCGAGCGCCCAAAGCAGGGGACCACCGTCACGACATGAGCGTAGGACCACTTCATCCCGCCCCAGCCGAGAGTCCGTTGGTGGCGCCCCAACCTCCGAGCTCGACAAGCTGCCGACCCCTGCCAAGGACGGAGACGGCCAGCACCCGCGCTCAGCCGCCCAGCATCCCCGCCCGCCTCCGTCACCCATCGTCCGCAAGCACCACCGTCAGCTGCCAAAAAGCCCCACTGCGCCGCACGCCCAGCACGACACGCCGCCGCCGCTGCAGCCCCTGCGACAGCGTCAGCAGCCGGGCCGTCGAGCTGAGCGGCGCGCCGTCGATGGTGACGAGCTCGTCGCCGTCGCGAAGCCCGAGGTCCGCTAGCCCGGATCGGTCACAAACTCCCGTCAACATGCCGTATGCCGGCCTCGTAGTGGTTCGCTACCCTGATGGCGCGCAAATCTGACCACGTCTTGCCGACCAAGTGCCCTTCCAGGCCCGCCGTGGCTCCAATCAGCGACCTCCCGGCATACGAATCCGGCTCGCGCCGCCGCGAGGGGTCAGTTTTCGATGTCGCCGCCCCACTCCGGCGGCTGGGTCTATGTCGGCGCCGGCCAAGCCTCGATGTTCTCGAGCGCCTGCACGAACAGGTCGCGCAGCGGGAACGAAGAGCTGAACTGCACGTACACGCGACGCGCCGAGATCCGTATGCGTGCCGCAACCTTGAGCAGGCGCGTACGCATCGTGGAGGTCTGCGCTCGCGCGAGCTCCGTGTTTGTAAGCGCCATCGCGCGGAAGTGCACCATCAGCGTGTAGGCCGCGGCGCTCAGCCACACGCGGACCTGGTTCGCGGCCTTGGGCTTGCAGCTGGTGCGTGTGCCGAACAGGTCGAGCTGCGCCTCCTTGATTCGGTTCTCCATCTCTCCGCGGGCGCAGTACTCGTAGGCGTAGAGCTCGTCGGGACCGACCTCGTCGCGCCTATAGCTGACCACGATGAAGCGAGGGTTCGCCTTGCCGGGCAGCTGCTCAGCCTTGCAGATGACGCGTCGACTGCGGCTCCAGGAGTCCTGCGTGCGGTACTCCAAGTCGGCGTATTCGCGCGCCGGTTTGCCGGTCTTGGCCATGCGAGCGGCGGCAGCGGCAAGCTCCGCCGCCGCCATCTCCTGGAGCCGCGAATTGCGCGCGATGCCGATGATGTAGTCGACCGCGTTGGCCTCGCACCACGCGTAGATCGACTCGCGCGAGAAGCCCGAGTCTCCGCGGACCACAATCTCGATGCCCGGCCACTTCGCGCGCAGTTTGGGAACCAGCCAGTCCAAGATCGGCACGGTCCCCTTGCTCACGTCGATGTTCGACGAGCGCAGCTCAGCGACCAACAGGTGCTCGCCGCAGAAGATGTAGAGCGGCAAGTAGCAGTAGTGCTTGTAGTATCCGTGGAAGTAGCTGCCCTGCTGCTTGCCATGCAGCTCGATGTCGCTGGCATCGAAGTCGAGGACCAGCCGGTCAGGCCGCTCGTCGCCTTGGGCCGCGATGAAGGTGTCGACGAAGAACGACTTCATCGCGTCGGTGTCGGCGGCAAGCTTGCGGTAGCGGCTCTTCGGCGCATCGGCAGCGGTGGCCAACTCGATGCGGTTGAGCGTCGAGCTGCCCGCGAGGGCGACGCCACCGCGCTTCGACTCGCCCGGATTTCGCTTGCCGACCGCGGCCGCGAGGAGCGCATCGGTCCGCAACGAGTCATGGTCGTTGAGGTCTTCATAGCCGAGACAGAGGCCGAAGACCCGCTGTCGGAGCAGCTCCGCGACGCCATGGTCTGTATAGCGCGCGTCTCTATGGTCGACGAAGCAACCGGCCAGTCGCTCGGCAAGGCCGACCTTGAGGTCGACCTCTCGCAACAGGAGGGCGCCGCCGTCGGAGGAGGTCTGCCCAGCGGAGAAGTCCGCGACGACTTTGCGGCGAAGAAGGGGTTGGAAGGTCAGCTTCTGCTGAGTACAGTATGTGTGCATCGCCCTGAGCTGTGGTTGAGTTTGAACACCCCGATCATACAAAGGTTTGGGGCGATGCACATCTCATTTTGTGGGCGATGCAGGCTAGCGGGGAAGCGCCCCCGAAGCGCAGCCGAAGCGCATCGAGCGCGCCGCGCCAGTACACGGGCTGGGCACGGCCCACGGTCGCAGGCAAGGCGAGCGCCTCACGCAAGCGCCGCCTGGCCACCACCACCCGCTGCGGCGCCTTGACCAGCAGCCCAGCCTCGGCCCGCGGGAGCGATCAAGCTGTCGACGCTGGCCGGTCCCGCTTCGCAGGAACGTCGACGGATTCCCGCAACAAGAAAGCCGAGCCGCGTACGTCCGCTAGCCGCCACGACGTATAGCCGAGCACCCATGCGCACACCCCCGCGCTGACCACAGCAGCTGCCATCGTGACGTGGACCGGGCGCATGCGGCTCCTCCAGGGCGATCAAGACAGGCGCTCAACCCCGGCCACGCCGCAGCGATTCCGCGAACCCCTCGACCTGGTGCGCGGCCGAATGCGTCACGGCGCGCGAGGGTGGGCCGCCTAACAATCGCCTGGCACGTACGTCGGGCACGCACGTCAGAGCGACGCCCAAAACCACAAACGCCCCGGTGACCCGTGGGTGACCGAGGCGCTGCGGCGACTTGCTGATGGTGGAGACGCCGGGAGTCGAAGACAGGGTGCAGTCACTGATTCCGAGGCCTTGACCCCTCAAATGTTCCGTCGGGACGGCGGATGCTGCTGGAATCAGGGCGTATTCTGTCGGAACTCAAATTCTCGACTCACGCAACTCGTCAGGGCCTCAGGGGACGGCTTCTTCCCGTCGACTTTGGCTTCATTCGAACAGTTGCGTCCCTATCACCGCGGTCAACTGCTCCAGCGTTGGACAGAGTTGGACCCAATTTCGCCATCACGAGATCGCAACACGAGCCCGAGTTCGACCTTTTCGGCGGCCAGGTTGGTCGCGGTACATCTCGGCCAGCTACTAGAGGGCAATAAGCATGCAGCCTGCCGACAGAGCCGACATGAAACCAATGCTCCCAGCTGCTGCGAGACCAGCAGATTGGCTTCGATGTGCGAGCCAGGCGGTCGCCATCGCCCAGGCGGCAGCGGCCGCCGCGTAGCACGCGACTAGGCTCAGCGCGGCGAGAATGAGGGCATAGAACCAGTCATCACCCATGGCAACAGCCAGCGGCCCGAAAATGAGAAACAGATGAAGAGCCGGGAATGCCGGGACCACAAGGAATGCGCCCAGTAGGTTACCAGCGGACCTTCTAGCTCCCGCCATGAATCCCGTGCCTCGCAGTCCGCTGCTCACGGCCCCGACTCCAACCGCCGCGGTGACTCCCATCAGAGCTTCATCCGGCTCCAGCGTAGATCCGGCAAGCATCATCGTGCTCAGTCCTGCGATGCCGAGCCAAACCACCCAACAAACCAGCCAAACCGGCGTAACCCCGTAAAAGAATGCCCCCAGGCTCACAATAGCTGACCGTTCTTCCTCCTGCGGCGGCGGCGTTGCCTGCTCGCTGCCCGGCTCCCTCTCATGGAGATCCAAGTTTGAGCCACGGGCTCCTTGTGTCGTGGGCGCTTGTGACCCCGGAGCGACCACAACCTTCGCCGCGGGAGTCGTCGGAGACTCCAGGGAGACACCAAACACCCTGGCGACGAGGCCTGCCAGCATTACCATGCCAAAAAGTGCGCCGCAGCCAATATTCAGTCTTCGCCGCCAAGGGGGCATCGAGGAGGGGTCAGACATGGTTTAGCCTCAGAAGTCGGGAGTATGGCCTGATAAGCCAACCGTACCGCTCTCAACTCGGCGTGTCACGTCTGCACAGGAGCAATTTTTGTTGTACTTGTCCTCAGGCACCGCGCAGAGCCTACAGCTTCTTGAGGCGGTACTGGCCACAGCGGTCTCCTGTGGAAGGCGCGGGTGAATCGGAATGCCGACTCTCGACTGCCAGCGACCATCGCGCTCGACGGTCAGCAGGCCACCGTTTAGACTCCCAAAGATTCAACCTCGAACATGTCCCTGTTTCCCTTCCATCCTTACCTCGTAGCCAGTGGATGCCGGATGGCGTTCTGCAAACCGGTTGCACCTCCTACCCTGGATACCGTTGGAATCACAACGCATTCTTTTCGGAACTCAAGATTGGGGGTTGCGGTACCGCCCTCCAGTCGGTGGTTCTGCTCAAGACGCGGTGTCCCGGGCCATGCCGGGAGAGGCAGCCCTTGGCCTCGTCCCAGTCGAACAGCGCGAAGACCAGTGCGTCGATGTAGTCCAAGATCACCATGGCGGCGTTAAACTCGTCGCGAGGCGTTTGTTGGTCGTTGATGCCCGGGTCGTGGAGTGCGTCGTTGCGCCATTTTCGAAACCACGACCAAAATGGGTTCGCCTTAGCCGACCCCCGAAGTCTCAGGCTGGTGGCAAGGTGCCTGTGGGTACTGGCAAGACCTACGGTGTCATCCGCCGCGAGGCCCTCGGGAGGAGATGTCCACTTCCACTGGTTTGGCTGTTCACCTCGCCGCACGGCCCCCTCGGGGATGAGAGTTCGCGTCAGGTAATCGTGGCGAATGACCTCCAGACAACTCGCGAGTATCACCCGAGTGGCCTCGATACCGCCTCCGTCGGAGTTGGCGGTGGCGAGTAGGTGGGACAGGAGCGGGAGGCGCACCCGTTGTTGGACAATGTGTAGCCTTGGCAGTGCCCACCGGATGAAGTCTCCAGGGTCCGTGCCCCGCTCTCGATGGGGCTGTGGCTGCATCGTGAAGCCCGCCATGGAAACACACGCAAACCACCGCTCTTGAACCCGTTTATCGGATTCTGTGATGACATATCGCGCCTTTTTGACGGTCCCGCGCGACATGATCGACAGACAGAGGCAGATGTCGTCCACGTTGGCCCGAAGGGCGTTCCACGAGTCGGCGTCTTCAACCTCGGTGGCCAATCGGCACGTGGCCGCGTAGAGGCCATGCTTGGCGAGTGCCTTTCGTTCTGCGTCGCCTGTCCACCAAGTGAGCGTCCAGCGCACGCCCCGGTGGCCGAACGACGTCTCCTGCCCGGACCAGTACTTCATGGGGCCGCCGCAGAGATCCACTATGAGCTTCATTCGAATCTCCCGGGCCTCTGCGGCCGTGGCATGGGAGAGCCAATGTCGGCCGTTCTGCCCTGCCGCTCCATCTCGTGTCTTTGCGGACCAGTCGGGCGAGCCTGTCCCTGTTGGCCGCTCCCCGGTCGTATCACTTCAAGAACGTCGATACGGGTATCCACGGTAGGCCCGCGCCCGCCTCACGTGCTGCCGCCGAGTAGCAACGCTGGGTAACTAGAGCTATGGCCCAGCACGGACCTCAACCTCGGCGCTCCACGCCCAGATAGTACATGTTCGTGCTCTCCCTATCCGTCGCGTACAGCGTGAAGCTGATGTGCTGCAAGGCAGCTCCGGGGCAGGCCGAGCTGAGCGAGTTGGTGACGTCCTTCCACGCAGGACCTGAGACCCTAGTGGAGACGATTCCCACGACCGGCGTCTCCAGGTTGAGGTCGGCGAGGCACAGGTCCAGCCGCTCGTCCAAGAAGGCCTCCAGTTTCTTCGGGCGCTCGACGAGGTGCCCGGCCACCCGGTCTGTGGTCTTGTCGAACCAGGCCGGGTCCCGGTCGTTGTCTTTCGAGGCGAGGTAGACGAGGTCATGGGCGTCTTTCATCGTGCCCACGCGGCCGTAGAGGTGGAACCCAGCCAGCATCCGGCGCTCCACCCACCTTCGCCATCCGTGTCGGTGCCGATACCGCTCCTTGAGGTGCGCCCCCCTGTCAGGGGCGTTGCAGAACTCGACGACGTCGCGCTCTAGCTTCGTCAGGTCCCTACGGGTGGCCGAGCCCTTCTTGAACTCGATCAAGTAGAGCTTCCCGCTTTGGCCCACGCAGACAGCGTCGAGGCCACCCCACCATCCAAGGCGGTCGCCGTACAGGTAGGCGAGAGGGTCGCCCCAGAGATCGCGGCCAAGTCGTCGGATGTTCCACACAAAGACGGTGTTGATCATCTCCTCGACGTACCCCTCCAGTGGCTTGGCCTCGGAAGGGAGTGCCTCGACCCTTCGGAGACGGAGGTCGTCGTCGAACTCGTAAAATGACATGGACACTGAGAACTCCTTCAGTTCGGGCGCCTCCCGTTCCAGCGGGTGATGCCTCTCGTTGCTACCTTCTGACACTGAACTCGCCATGTCGGGCCAGCCTCGCCACGCTCGCACCGTAGAAGATGGCGGCGGCACCCTCAACAAGTCTGTAGGCGTGACTCTCGCCCGACCTGTGCGAGGCAGGGGCAGGGTCCTCTGCTAGGACAACAACGCCATCAGCCACGAAGCGGCGTGCCACTGTCGCCACCACCTGTGGAGCAAGGTCTGGCATGGATGCGCAGAGGCCCGCCATCCCGATGTCAAGGGAGAGCAGAGTGGCTTCCGCGATGATGGCTAAGGCATCGGCCGCTGCGGTGAGAGCGCGGCACTGACCCCGACCGCGGAAGTACAAGCTCGCGTCGTCCTGGTGGACCTCAGAGGCCTCGCTGGAGGTGTATTCTGCGTCGCTGAAGGCCTTGTTGATGGCCAGTGATCTGAGCCCGGCGTCGATGAGTTCTTCGTGGCCCTCGTCCGGGAGGTCCACTACGGGAATCTTGCAAGACACGACGGTATTCACGGCGTCGAACTTGGCGACGTCCTCAGGCGCGGACACGCGGTAGCTTGCGACGCCTCCGGCCATGCCACGGGCTTGCACGGTCACCTCTCGCCAGTGTCCCCCGTACCGGACTTGGACCTTCATGCGCAGCTCCCCGGCTCGTGTTGAGTGCCGTCAGAGTACCGCAAGACCCTCCGTTTTGGCATCCGGTAAGTCAGCATTATCGGAGGTGTAAAGTTGCCATGTTGTGCAGTTGACATGTTGCACAGTTGCCATGTTGTGCAGCCACTCAACCATGAAGCTGCCATGCCGAGCTGAGCACTTCGGAGGCCGGAGGCCCGCCCCCCAACTACGGCTTGGGGCCCGCCGCCTCGGAGCGACTCCGGCCCGTTGACCGCCCACCAGAAGTACGTGGCCATCTCCACGGCGGCTGCACGCCACAGTCGGGGTTGACCGGCGCCGCACAGCGGTAGGTGGCCCTCTGTTGGTTGCGGCCTGATGCGACGGCCCGGGGGCGGGGAAGAACCGCTCGCACCAGTGCTGTGTGGCGTGGGCCGCCCCCCTGGGCCTGAACGTGGCCAAGCGGCTCCTGTCGTGCAGATTGCGGCCCCACTCACGCTGAAATGCAGTGCACGCCGTCGATGGCCTGGGTGACCGGTCCACCAATGAGTTGGAGAAGTGCCCGGCATGCCGATCGGCGGCAGCACGCCTGCCAGGCCGGACGGAGCGCAAGACCTTGGCGGCCATGACGACCATGAGCCCTGGAAGCCCCTCCAGCGTAGTCATGGCGGCGTGAAGAGCGCCATCTTCCTCCGCGCGCCGCAGCGTGGTTGTCGCGGCGCTCAGCTGCTGTGGCATATCTCACCATGGCCGGTGCTGGCGACGACACAGCGACGCGGCTGGAGCCTAGCGTGGTTCAGATGCCACACCAGCCCGCCTCATGGCTGTGCTGCAAACCCCATCTCACGTTGGTCCTTTACCTGCACGTACTTGGTTGACTTGCCCCAGACATCGATACCCTGGCTTATTGCCTCCCAAGCAGCGGTACCGTTCCCAATGGACGTGGTTTCCAACGGAATGACGCACGGAATTCCCTTGCCGCAGCCGACACCGACCAGCGCATGGCCGGGTGGATAGGCAAGCGTCACTTCCATACCCATAGCCTCAAGAGCGGCGGCAAAGAGGATTGTGCCATCGATGCAGTTTCCAGCCTTGTCTTTCCACGTCTTGTCGGTCGGCTTCACGTATTGAGCCCCGGAGAAGAACGACGTTCCCACTGAGGTGTAGCCGAAATTCTCTGCCTGCAGAGCCAGGTAGATGGCCGAGATCTGATCCTCCGCACACTCAGATGTACTCATTCCGCGCTTGACTGTGAACTGGCGATTTGAGCTGTTGCTGCTGGGGTTGTTCGCATAATGGTAGTACCAGCCCGCCTTTGGAATGATGACGGTCTTCTTTGCACTCCCCAGCGATGTCAGAGTCAAGATCGCATTTCCATCGGCATCCGCTAGCAGGTAGGAGGCATTGTAGCTCCAGCAGAGCAGCGAGCAAGTTACGCTGACGTCGATAGTTACCACCTCGTTCTTCTCGTACCACGTGGACCAATACCCGTATTTTCCGGGCTTTACGTCAGCGGTCAACGCGGGTAGCTTTCCGAAGCCCCAGGCGTACCCGCTGGAGCACTGGTAGCCTAGAATTGATCCAAGACTACTGTAGCTCTTGGCCTTCGCGAGCAGCTGCCCGACTTCCGGGCTGCTCGGCTTGATCATCGTAACGACCGCCTCCTCGCCCGAGAACTTATGATCGTACGCGATCGCGAACTCTGGCCAGTAGATGTGGTCACTAGGATAGAGTTCGACCGCCATGGTCTTGGCGACGAGCTTCTGACTTCCTTCAAGTAACTCGTAATTCAGGGCAGTCTTCGTCTTCGCAGTCAGCGACTTCCAGGCAGCGTTTAGTTGCAGGTTGGGAACAATGACGGTCTTTTTCCCCTGTGCTGGTACGGCAACGCTTTTGCTCCACTTCTCGGAGTATCCAGATAGCGAGACTTGAAGGACAACCCCGACGGAAGCAGCTCCTGGATTGGCCACTTCAAATTCGAACATGTTCATGGGAGGATTGGCCACTCCCAGTGCCTTGCCATACAGATGATGGATCGCGCCAAAAAGTCTTGCCTCCGTGTTGGACCATTTCGCCAGTCGATGCTTGGAAAGACTGAGTGTGGGGAGCTTGGAGGGGTCGACCACGCACTTTCCGGCCTTGCAGGTGTTCTTCGGTCCGCAGGAGAGCGCTGTCGGGACCGGAACGTTCTCGCAAGTACCCGATGTGCACTTGTCCTGGGTGCACGAGTTTCCATCGTTGCAGTTTTTCGGCTCTCCTTTGCATGCCCCATCTGCACAACCATCGTTCGTAGTGCATGCGTCCCCATCATTGCAGTTTGCTGAGTTGTTCTTATGGGCACATCCAGATGAAGGGCTACAGTTGTCATTCGTGCAGGGGTTGCCATCCTCGCAGTCGACCTTCGAGTGCTTGCATCCGGACTGAGTGCAGTCATCTTGGGTGCACTTGTCTCCGTCGTCGCACCCGGTTGTCGCGCACTTTGGCTTGCAGTCGGCCTTGCAGTTGGTGGTTGTCTCAGACGGCGTGTCGCATACGCCATCACCACATATCGGCTGCGCCTGACCAGTGGAATCTGGCTTCCGGCTCGACGTGTCAGCCGAGGTGGTACCTGTGTCCGAGACCCCAACATCGATGCTGCGGGATGCGCCAGCATCTGTCGTCGAGCCCGTCGAATCAGGATTCGGCGCTGCGCATACGCATGGGTCAAACCCTCCGGCAGCATTGCACGTTTGCGCGCCTTGCTGACCCGAGACGCACGTGCATGGCTGCGAGACACCAACCACACAACTGGGCGAGTCGTCCTCGGCACACGCAACGGACAACGAGACAACTGTGAGAATACACGTCGCAAGTCGTGCGGATGTGAACACACCACACCTCCTATCGCCAGCATTGGCGACCAAGCCATTACGCAACGCTTTATGGCGGAGCGTAAACAAGTGCCTCTGAATCTGCCGCTACAGTGGGGCACAAATTCGTTCAGCGTCCACTGAAACTACGCTCGGCCTCTGGCACTGTCAAATTGAAGCGCGGGGTAGCGGCGTAGTGTTCGACGTCGCCGGAGGTGCGTTTTTCGTGTTGCCCAACATCATGTCGCCAGCGTCACGTGCCGAGATGGGGCTGAGACCATTGGCGATGGCCGCTCGCCAGATCATCTCGTCAGAAACTGATTCCGATGAGTGGGGATGCGGGTGGGCCCGGCACGGGCACGGGAAACACGGGATCAAGCGGCGGGGGCACCTCCGGCGCCGGGACGTCGAGTGGCGGTGGCGGCACTAGCAGCGGTGGCGGCACCAGCTGCTCGAACGCCTGCTCGCTCGGTGCCGTCCGCTGCGCCGGGACTGGGAGCCGCGAGGAGTGCATGACCGTAGGCGGTTGCACGCAGTGGGTGCAGGGCGCCTGCAAGGCCGACGCCCCGTGCGAGAAGGGCGAGTGCGTCAGTCTCTGGGGGCAGACCTACGACGTCACCGTCGTCAAGGCGACGCTCCCTAGTGAGCCCGAGGGCGGCGGCACCTGGGACGGCTTCGGCGGCATGCCCGACCCCTACGTGCTGGTCGAGGTCAACGACGTGGCGGTGTGCAAGACCTCGACCGTCCAGGACACGTTCACGCCCTCCTGGAACGAGCAGTGCTCCATCAAGTTCGCCAAGGGTGACACCCTCACGTTCCATGTCATGGACGAGGACCTGACCTCCGACGACGACGTCTCGTGGGACTACGTCACCGACCTCGTGTCGGCCATCAAGAAGGGCAACTCCGGCGCTCCCAGCGGCGGGGTGGGCGTCGTCTGGGAGATCGAGAGGTCGGGCCAGTAGGTGCCATCAGGGCGCCCATCGCTGCCCCGGTGGGCCACCGGGGTGACCGGGCCATTGCGAGGCCCCTGCACCGCCCCTGCACTCGAAGCCGGGCAGGTCGTGGCCGACCCCGCGTCGGTCGGCACCCGGGCGGCGGCGCTGCTCGACCGCCTTCCTGAGCACCAAGTCAAGGCGGTGCTGGAACTTGCTCGGGCCCTGGCCGAGGGTGAAGTGTAGGACTCGTCGGACGAGGCCCCGGCAGGGCAACGTGGGCTTATCAAACACACTTGCTGACGCGGCGCAGGGTGGCCTTCAAGGTTCTGTAACCATGCGTGTTTGCGCATTTATTCCGCGTCGTGTTGTGATACCATGACCGCGTCGGCTTGGGCGCGAACATGAGTGCACCCGGCGCCGAGAATGAAGTGATATTTAGACGCGCGGGCGCGCCCGCGCGCGTGAGGAGGGCGACCGCGCATGGCTGCACGCACTTCGCCTGTGCTGGTCAAGAAGATCCGTCACCTGCGCCGACAGGGGCTCCAGATCTCCGCGATCGCTCAGCAGCTGGGCGTGGCGCGGTCCACGGCGGCCAAGTATGCGGTCAAGGTGGACCAGCAGGCCGACCTGGAAGACGTCGTGGCTGGGCTGACGCTGCATCAGCGCCAGGCGTTGATGAACCTGGTCGAGCTGCCTACGGAGGCCTTGCAGTTGCTTGCAGGTGCCGTGGGCTCGTACCAGTGCTCGTGCGGGGCCCAGCCTGTGTACCTGACGTCGGCTCCCAAGTTCCGGTGCCAAGGCTGTGGGGCGGCCTACGAGGTGGGACCACCGCAGCCAACAGGCCGGGCGTCGGCAGCGGAGGTCACGCCCCCGTGACCGGCGGACCGCACCTCTCCGGCGCGAAACTGATCTTGGGGCCACCGACCGGCGCCGCAGGTCACCATGCAGCGGTAGGAAGCCATCTCAGAGGGAGCTGGCGAACGGGGCCAACCCCACCTCGGCCCGCTGCCCATCGTAGCGCAGGACGATCTGGCTGCGCGTTGGAGTCTGGGCGGCACGCAGAACGAGTGCAGTCTGCGCCTCATACTCGGCACGACTCATGCGCCAGGGCTCGCTGCTGGCGTGGAGACGGTGCAGGTTCTGCCGCAAGCGATCGTGGCCGTAGCCCGGGAAGTTCTCTTCGTCGAGGTGCATGACGGTCAGCAGCGATGCCAGCCGGGTGAGGAAGAACACCATCGTGGTCTCATCCTCGACCGAGTCAGCGTCCGCAGCACCTGCAAGCGCCCCGATCCTCCGTGCAAGGTCTTCAGGCAACCCCTGGGCCGCGAGTCGGCGCGCGTAGTCCTCCTCGATGCTGACGTAGCCGTTCTTGTGGATTTCGGTCATGGGGTCCTCCCCGGGTGTTGGGTTGATGAAGCGGTTTGACGTGGGTCTCCGGACCCTCGTGCATGTTTTCCGCGCCATAAGTGTCAAATCTGACTTATGAAAACTCTGGACGGTGTAGAGGGTGTAGCTGCGAGAGGTCCCCGTGGACTACCGGTGGGGGTCCCCAAACGACCGAGAATTTCTCTTGGGTGGATCGTGCTACACCTTCTACACGGGTCTCCTAACAAGCGATTTAGTTTTAAAAGGTTATCTAGGTGCATGTGTGGCCAGCCCCGTGTCGACGCCGCTCAACTGGCGGCCACCGACGCCACCGCCCACCTCCACCCCTTGTTGGTGCGCTTGTCGCCGCGGCGCTCCAGTCGCAGGCCCCCGACGATGCGGCCCCGCCACCGCCTGAGGAGGCCAGCGATGCGCCGAGTCGAGCGGTCCTCGGTGTCAATCTGTTCGGCGATGGCGGCCCGGAGAGCCGCGCGCTCGGCGTGGTGGGTACCTCCCTGGATCAGGTCTGCGGCTAAAAAGCACTGCTCGCCGAAGACCTGGTACAGGAGCGCCAGGGTCGACCCCCAAGCGGCCAACTCCTCGTTGCCGTCCTCGCGGAGCGCGTCCTGGCTGGCGACCGGGTCAGCCAGACCAAGCCAGAGGAGTGGGCCACGCACGACCCGGCACCACTCCTCGAATCCCCCGAGGAGTTGGTCTCCGGAGAGCTGGCAGCCGCTGACGGCATAGGCCCGCACCATGGTCAGGACGGCCACGACGAGCTGGGGGCGTTGCTCCATGACGCACTCACGCAGGGAGCTGTGGCGAAAGTCGCTACGACGCTCCGGCCGCTCGACACCGGCATCGAGGCGGCATCGAAGTGTGCGACGGACCAGATCACCTACAATCTCGGGCTCGTTTGCTGTTGCGAAGTATGTGGCGGTGTTGTGCAACTCGACGTGCTCGCTCCGCCCCAGGACGCGTCCCGACCAGATCCAACTCGTCAGCGCGGCGTCCAGGGCGGGACCACCGAACTTGCCCGCGATGTTGTCGAAAACACAGGCGTGAACCCCGGCCAAGAGCATGGCCGTGATGCGCTTCTCAAGTTCCTCGTTGCCCACTGGCGCCATCGGGGCTGCCGCGCGGCCCCAAGCGATGAGGGACGCGACCGTGACAAGGAGGCTCTTGCCAGTGCCGGGGGCCGTTGCGGTGAACAGAAACATCGGGGTGGGGCCCCGGATGCTGTGGCGAACCACCGCAGTGATGATGCTGGCCACCGCTACGGCTTTGTCGGTCCCGTCCACGAACGGAAAATCGCAGATCACATCCTCGACGAGCGCCAGAGCTTCCTGCGCGTCCTTCTTGCTGGGCGCCAGTTCGATCGAAGGGAAGGTGGTAGTGCCGGTGTGGAGCACGATGCCGCTCGCGTCGTCGTAGCCGTCCTCGTCAAGGATGGACAGGTCAGGGCGGAGCACGGGCACTCTCGACACCCCCAGCAGCACCGGAAATGTCCAGTGGCCCTTGTGGAGCAGCGCCTTGACCAGGTCTTTGGGTGGGTCGATCGCAACGTCCGTGTAGGTCCCGTCCTGGAGTTTCTTGAGCCTGACGAACCTCGCGCACGAGGACAGCAGCAGCAGCAGCCGCTCGGGGGTCACCTGCCGGATCTCCGGCGTCTCATCTTCCTTGTCGCCAGGCCGTGGCACGTGGTCCACGACCTCAAGGCGTCCATCGCGTTGATAGAGCCCCCCATGCTTTTCGAGCAGCGCAGCCTCGGCTTCCGCGACAGCCTCATGCAGTCGGCCCCGACGGACGATGATCCGCGGCAGGTCTGAGGCGTCGCGCCTGGGCTCAGGCGTGGCACCGGCGGCATCGCCTTCTTCGCCCCGCGCATGGGCAACAAGGCCGCGGGCGAACGCAAGGTCCGGGATGTTCCCGCCGTACGGCTGGGTTCCGTAGTTGTGGGCATTTTGGATCTTGGCCCGGAGGTCATCCAGATTCCAAGGGGGGCGGCACTGCTGGTTCCAATCCGTCAGCAGTTCGAGGGCGACCTGGTCGGTCAGCGAGAACCCCCGGACCAGCTGACACGCTGCGTCGAGCGTGTGGGCATCACCACCCTGGCCCTCGATCGCGGGCCCCATGGACTCCAAGTACTTGCGCGCTCGGCGGACTATGAACTGGTCTTCAGTCGCGTCTTGTCGAGCCCTAGTGGGGGCGGCACCGGCCGTGCGCGTAGGCTTCGACCCAAGCCAATCAGCTCTGAAGATCGGCAGTCCCGCCACCCCGACCTCCAGAAGAGACGCGCCGATCGACTCATAGCTGACGCCGGAGAAGTGCAGCGACGGTGCCGTGACCGCGAAGCCACCCGTTCCACGGACATCGAGCGCCAGCCTCCCGGTTCCCGTGTGGAGCCTCGCGCGGCACCCAATGGGGGCTTCCGGGTCAGCGGCGTAGTACCAATGCTCTCCGCGCCAGCCCGTGGTGGGGTCTTTGAGTCCGGTGCGCACGCGGACTGGGGTGGATGGCAGGTTCGCCACTGCCCACGCCTGCGCGGCCGAGCTGTCCAGGTCCACCACCACAAGCCCCGACGGTTCCGTCACGATGCCGATGCCGGTGCTCCACTGCATCGCCCTCAGCTCGTCTGGGGAGGGCCTGGTGGCCTGCCACCCCACCTGCCCGACGGGGTACTTCTCTCTAGGATTCTTCGGGTTGCAGGGCCGCGTAGCGATGCCGATTTCATGGTACGCGAGCGCTGTCGCCAGCAGGACCGACGCAAGGGCGTGACTAGCCATGGATCACCTCCTCGTGCCGGATGGCACGTGGCGACCATCCTGTGGAGGTAGTTGGAGGTTCTTGGAGCTGAGTCGAGCGCCTCAGAACGCCCGTCGTCGCAGTCAGTCGCTGGGCGTCAGGTCAGCCTCGTCAGCCTGGTAGGCAGGCACACCGTACGTCTCGTTGCCCCCGGGCAGGGCCACATAGGCGAGCAGCTCCGGCTGGACAGTCTCGGCGAGGCCGGTCGCGCAGGAGAACCGGATCGTGCCGCGCCACCGGCTCCCCGGTGGCAGCCACCAGTATTCGCCGTCATGCCGCAGAGCGACCGAGCCAGCTCGTTCGACCTGACCCATGCCCGCGAGTTCGCGGTACTCGATGACGCCAGGGATCTCCGCCCGCGAGACACTGCGCGTCCTGCTGTGCGGCACCTTGTAGAGCCACTGAAGCCGGTCGAGTCGCAGGTCCGCATGCCCGTTGTTGGCGACGGTCAGCCGCATGCACGCGAAGCCCGCGGTCCTCAGCATCGCTCGATCGAGCGGTGTGAAGGTCGCCTCGACACGCATCGCAGCCACCGTCGCCACAGCCACGTCTGCCTCCAGCTCGTCGACGAGATCACTCTGGGTATGCCTTGGGGGCAGACGCTTGTGGCTCCTCGGGGCCCTGTACTCTGGGAACAAGTGGTACCTGAAGATGACCGTCAAGCACACATTTTCGGGAGGGTTGAACGAGACGGCGAAACCAGTCGTCGTGCCGGGGTTCCAGCTGAAGTAGGCATAGCGATTGCGGCGACCCCGTCCCCCTCTCTCAGGCTTGGGGTCCACGAGATCAAGGAGTTTCCTGGCAGGGCCGCGCCACATGTCTTTAACACGGCGCGCCTCCTTGTCCGGGTCACGTTCGTCCTCACTGGGGAGCGCATCGTCCAGGGAGTCCACGTCGAGGGCAGCCATCACCTCACGACGTCGGAGACCTCCGTTGCTGCTGGCCGCCAACGCGGCCAGCAGTTTGCAGAGCTTGAGGGGCACCCGTGCCGACTCTAGAGGCCCTCCTGGACCGTACCTACGCCCTCCATCGTCGTCGCAGACGACGATGATCTCGCTGGCGGCCCGGTCTTGCACCAGCTGCTCGACGCCACGAGCTGTCGCGCGGGCAACAGTGCGTCCTCCTGGCCCCCCCGAGCTGATGATGACGTAGTCGTCGTTGGTCTCCGTGAACTGGCTCATCGCGAACCTCCAAGCAGGCTCCATCGGCGCTCCAAGACGCTCCAAGTGCTCCGCTATAGCTGGTGTTGGTCGCGACAACGCAGTGGCGCGGCTGAGAGCGCCACACATTCGCAGGAGCTGAGTATGCAGGATTCACCGTGGCTCACCACAGCCCAGGCGGCGACCTACCTCTGCGCAGGAGCCCCGTCCACTGTGCGTGGCTGGGTCCGCTTGGGGCGCCTTGTGCCCGATGGGCGGATGGGGACCGGTGGCTCGTGGCTGTTCAGAAGGGCGACACTGGACGCCTTCGCCCGCCGCTGTGCCCACCCGACACAGCCCCCGGACGACGCCCCCGCCACCTCGTCCGCGACCGGGTCCCGCGATGCCTGATCAGGGCACCAAGACCAAGCTCGCCCAGCACCTCGCACTGGCTGCGGTACACGGCGGCGTCGCAGGCGAAGTCGCCATGATGCTATGTGGTTGCGACGGATCTACGCCTTCGCCCGCGTATCAGGATCATGATACGCTGAACGCAGCAGCATCCGCCGTCCCGCCAACCAAAAAGGAGACGCCATGGGACGGCGACACAGGAGGGCCCGAGTCAACGGGCCATATCGAGAGACCGACCGGCGAGGAAACGTGTACTACCGAGTTGTCCAGATTGATCATGAAGGTGAGCGGTGCTCCCACACGGCGAAGACGAAGAGGGAGGCCAACCTCCTCGTCAAGGCCTGCCTGATCGCGCTGGGCATCCCGGACGACCGCGTCCTCACGGTCACAGGGGCCATCGAGCAGTTCGAGGCCCACAAGAGGAGCATGGACGCGTGGTCCGAGCGGACCTTCGCGAGGACAGGCCGCGACCTGCGCTTCTTCGCCGCCAAATCGCCGGAGGCGCCCATCGAGACGGTGGGCGTTGGGGCGTCGTGGGCGGTGTCGATGTTGGAGCGGATGAGGGAGGCGGGGCACGCGCCTGCCTACCAGCAGTCGCGGTACAACGCCGTCGCCGAGTTCCTGGGGTGGTGTGTGCGCCGGGGCTACATCCGGAGCAACCCCTGCGACCTCATCCACAAGGGCGACCGGCCGTGGTGCGGGAAGCGGGCGAAGAGGCAGATGGGGCGTGGCAAGCCGCAGCTGCGCAACATGGGCGAGTGCATCGCCTACCTGGCGGCGGCGGAGAGCTTGGCCAAGCCAGCTGACCGGGTGGCGGCGCAGCTGCCGCTGCGGCTTGGCATGCGGTCGGGTGAGGTGCGGCACTTGCAGGTGGGCGACGTCGACTTCACCGATGGCAAGCTGTGGGTGAGGGACCTGGAGGCCCAGGAGGAGGAGATGGAGGGCTGGTCCGTCAAGACGGCGACCAGTCGGCGCAGTCTGGACCTGCCTGCTGCGCTCGAAGCTGACCTGCGGCAGCTGGTCGCCGGGAAGGCTGAGACCGACCTGGTCTTCGCGAGCAACCGCAACCCGGGTCAGGCCTGGGATCGGAAGTGGCTCAACCGGCGGGTGAAGCGGGTGTGCCGCGAGGCCGGTGTGAACGTCGTGTGCGCCCACGGGCTCCGCGACACCTACGCCAGCTTCATGCACGGCGAGGCGGGCCGCTCCGCGCCCGAGATCGGCCGCTTCCTCGGCCACGCCGACGGCGGCAAGACCGCCAAGCGGCACTACATCGGCGCACCGGAGCATCAGCCCGCGCTGCGTCTTGTTGCAGGAGGTAAGTCGTAGGCGAGGCCTGCCGCCTGTCGGAACCCCAGACTCACTAGAGTTCCGACAGGCAGATCTTGGCTCAAAGATGCCCAATATCATTGGGATACTGGTGGAGACGCCGGGAGTCGAACCCGGGTCCGAAAACGTTCCACGCTACCGTCTACGTGTGTATTCCCATGCTTTGTACGGCATTGGGGCCCCCCATGAGACAGGGTGCTTCCAAGACGTCCTGGCTAAATCTCGCCGACACGCGCTCAGGCCCCACGCGCCGACCAGTCCACCTGTATGATGGAGCACCTCCCCCGGCAGACACAGGGCGGGCTCCGCCTTACTACTTAATCTAGACTAAGCAGCGAGGGCGTACTCAACGTTATCGTTGGCACTTAAACGATTGCCTTTTTTTGACGCGGCCAAAGGCTCCGCGACACGCAAGTAACGCTTCATCGCCCCCGTCGAAACCGTTTCGTCCCCATGGTGGGATGGCTCTGGTGGAGCGGCGACCGGTCAGCGCGCAGCTGCGCCGGAACCCACCTGCACAGTAGGCCGTCCCGCCGCCAAGTCAACGCGTGGGCGAAGGTGGCGCCTCGGTGCGGGTTGTCACCCTGCCCTGCGTGACCCGCCGCGCGGCCCGTGGGAGCCTGGGCGCCACCGGAGGGAGGGGCATGGGGGGCGCGCGGATCATGATTGTCGGCGGTGGCGCGCGCAGCCACGCGCTCGGCGAGGCGCTGCTGCGCTCGCCCTCAGTGGCGTCGGTGTGCTTTGCGCCCGGAACCTCGGGCTTGGAGCGACGTGGCTTCGTGACCCTGCCTGTGGCGAGCCAGGACCTGCGCGGGCTGGCGGAGGTCGCGGAGCTGGAGGAGATCGACCTGACCGTGGTCGGGCCGAACACGCCGCTCGTGGACGGCATCGTCGACGTCTTCGCGGCGGCCGGGCAGCCGGTGTTCGGGCCGGACGCGGCGGCGGCGAAGCTGGAGGGCTCCAAGGTCTTCGCGCGGCTGCTCATGAACCGGCTGGCCATCGACACGCCGCGCTTCGCCGTGTGCGACACGGTGGCGCGCGCGGCGCACCTGGCGCAGACCACGCCCTGGGCGCGCGTGTTCAAGGCCGACGGCATCGCCTACGGCAAGGGCGTGCGGGTGACCCACCGCGCCAGCGAGTGCGACGACGCGCTCCACGACGTGATGCACGACAACATCTTCGGCCTCGAGTCCAAACGCATCGTGGTGGAGGAGCGGCTCGACGGCACCGAGGTCACGGTCTTCTCGCTGACCGACGGCGAGGACGTCGCGGTGCTCGGCCACGTGCTGAACTACCCGCGCCTGCTCGACGACGACGCAGGGCCGCCGACCCGCGGCATGGGCCAGGTCGCGCCGGCGCCCATGGTGGACGACGCCATGCTCGCCCACATCGAGCGCGACGTACTGCGGCCCACGGTGGCGGCCATGGCCGAGCGCGGCACGCCGGTGCGCGGCGCGCTCTTCGTCGACCTGATGTTGGTGCGCGGCCGGGCCCTGGTCATCGACTACAACGTGCGCTTCGGCGATCCGGCGACGCAGATCCTGCTCAGCCGGCTCTCGGGCGACCTCTACGGCGCGCTCCAGGCCTGCCGGGGCGCGGGCGACCTCAAGGCGGCCGTGGCCGCGCTGCGGGTGGACGAGCGGCCGCGGGTGTCGGTGGTGGTGGCGGCGCCGGGCTATCCAGACCGCTTCGAGCGCGGCGCCGAGCTGCACATCGACGACGCGACCTTCGCCGCCGATCCCGACCTCTGGCTCTACGAAGACGGCGTGCGCTGGGTCGAGGCCACCGGCGACGCGCCCGAGCGGCTCGAGACCACTGGGGGCCGCACCGTGACCGTGGTGGCCGCGGCCGAGACGGTCTCCGCGGCGCGCGCCAAGGCCTACGCCGCCCTGCAGGGCGTGCGCTTCGAGGGCATGCACTTTCGCCGCGACATCGGCGCGGGCTGGTGAGCGCTCAGCGGTTCACCGCGTGGATCGCCTCGCCGAGCGCGGCCTTGGCCGCCTCCATGATCGCCTCGCTCATGGTCGGGTGCGCGTGCACCGTGAGCCCCACGTCCTCGAGCACCGCCGCCATCTCCAGCGTCAGCGCGGCCTCGTTCACCAGCTCGCTCGCCTCGGCGCCCACCAGCTGCACGGCCAGCACGTCGCCGGTCTCCGCGTCGCCGATGACCCGGGCGAAGCCGTCCGTCGCGTCGGCGGTCATCGCCCGCCCCAGCGCCGCCAGCGGGAACTTGCCCACCTTCAGCTCGCGGCCGCTCGCCTTCAGCTCCTTCAGCGTCGGGCCGACCGTGGCGATCTCCGGGTCGGTGTAGACCACGTTCGGGATCACCGCGTCCTGCGCCGCCGGGTGCCCAGCGATGACCTCGGCCGCCACCTCGCCGTCCTTGCTCGCCTTGTGCGCCAGCATCGGGTTGCCCGCCACGTCGCCGATGGCGTACACGCCGGGCACGTTGGTCTTCAGCTGCTCGTCCACGGCGATGAAGCCGCGCTCGTCGACGCGCACACCCACGCTCTCCAAACCGATGTCCCGCGTGTTGGGCCGACGCCCCACAGACACCAGCACCTTGTCCACCTCGACGGAGCCCGGCGCCTTCCCCTCGTAGCTCAGCTTCACGCCGCCGCCCTCGAGCACCTCGGCGCCGGTGACCTTGGTCCCGACCAGGTGGGTCACGCCCAGCTTCTTCTGCTTGCGCTGCAGCGGGTTCACCACGTCCTTGTCGAACATCGGCAGCAGCTGCGGCGCCGCCTCGATCACCGTCACCTGGCTACCGAGCCGCGCGTACACGCCTCCCAGCTCCATGCCGATGACCCCGCCACCCACCACGGCGAAGCGCTCGGGCACCGCGTCGAAGGCCAGCGCGCCGGTGGAGCTGACGATGTCCTCGCCCCAGGGCAGGAAGGGGATCTGCACCGGCGTGCTGCCCGTCGCCACCACGACGTTCCGCGTCGCGATGACCTCGATCCCGCCTTCGCGCTTGTTGAGCACCACCTTGCCCGGCCCCGAGAGCTTGCCTGTGGCGTAGACGTGGTCGACGCCGTTGGCCTTCAGCAGCCCACCGACTCCGCCGGTCAGCTTCTTCACGATGCCGTCCTTCCACCCGACCATCTTGGCCAGGTCGACCTTCAGATCGCCCGTGATCCCGAGGTGATCCCCGTGGCTGGCCTTGTAGTAGACCTTGGAGCCGTGGATCAGCGCCTTACTCGGGATACAGCCCACGTTGAGGCACACCCCGCCCAGCTCGCCCTTCTCGACCACCAGCGTCTTCAGGCCCAGCTGTCCGCAGCGGATGCCGCACACATAGCCGCCCGGTCCAGCGCCCAGAATCACCACGTCATAGGTCGTCGCCATCGCTCACCTCCACCGGGCCGGCGCCCGCGCGCCGGAGGGTGGGCCGTGGCCCGTGGCAGGGTCAAGGGTGTGCGTGGCGACGCGCGACGATGCCGGCTATTGCCACGTCGACACCTTCACCAGGACGCCGAACTCGTGGAAGGTGCGCGTGCCCGCGCCGGCGCCGCTGAGCAGGTGATAGCGGTGAAAGGGCTCGATGAAAAAGGTGCCGAAGGGCCCGATGTGGATCGGGTCGCTCATCGCCCACGGGATGCCGATGAAGGTGTGGCTCATGGGGCCGCCGCCGGGCCCCCACAGGTAGCCGAAGCCGCCGCCGATGTTGACCAGCGCCCAGGTCGTGATCTCCACCTGGGCGCCCAGCTGCTGGCCGGAGGGGCCGTCGAGCGCCTTGAGGTTGACCGAGGTGGTCACGACCGGCTTCAGCCCCTTCCAGGGCAGCTCGACGAAGCTGGTGAGGCCCACGTCGACGCCGTAGACGACGCCGTCGAAGGCGCCGGCGCCGAGCGCCACCGAAGGCCCGAAGCTGACGTCGCGTTTGGGCAGCCGCAGGCTTGGGTTGGCGGTGGCGAAGGCGTGGTCGGGGGCCAGCGCCAGGGCGAGGCTCAGCAGGGCCCACACGGGCAGCCGCACGCGGCCGCGCCGGGGGCGACACGCGGCGCGCGCACGAGGGTTCGGGCGCAAAGAGGGCGGCGCGGTCGCGTCAGCCGCCCGTGAACACGTCGCCGGAGCCCTCGACCATCTGGCCAGTCCCGCCGCAGTGCTTGTCGGAGTCACCGAGCCGGTGCGCCTTCTTGCCGTTGATCTTGACGGTGCCGCTGCCGGCCTTGGCCTTCCACGTGTTGGGTCCACAGCACGCCGCGTGCACCCCGGGGTCACCGACGCGCAGCGCGGGTCGACCGTTGACGAAGACGTCCGGCGAGCCGCCCACCGCCGGCCCGATGCAGGGGTGCGGGCAGGCAGGGCAGCCGTGGGAGTCCGCCGGGACCATGCTCTTGTCGCCGAGTCTGCTCTGCGGTGGACCTGGCATGCCAACCTCCAAGGCCACGATGTCGAGGCCGTCACGCGCGATGCTAGCAGAGCCGCCGCGACCTCACCACGCGCGCGGCGCGCCACGCCCCTGGCGCTGGCGCGCTCGCACCCCAACAGCCGCGGCGTACCCTGCCCTGGTCGGCGACGCGAGGTGGGCGGACCAAAAATGACCGCGGCCGGCGCTCCGAAGAGGCCGACCGCGGGTCGTCGTCGCGCCGCGTGACCTACTGGTGGTGGGTCAGCGCCTCGCCCACGTAGGGGTCCTTGCGGGCGAGCAGCGGGGCCGAGCCGAGCATCTTGCCCATGGCGAGGATGAACACGCCACCGAGCAGCAAGATGGGGCCGAGCTCCTGCAGGCCGAAGAAGGGCCCGTGCACCGACGCGCCGTGGTGGTGCGCCGCGAAGTGCGAGGTCGCCGGCATGATCTGCAGGTACAGGTCCAGCCAGTGACCGAAGAGCAGCATGCCCGCCACCAGCGCCAGGATCTTCGGGTTCCGCTTGTTGCCGCGCGGCATGAGGATCAAGAAGGGCAGCACCCAGTTGCAGGCCAGGTTCAGGAAGAAGATCGCGAGCCAGCCGTCGTGGTTCCGCACGATGTAGTAGCCGGTCTCCTCCGGGATGTTCGAGTACCAGATCAGCATGTACTGGCTGACCCAGATGTAGGCCCAGAAGGTGCCGAAGGCGAACATCATCTTGCCGAGGTCGTGGTAGTGATCCTCGGTGATCCAGCTGAGGTAGCCGGCCTTCTGCATCGAGAGCACGAAGAGCACGAGCATCGACGCCGCGCACACGAACATGCCGATGAACTGGTAGACGCCGAAGATCGTCGAGAACCAGTGGGGCTCCAGGCTGCTCAGCCAGTCCAGCGACGCGAAGGTCACCGTCAGGGCGAAGAACACCGTGTGGATCGCGCCCACGCGCACGTTGAAGAGCGTGTACTTGGCGTCGCCCGTCTCGTCCTGCGCGCGGCTGAACTTGCGCATGAGGAACGTCGTCGTCATCCAGATGGAGAAGTAGACCACCACGCGCACCAGCCAGCCGGTGGTGTTGAGCATCGCGCTCTTCCGCTGCAGCAGCGCGTCGTTCTCCATGATCTCAGGCACCGACCACTCGTACAGGTCGTGCATGCCGAGCACACCGATGAGCAGCATCACGACCATGCCCACGGGCAGGAAGGTCGTGAACGACTCCATGATGCGCTTGACGCCAATCCACCAGCCACCGTTGACGAAGCTGTAGACCGCGAACTGGAAGGCTGCGCCAAGGGCCACGCCGGTGAAGTACACCCCAGCGATGAGCACGTTGGACCAGCCGCGCCAGGACGCGTCCATGAAGCCGTACACCGTACCGGCGAGCCCGACAGCGATCAGCACCATGGCCGTCGTCATCCAGCTCTTCGGCATCTCCCACGCCTTCTCGGCGGGGATCTCTACGTGATGAGCGCCCATCAGTTCGCCCCTCCCTTCTGCAGCTTGCGCAGCCACAAGATGGCTTTCCAGCGGTCATCCGCGTCGACCTGGGAGGCGTAGCTCCCCATGTTGCCGCGGCCGTAGGTGATGATGTGGAAGATGTGGCCGTCCTTGTAGCCGATCGGCGCCGCACCCTTGGTGGTGAGCGGGTAGCCGGGCATGCCGACGCCGCGCGTAGCCACCAGTCCGTCACCCGCCCCAGTCTTGCCGTGACAGGGCGCGCAGAAGGTCTGGAAGACCTCCTTGCCCCGGGCCATGACGTCGACCTCAGGCTTGAAGGGGTTGGTGAGCTCGTCGCCCGCCTTCTTCGCCTGAGCGGTCGCCACCGCCACCAGGTCGGCCTTGCCCTTGGCGTCGACCTTGCCCATGGCCTTGGCCGTGGCCTGGTCCACCGGGTAGTGCGTCGGCTTGTAGCCCCGCGGGATGGTCCCCGCAGGCGGCGTCTGCAGCGTGCGCTTGTTGTCGAAGAGCTCGCTCTCCATCTGCGACTCGACCGCCTTGGAGAAGAGCATGTGGTTGATCTGCGGCGCGATCATGTAGTTCGGCTGCTGGTTGACCTCGCAGCCGGTCACGGCCGCCAGGGTCACCGTCAGCGCGAGCGCCTTCGGGATCACGCTGGACGCGGTGCGTGTGAGCTGGCTCATGCCCGTCCCTCCACAGTCAGGACCTCGGTGACCCCGTGACGGGCGAAGAGCGCGCGCGCCTCGTCCTCGTCGAAGTTGTCCGCCGTCGGATCGAGCGCGATGGCGAAGCGGTCGTCGGTGACACCGTCGATGTGCACCTTGGCCTTCGCGCCTGGGAACTTCTTCCGATAGATCAGGTAGGTCAGCACGGTGATGTGCGCCGTGCAGAACACGGTGAGCTCGAAGAACACCGGGATGAACGCGGGCCACGGCAGAAAGGGCTTGCCGCCGATGATGATCGGCCACCCCTTCCAGAAGGGCACGAAGTCGATGAACTGCGTGTGCGTCTGCAGGCTGATGGCCAGGAAGAGGCCGAAGCAGCCGTAGGCGAAGCTCGCGTAGGGGATCCACGAGCGCTTCCACCCCAGGGCGTCGTCCAGGCCGTGCACCGGGTAGGGGGTGAAGCAGTCTTCGACCGGGAGCCCGCTGTCTGTCGCGTCTTTGGCGACGGACAGGATCTGGTGCTCCTCGGTGAACATCCCCACGAAGAGCTCGCGGGTCGCGCTCGGCTCGGGGGTTGCGGCAGGGCTAGCCATGGTGGGCCTCCTCCTTGGGTGCGGCGGGCGAGGGGGTCAGGACCCCAGCGGCAGCGCCAGCGGATCCAGCGGCGGGGGCGTCCGTCGCGTGACCGTGGTTCGCGTCCGGCTGCGCCCAGGCTGCGACCGCCTTCACTTCGGCGATCGACACGGTGGGCAAGAAGCGGACGAAGAGCAGGTAGGCGGTGAAGAAGAAGCCCAGCGTGCCCAGGAACTCCATCATCTCGACCCAGGTCGGGGAGTACATCGACCAGCTCGAGGGCAGGTAGTCGCGGTTGAGCGAGGTCACGATGATGACGAAGCGCTCGAACCACATCCCGATGTTGACGAAGATGCTCATGATGAAGACGACGGTCAGGTTCCGGCGGAACTTGCGGATCCAGAAGATCTGCGGGCTGATCACGTTGCAGCTGATCATGGTCCAGTAGGCCCAGGCGTAGGGCCCCTTCATGCGTGAGCTGAAGAAGATGAAGCCTTCGTAGTTGCTGCCGGAGTACCAGCCGATGAGGAACTCGGTGGAGTAGGCCAGACCGACGAGCATGCCGGTGGCCAACACGACCTTGGCCATGTTGTCGATGTGCCCGATGGTGATGATGTGCTCGAGCTTCTGGGTCTTGCGCGCGATGACCAGCAGGGTGAGCACCATCGCGAAGCCCGAGAAGAGGGCGCCAGCGACGAAGTAGGGCGGGAAGATGGTGGTGTGCCAGCCCGGGATGACCGAGGTGGCGAAGTCCATCGAGACGATGGTGTGCACCGAGAGCACCAGCGGCGCGGCGAGGCCGGCGAGGATGCCGTAGACGATCTCGTAGTGGCTCCAGTCGCGGTTGCTGCCGTTCCAGCCGAAGCTGAGGATGCCGTAGATGATCTTCTTGAGCTTCTTGTTGGTGCGGTCACGGAAGGTGGCGATGTCGGGGATGAGGCCGAAGTACCAGAACACGCACGAGACCGAGAAGTAGGTCGAGATGGCGAAGAAGTCCCACAGCAGCGGCGAGCGGAAGTTGACCCACAGCGGGCCGCGCATGTTCGGCAGCGGCGCGAACCACCACCAGCCGAACCACGGGCGACCCATGTGGATGAAGGGGTAGATCGCGGCGCAGATGACCGCGAGGATGGTCATGGCCTCGGCCGAGCGGTTGATGGCGGTGCGCCACTTCTGCCGGAAGAGGAAGAGGATCGCCGAGATGGCGGTGCCCGCGTGACCGATGCCGACCCACCAGACGAAGTTGGTGATGTCCCAACCCCAGCCGACGGTCTTGTTCAGCCCCCAGGTGCCGATGCCCTCGGAGATCTGGTAGCCGATGGTCGTGAAGCCCGTGACGAAGAGGGTCACCGCCGGGATGAACGCCAGCCACCAGAGCTTGGAGGGCTTGTTCTCCATCGGCGCGACGATCGCATCTGTGATCGCCGCGAGCTTTGGATTCCCGCCTGTAACCAGCGGTTCGCGCAGTTTGGAAACGGCCGCCATAGGTCAGCCCTCCTTCTTGCCGTGATCGGCACCGTGCTTGTCAGCTTTGTGGTCGTGACCGTGGTCACCGGCTTTGTGGTCGTGACCGTGGTCGCCGGCCTTGTGGTCGTGACCGTGTCCTGCGGCGCCATGCTTGGCCGCGGGCGCGTTGCCACCCTCCGGCATCATGTCCCACGTGTTGCGCACCTTGGTCTGGTACCAGACCGACGGGCGCGTGTTGACCTCTTCGAGCATGCGGTAGGCGCGCGGGTCGCTGCTCGCCTGGGTGACCGCGCTCTTGGGGTC
This sequence comes from bacterium, assembly GCA_030425545.1. GTDB lineage: Bacteria > Myxococcota_A > UBA9042 > UBA9042 > UBA9042 > UBA9042. Next base: position 3,702 of record JAUIAC010000011.1, on the reverse strand, counting down.
GTTGATGTTGCCGAAGACGATCGCGTCGGTCGGGCAGGTCTGCTGGCACGCGGTCTGCACGTCGCCGTCCCGCACCGTGTCCCGGCCCTCGCGGATGACCTCGCTCTTGGCGAGCTGGATGCGCTGGACGCACATCGAGCACTTCTCCATGACGCCGCGGCTGCGGATGGTCACGTCGGGGTTGAGCGCGAGCGCCGCGAGCTTGTAGTCGCGGTTGTCGGCCATCTCCCCCTGCGGGTACTGGAACCAGTTGAAGCGGCGGACCTTGTAGGCGCAGTTGTTGGCGCAGTACCGCGTGCCGATGCAGCGGTTGTAGGCCATGGCGTTGAGGCCCTCGCTGGTGTGCACCGTGGCGAGCACCGGGCACACCGTCTCACAACCCGCGTTCTCGCAGTGCTGGCACATGACCGGCTGGAAGACCACCTGCGGGTTCTCCGCCAGCTCCAGCCACCCCTTGTTGACGGGGTCCCAGTCGTAGTCACCCGGCTTCGGCGTCTGGTCGGGGCGCTCGCTGTAGTAGCGGTCGATGCGCATCCAGTGCATGTCGCGCTTGCGGTGCACCTCGGCGCGGCCGACGACGGGGATGTTGTTCTCGATGTTGCAGGCCACCACACACGCGCCACAGCCCGTGCAGGCGTTCAGGTCGATGGCCAGGCCCCAGCGGTACTTGCCCTCGTACTTGTGCGGGGTCCACACGCTCTTGGGCATGCCGTCGGGCTTGCCGTGGTGGTCGGTGCCCTGGAGGTTGACGTCGATGTCCGGGTTGCCGGCCTTCGGGTTCTTCTTCCACTCGGCGAGGGTCGTCTCGCGCACGATGGTGCGGTGCTCGTAGCTGGGGTGGGTCTGCTCGAGGCCCAGGTCCGCGCTCTTGCCGGTGGCGCTGATGTTGACCTTGACCAGCCCCTTGGCCGCGAAGGGCCAGGCGTTGGCGCCGACGCCGTTGCCGACCTTGCCGGCCTGCGTGCGGCCGTAGCCGAGCGCAACGGCCACCGCCTTGTCGTGCAGGCCAGGCTGCAGCATGGCGGGCAGCTCGACGGTGTGACCGCCGCCCGAGACCTTGAGCACGTCACCCTGGCTGATGCCCGCGGCGTCGGCGGCCTTGGGCGAGATGAGCAGCAGGTTGTCCCAGGTGCACTTGGTCAGCGGGTCGGGCAGCTCCTGCAGGAAGGGGTTGTTGGCCTGCGAGCCGTCGCCCAGGGACACCGAGTGGTACAGGGCCAGCTCGTAGGCGCCCGCGCCAGCGGCGGCCGCCGGAGCGGCGGTGAGCGCCTTGGCGGCAGCGGCGGGGCGGAACTCGGCGAGCTGCGCGTCGACCAGCTGCACGCCGGCGGCGACCGGGGTCGCAGCGGCAGGCGCGTCGACGGGAGCCGCGGCGGCGGGAGCGGCGGCGGCGCCAGCGACCGCGGCTGCGGCCGGCGCAGCGGCGCCCGCCTTGCCCAGGGCCGCAGCAGCGGCGGCAGCGGCGGCCGGGGCGGCCTCAGCCGGCTTGCCGCCAGCGACCTTGGCCTTGGCGGCCTCGCCAGCGGCGGCGGCGGCGCCAGCCACGGTCGGCGGAGCGGCGGGGGTCGGCGCGGCGGCGGGGCCACCGGCCTTGACCGTCTTGGTGGTCAGGGTCGCGACACCGTCGTGCAGGCTCTGGTCCCAGAAGGCCTGGAACGAGCCCGAGGCCTTCTCCAGCCGCGGGAACACGGCCGACTTCCACACGCCTGCGATGTAGGCGCGCTCGTCGGCGGGCTTGCCCGCCCACGTGAGCAGGCTGGCGATGGCGCCACGGGAGTCGTGGATCGGCCGCACCAGCGGCTGCTGCAGCGTCGCCAGACCAAAGGTGGTCTCCGCGTCGCCCCAAGACTCGAGGTAGTGGCTGACCGGCGCCTGAATCTTGCACAGCGAGGCGGTCTCGTCGGCCCGGTCGCACAGGGCGATCGACGCCTTGGCGCCCTTGATGGCCTTGGCCCACTGGGCGGCCTGGGCGCTGGCGTAGGCGGGGTTCACGCCCCACACCACCACACCGTCGACCGCACCGCTGCCGAGGTCGGCGAGCAGCTTGTCGGCGGCGGCGCCGTCGCTGTAGGCGAGCATGCCGCGGTCGACGTCGAGGGTCTTGCCGTAGTTGCCCAGCTGGGCGTTGATCAGGTTGACCGCGGCCTGGGCCGCGCTGTCCTGCACGCCGCAGACCACCAGGCTCTTGCCCTTGGCCGCGAGCAGCTGCTTGGTCCAGGCGTCCACCTGCTTCGTGTAGGTCGTCTTGCCGGCCGGCACGGCGCCCTTGAAGCCCGTGGCCTTGGCCACGCTCGCCGCCAGCGCCAGGATCAGGCCGCGCTGCTCGGACGGGAGCACGCGCAGGCGCTCGTCGCAGTTGGAGCCAGCGAGGCTGAGGTTGGTCTCGACCTGGATGTGGGTCGACAGGGTCTTGCGCTCGTCCGAGACCTTGCGGCCGTGGATGTACTGACGGCTGTACCAGACCGGCGCGATCCACGAGCCGAGGAAGTCGGCGTCGAAGCTGACCACGAGGTCGGCCTTGCGGAAGTCGTAGAGCGGCACGCGCGCCACGCCGTGGGTCTGGCCGTGCGCAGCGGCGATGTGGGTGCCGACGTCGCCGTCGAGCGCCACGTGGCGGCTGCCTGGGAAGGCGGCGAGGAAGTCTGCGACGGCGGCCTGGGTCGCGGGGCCGGTGACCGTGGGGGTCAGCAGCGCGAGCTTGGCGCCGCTCGACTTGTAGCCGGCGAGGGCGGAGGTCACCGCGGCGTCGAGCTTCTTCCAGTCCGACTTGGCGCCGCCGATCTGCGGGCTCCGCAGGCGATCGCCGTCGTAGAGGTCGATGACCGAGGCCTGGCCGCGAGCGCAGACGCCGCCGCCCGAGAGCGGGTGGTCAGGGTTGCCCTCGACCTTGATCGGGCGGCCGTCGCGGGCCTTCACCAAGAGGCCGCACTTGGCCGTGCACGCGCCGCAGGCGGTCGCGTAGTAGGCCGGGGCGCCGGGGGTGATCTCCTCCGGCTTGTTGACGTAGGGGATGACCTTCTCAACCGGCCGGCGTGCGCAGCCGCTGGTGATCGACGCCGCCGCGAAGGTGGTGCCGACCAGCTTGAGGAAGTCGCGCCGCTCGATGTCCGAGCCGTCGCCCTGGGTCGGCGCGGGGCCGAACTCCAGGTCGCGCAGGGCCGCGATCTCGGGGTCGTTGCGAAGATCTTCTACGCCCTGCCAGTACTTGCGAGCGGCTGGGTGCAGCTTGTCGTTGCCGTCCATGGGGACCTCGTCGTGCGTCGTCGTGGGCTGGCGTGTCGGCTTTGGAGGACCGAACGAGCCAGGGGTCGCGATTGGACCTGCCAGATGTCAGGAAATCAGGAGATGTCTGTCAGTGGTGGCAGGAAGCGCAGTCGATGGAGGGGTTGAGCTTCTTGTCCTTGAGATGCGGCGGCGGGTTCGCCTTGTAGTCGCGGTGGCAGTTGACGCACCAGCCCATGGCCAGCGTGTTCTCCTGCCGCACGACCTCCATCTCCTGGATCTTGCCGTGGCATGTCTGGCATGCGACGCCGCGGTTCACGTGCCGGCTGTGGTCGAAGGCCACGAAGTCCGGGAGCTTGTGAATGCGGATCCACTCGATGGACTTCCCCGTGTTGTACGCCTCGTGGATCTTCTTGATCTCGGGCGAGTCGGGCTTCACCAGCTTGTGGCAGTTCATGCAGACGTTCACCGGCGGGACGC
>JAUIAC010000328.1 GCA_030425545.1 bacterium | reverse complement strand
TCGCGCTGCTCTGGGCGATCGAGCTCGCGGACACCCTCGTGCTCGGCGACACGCTCCAGCGCCACGGCATCCGCCCGCGCACCCTGAGCGGCCTGTGGGGCGTGCTCACGTCGCCCTTTCTCCACGCCGACTTTGGCCACCTCATCGCCAACTCCGGCCCCTTCGTCGTGCTCGGCGCCCTGCTGCGGGGGCGCGGCGCGGTGGCCTTCTTCGAGTCGACCGTGGTCATCGCCCTGGTCGCCGGCCTGGGCACCTGGCTCACCGGCGGCGCCGGCACCAACCACATTGGCGCGAGCGGCGTCATCTTCGGCTGGTTTGGCTACCTGCTGCTGGCGGGGTGGTACGAGCGCTCGATCGCCACTGTCCTCACCTCGGTGGCGGTCGGCGTCGCCTACGGCGGCATGATCTGGGGCGTGCTGCCCACGCGCCCCGGCGTGTCGTGGCAGGGCCACCTCTTCGGCTTCTTGGGCGGCTGGCTCGCGGCCAAGCTCGTCGCCTGGTCGTCCAAGCCGGCGTAGGGGACCGAACGCGCGAGCGCCCCGCCCCTCGGGAGGAGGGACAGGGCGCCGCGAACGCTCTTCGAGCTGGGCTCGACGCTTGTTACTTGGGCGGCGAGCAGGCCTTGGCCGCCGCGGGGCAGTCCTTCAGCATGCACGCGCCCTCGCAGGTGTCCTTGTCCTTGTCCTGCTCGCACTGCTTCTCGCACTTGTCGCTGCAGGTCGACAGGGTCATCAGGTTGTCGAAGGCCGCCTGGGTGACCTTCGGCGCACAGGCGAACACGCACTCGAGGCCGTTGTCGTCGCCGCTGGACTTGTCTTCGCAGTCGTCCATGCACTTGAGCAGATCCGGGCACTTGCCCTGACCCGAGGGCGCCGCGCAGGTGATGATGGTCTTGATGCACTCAGGGTCCGGGCCGTCGTTGCCCGTGGGCGTCGCGCCGCCGGGGGTGCTGGCGGGGGTGGCCTCGTCGGCCATGAAGCAAGCGGAGATCTCCTGCGCCTGGTCGTAGCCCTTGCTGTCGGTCTTGCTCATGCAGTCGAACATGCAGCCGGGACCCTTGTCGTCGGGGCACTTCGAGATGCACGAGAAGGTCTCGGCGCAGGTCGCCGTGCCGCTCGGGTCGATGCACCCCTTCATGGCGGTCTGGCACTCCTTCTCGGCCATCTTCTCGTCGTCGCCGAGGCAGGGCATGACCTTCACGAAGGCGCCCTGGGCCTCCTTGGTGATGTCGCCGAGGCACTTGACCATGCACTCGTCGTCCTTGCCGCCGGCCTTCTGGCAGTCCTCGGAGCAGCTGAACACGCTGGCGCAGCCCTTGGTGCCGGTCTTGGTGCCGATCATGCAGGTGATCATCTCGGTGCCGCAGACCTTCTCGGGATCCTTGCCCGGGTTCTTGGCCATGCACTCGCCCATGGCCACGAGCAGCTTCACGTCGTCGTCGCTGAGGGCGTCGATGCACTTGCTGTAGCAGGCGAAGCCGTCGCCCTTGGCGATGTCGCAGCCGTCGAAGCACGAGAACGCGGTGCCGCAGGTCTTTGTGCCCTTGGCCGGGGTGTCGATGCACTTGATGAAGTCAGCGGTGCACATGGCGCTCAGGCAGTCGTTGGCGCAGCCCTCTTCCTTGCTGTCCTTGCACGCGCCGTCGATGCACTTGGTCTGGTAGCAGCTGAGCAGCGGCGCAGCCTTGAGCAGCGCGTCGTTGCTGGCCTCGGCGAGGCAGGCCTTCTCGCAGTCCTTCTCGTTCTTCTCGCAGGCCTTGGCGACGCAGTCACCGACCTCGGGGCAGGTCGTGTACTTGGCGGCCGGGCCGGTGTCGGTCGCGCCGGCGTCGGAGCTGCCGCTGTCCGCGGTCGCGGCGTCGCTGCCGCTGGTGCTGTCGCTGCCGCCTGCGGCGTCGCTGCCGCTGGTGCCGTCGGTGCCGGTGCCGTCGTCACCGCTGGTGGCGTCGGCGCTCGCGCTCGTGTCGCTGTCGGAGGTCTTGGGCTTGTCGTCCGTCGTACAGCCAACGCTGAGCGCGGCGAGCAGCGTGGCGGTCAAGGCCAGGCTCAAGCTACGGGGGATGAGTGTCTGCATGGTGGCTCTCCTTGTCGCGGCCAGGCTGAGCTGGCGGCGTCACGTTCACCCTTCAGGTTCCGAGCCCTCGGGCCGCGCGTCCACTTTTTCGCGCGGGTGGAGCAGCCCTACTCCGCAGGCCGAAACAATCTGAATTCAAACTGATTGGGTCGCACCTGCGGCAGCGCCGTGCCGCGCGGGGTCGCGGTCGCCACCTTTGCCTCCACGCAGCCCCCCGCATAGGCTTCGGCCATGGCCCGCAACAACCCACCCGAGCAGCCCCTGTCCGCCTCCCCAGGATCCCTGTCCGCCTCGCCGGCATCACCGCCCCTCGCCCCGGCGCTGGCGGCCGCAGCCGACACGTCGTCTCTCGACGTGACGACGGTGCTGCGTGAAGCCACCGCTGCCCTGCGCTGGGCGGCGTGGACCGGCGCCGACAGCGTCGCGTGGGAGCGGGCTCCGGTCCCCGCCCGGGCGCCGCGTCAGGCGACCCCCGCGGCCCCGCAGCCCACCGAACGCCCGGCCCTGCGCGAGCGCCGCCCGGCGCGCCCCAAGCGCGACACCGTGCCCACGGCTCAGGCCCCTGGTGCCACGGACCTGCCGTCCCAGGCCCAGGCTCCCTCAGCGCACGGGGCCCGCGCGCGCCCGCCGGCGACGAGCGGCCCCGCGCCCTCCGCCCCCGGCGCCGCAGACCAGCGCGCGCGGCTCGCGGCGCTCCACGCCCGCGTCGGCCCCTGCCAGCGCTGCGAGCTGCACCGCGCCCGGCGAAGCGTCGTGCACGGCGTCGGCGATCCCGACGCGCGGCTCTTGGTGGTCGGCGCCGGCCCCTACGACGACGAGGACGGCGCTGGCACGCCCTTCGCCGGGGAAGACGGCGCGCTGCTCGACCGCATGCTCGCCGCCATGGGCTTGCGGCGCGAAGAGGTCTTCCTCACGGGGCTGGTCCGCTGCCGCGTGCCGGGGACCCGCGGCGCGACCCACCCCGCTGTCCCTTCGGCCGCCTTGTCGTCGTGCACCCCCTTCCTGCGCACGGAGCTGCAGATCGTGCAGCCGGAGGCCGTGCTGCTCCTGGGCGACGACCCGGCGCAGTTCCTCTTGCGGAGCGCGGGCGTGGCGGTGTCACGTGGCCGCTGGCACGCGCTGCTCAACATCCCGACCCGCGCCACGTGGGGCCTCAGCACCATGCGACTGCAGACCTCGCGCAAGCGGGAAGCCTGGGAAGACCTGCAGGCGGTCATGGCCAAGCTGGGGTTGCGCCGCTGAGAGCGCGGCCGCTGGGGCGGCTCTCCCACCTCCGCGGCCCCGGCGCGAATCGTCGCCGGCCCCCCGACGTTGTCGTCTACGCGCGGCGCCGCGCTGCGCCGCAGGTGCCCGTCAATTCGGCGAGTACGCGTGATAATCACCTGTAACCGGCCGAGATGCCGGGGGATGCGCTGGTCGTTCAATTGACGCTCCCCAGAGGCAACCCTAGACTCGAACGCTGCCGGGCCCTCGCCCGCACCGGAGCCCGCTTGTCCCCAACGACGCCGCCCCTGGCCGCTCTGCGCGCACCGACTCGTGCGCCGACGGCGGCGGATCGGCAGGCCAGACCCCGCGTCGGCCTGGTCGCCCTGGCGCTGGCCGCGGCGACCCTGCTGGGCTCTTGCACCCCCCGCCCCGCCGCCGGCCCCGCGACGCTGGCCCCCGGCGAGTCGCGCCGCGCCGCCTACAGCGCCGGCCGCGCCGCGCCGATCGACGCGCCGCTCCGCACCTGGCGCGGCAAGGCGATCACCCTGCGCACGGACGCCGACAAGGCCTACGCCCTGGCCCTGCGGAGCAAGCTCGACAGCTTCCTGACCCAGGCCAACGCCGAGATCGCGCGGGTGCTCGACGTGCCGGTGCGCAAGGTCGGCGCCACCATCGTGGTGTTCGAGTCGCAGGAGCGCTATCAGCGCCACGCCCGCCGGCACGCGCCCGGGCTGGTCAACAACGGCGGTTACTACGACGGCAGCACCCGCACGGTGGTCACCTACCGCTTCAACAACAGCATGCAGCTCTTCTTTCACGAGCTGGTGCACGCCCTCATGGCCGAGCACTTCGGCGACCACCACTTCTCGCGCTACACCCGCCGCCACTGGCCGATCTGGTTCGACGAGGGCATGAGCGAGTACCTGGGCAGCTACGCCGTACACGGCACCGGCATCCACATCCCTGCGGCCAACAAGGGCAAGCTGGCCTACCTGTCCAACGCCATCGCGCACCGCGCGTTCGTGCCGCTGCGCAAGCTCCTCAGCGCGCCCGCCTCACGCTTCTCCGGCGCGAGCATGAACATCTACTACGCCGAGAGCTGGGGGCTGGTGGACTACCTCGTCCACCACACCGTGCACCGCTCTCAGGTGCCGCTCTTCTTCCGCAAGGTGCGGGGCGGCGAAGACGGGCTGACCGCGTTCATGCAGTGCTTTGGTCAGGACATCGACGCCTTCGAGGGCGCGTGGCGGCGGCACATCAGCCGAGCGGTCCGGCCCCCGCGGCGGCCGATCTCCCTCTTCGGAGGCCAGAGCATCGACGACTGGACCGTGCACGAGGGCGGCAGCTGGCAGGTCAAGCGCGGCGCCATCGTCGGCACCGGCGACCAGCACTACAACTACCTGATCAAGTCCGAGGTCCCCATGGGTGACTTCACCTTCGAGCTCGACATGATGCTGGAGCGGGGCACGGCGGGGCTGATCCTGGGCAACAACTACCACGGCGAGTACCCCTACTATTACCTGGTCGACGTCGCGCGCGACGCGGTGATGCTGCGACGCTCGTACACCGCGACCCGCATCGAGCCGGTGAAGCAGGCCTTCGCCGACGTGACCCTGGGCAAGTGGGTGCACCTGAAGGTCACCGTCATCGAGCGCGTCATCAGCGTCAGCGTCAACGGCCGCGAGGTGCTCTCTGCGCGGAGTGACCGGGCGTCCTACTCGCTCTTTGGCCTGTACCTCTACCACGCCACGGCCCGCTTCAAGAACGTGCGCCTGCAGCACGAGCGGCCCGAGATTCCGGGCTGGGCGCGGGGTGGACCGCTGGTTCGGCCAGGCGGCGCCAGCGCCCCGGCCGCGTCGCCGGGGGGCCCGGCGCTGCCCCTGCGCACGCCCATGACCAGCCCCCGCGCGCCGATCCGCTGACCCGCCCTCCAACCTGACGAGCGAGGTCGTCCGTGCTCCCCGTGCAGCGCACGGCGGGGCGACCGACGGCTGCGCTGTGGCATTTGCCGCTGGTGGAACGCAGGCAGTACCCTGGACCCTCGATTGGAGGACCCCATGACGACGACCCGGCGCACACTGGCGGCCCTTGGATGGGCGCTGACGCTCTCGCTCAGCGCGCTCGGCTGCAGCGAGGTGACCAGCCCAGCCCCGGACGCGAGCGCGGACGGCGGAGTGGCCGCAGACGGCGCCGGCGGCGACGCGGGCACCTCCGACGCGGGCACCTCCGACGCCGGTGGCGCCGACGGGGGCGCGAGCGACGCCGGCGGGGGCGCGGCGAAGTGGTGGACCTGCAGCACGTGGGAGAGCGCCACCGGCACCAAGACCCCGCGCCTGTCGGGCTGCGAGCAGAACTTCGACGACAGCACCTACGGCTGCAAGGCGCCCTGGTACGGCGTCAAGCAGGGCGGCGTGGCCTACAGCTGCAACCGCTGCCGCGGCGGCGATCCCAAGGCGCAGGCCCAGTGGCGCGCGGTCGACTTCGCCACGGAGGACCCCAGCAAGCCGCTCTCCGGCAACCACAAAGAGGTGCTCACCATCGACGGCAACACCTGGCACCTGCAGGCCGAGCACACCGACTCCACGGGCAAGGTCCACACGGTCCGGGTCGACGGCTGGTACTGGTGCAGCGACGGCGCCGAGCTCAAGACCGAGAGCCTGGTCTTTCACGCGACGCACAAAGAAGGCAGCGACCTCTTCGGCTGGTTCGCGCCGGACGTCTTCACCGGCCTCTTCTTGACCAAGGGCGCCGACCAGCTGGCCTGGTCGTACAACGAGGGTTTCGAGACCAAGAAGGCGGGCGACGCGCTCTACTGCCGGGTCGGCTCGACCATCAAGGGCAAGCCCTGCGGCGACCCCTTCAAGTGAGCGGAGGGACAGCCCGGTGACCCACGCTCCAGGGACCCTCGCGGACGCTGAGCTTCGGGCCCAGCTCGAGCGCTTGCCCGGCATCGCCTATCGCTGCCGCGTGACGCCCGAGTGGCCCATGCGGTGGATCAGCCCCGGCTGCGAGGCCATCACCGGCTGGCCGCCGGAGGACTTTCTGAGCGGCGCCGTCCACTTCGGCTCGCTCATCGAGGCCAGCCACCAGCAGCGGGTGTGGGCCACCGTGCAGAGCGCGCTCGACGAGGGGCGCCCCTTTCGCGTGACCTACACCATCCGCGACCGCAGCGGTGGGCGCCGCTGGCTGTGGGAGCAGGGCCGGGCCGTCGACGGGCCCGAGGGGGTCGAGCTCGAGGGCCTGATCTGCGACGTGACCCCGCAGGAAGAGGCGCGCGACGCCCTGGAAGAGAGCCGCCGCTTCAGCGAGCGGGTGGCGGCGACGGTCCCGGGGCACGTCCTACTCTTCGACCTGCGGACCGGTGGGAT
>JAUIAC010000327.1 GCA_030425545.1 bacterium | reverse complement strand
CGTGTGGAAGCCGGCTCCCGGCGCGCCGGCCTGGCCCGCCTCGCTCCGCGCGCAGGTCGCCGCCGCCCTGGCCAAGGTCCCACCGGCGTACCGCCCGCGCACCCGCCACTTCACCCCCAGGTCGCCCAAGTCCACCGCGGCTCCAGAGCCCGCGCGGGCCGGGCACGGCGGTCACGGTGACCCACGCGCGCCCGCCGGGGCGCGGCCGCACTACACCAACCGGCTCCTCCTCGAAGCCAGCCCCTACCTGCGGCAGCACGCGCACAACCCGGTGGACTGGCGGCCCTGGGGACCGGAGGCCTTCGCCGAGGCCCGCAAGCTGGGCCGACCGATCTTCCTGAGCGTCGGCTATGCCACCTGTCACTGGTGCCATGTCATGGAGCACGAGAGCTTCGAAGACGTCGCCATCGCCACGCTGCTCAACAGCCGTTACGTCCCGGTCAAGGTCGACCGGGAGGAGCGCCCGGACGTCGACGCGATCTACATGGCCGCGGTCCACGCCATGCACGGCAACGGCGGCTGGCCGATGTCGGTGTGGATCGCCCCAGGCGACGCGTCGCAAGGGCTGCGCGGCGTGCCCTTCTTCGCGGGCACCTACTTTCCACCACGGGACGGCGCGCGTGGGCGGCGCAAGGGCTTCGCCACCCTGCTCACCGAGCTCGCCGATCGCTTCAAGAACGATCCCGAGCACATCGCGCGCTACGGCGCGCAGGTCGCCGCGCGCATGAAGGCGTCGCTGGCCGCGTCCCAGAGCGGCCCGCGGGTCGGTCCGGCGGTGACCGACCGGCTCGTCGCGGCGGTGGCGCGCCGCTTCGATCCCGTGCACGGCGGGAGCCGCGGCCGCCCCAAGTTTCCGTCCAACGTGCCGGTGCGCGCGCTGCTGCGGCATCACCTCCGCACCGGCGACGCCCACAGCAAGCACATGGCGGTGTTCACGCTCAAGCAGATGGGCCGCGGGGGCATCTACGACCACGTCGGCGGGGGCTTCGCGCGCTACAGCACCGACGCGCGTTGGCTGGTGCCCCACTTCGAGAAGATGCTCTACGACCAGGCGTTGATCTTGCGGGCGCTGGTGGAGGCCTGGGTGGTGGCGCCCGACGCCGAGCTGGAGCGGCTGATTCGAGAGACTGTGGCCTACCTCTTGCGCGAGATGCGGCGGCCTGACGGGGCCTTCTACTCCGCGACCGACGCCGACTCCGAGGGGGAGGAGGGGCGCTTCTTTCTGTGGACGCCGGCGCAGATCGACGCGGTGGTCGGGCCCGTGGAAGGGCGGCTGCTGCGTGAGGTCTACGGCGTGCGACCCGGGGGCAACTTCGAGGGCCGTACGATCCTGTCGCTGCGGCGCTCGCTCGCCGACGAGGCCCTCGCCCGCAAGGTCGACGCACAGGCGCTTCGGGCCAGGCTACGGGCGTCCCTGGACAAGCTGGAGCTGGCTCGACGGAAGCGGGTGCCACCGCTGCTCGACGACAAGGTCATCACCGCGTGGAACGGCCTGCTCATCGGCGCGCTGGCGAGCGCGGGCTTTCACCTGCGGGAGCCCCTGTGGGTCGCGGCGGCCACCCGCGCGGCAGACGTCATCGACCGCAAGCTGCGCACGCCGGACGGTCGCCTGCTGCGCATCGCGCGGGCGGGGCAGGCCCGCGTGTCGGGCTTGTTGACGGACTACGCCTACTTCATCGCGGCGCTGCTCGACGTCTTCGAGGCCACGGGCGAGCCGCGCTGGCTGGCCCGCGCGCTCGCGCTGCAGCGGCAGCAGGACCGCTGGTTCCTCGACCGCAAGGCAGGCGCCTACTTCGCGACCCCGTCGGACGCGCCCGCGCTCCTCGCCCGTGAGAAGCCGGACTACGACGGCGCGCGCCCGTCGCCCAACTCCGTGGCCGCCATGAACCTGGTGCGCATCAGCGCGTTGACCGGCGAGCGCACGTGGGCCGACCGAGCGCGGGAGACCCTGGGCGCCTTCGCTGGCCGACTGCACCGCGCCCCGCGCGCCATGACCGAGGCCTTCGTGGCGGTGGAGGCGCTGTCCTGGCCGATGCGAGAGGTGGTGCTCGTTCGCCCCAAGGGCGCCGACGCCGAGCCGATGCTGCGCGTGCTGCGCCGGACGTGGCAGCCGCACCGCGCGCTGATTCAAGTGGAGGCCGGCGCTGGTGTCGCGGCGCTGCAGCAGAGCAGCCCGCTGGTGCGCGCAAAGGTGCCACGCCAGGGCAAGGTGACGGCCTATGTCTGTGTGGCCGGCGCCTGCAAGCTGCCGACAACGGACCCAAACGTGCTCCGCAGGCAGCTGCTCGAGGTGCGCGACCCGGACTGACTCGGCGCGCGCTCAGTCGGTGGTCTTCGACACCTTCTCGCGGGCCAGCTCGTCCCGGCGCTCGTTGTGCAGCCGGTCGGCCTTGTCCTGCATCGACGCAAGCTTACGGTACAGCTGGCTGAAGTTCGGGTTCTCGATGAACTTCATCAGGTGGTTCCGGCCCCGAAACTCGGAGGTCGTCGCGGTGTCGATGATCTCCTTCAGGATTCGGATCTCGTTGCGCGTGAACGAGTTGCTGACGCGGATGACGGGCTGCTTGGCCATGCTGGGGATGCTCTCGGGCGAAGGTGGTCGGGCGACGCGATGCAGACACGCTCGCGGCCCGTGGGGCAACCCGCGCAGCATGGATCAAATGACGACGGCTTGCCAAGGGCGGCGCGACGAATGGTCGCGGCGTCGCGCCGCCCACAGGAGCGAGGCAGTTTGGCGCTCGGCGTCAGCCCGGGCCGCCGTCGTCCGGCGTGACGAGGCCACGGGCGCCGCCCCGGCCATGGCGGGAGGGCCAGGCGCGGGGCCGGGCGGGGGCCGAGCAGGCCCACAGGGCGGGCTCCTGTGGATTCAGGGGCTTGCGTCGTCCGCGGCGCAGGCCCTCGTCGCGGCGAGCGCGCCGTTGCGCAATGGCCACCGGGCTCCTAGCCTCGGCGCACACCTGAGGCCGCACGTCAGCCCGCGGCGGACACGGGACCGCTCATGTCATCTGCGCCGACGATCGATCTGCGAAGCGACACGGTGACACGGCCGTGCGCCGCCATGCGTCGCGCCATGGCTCAGGCCGTGGTCGGTGACGACGGCTTCGAAGACGACCCGACCCAGGCCGCGCTGGAGGCCGAGATCGCGGCGATGCTCGGCAAGGAGACGGCGGTCTTCGTGCCCTCCGGCACCATGGCGAACCAGCTGGCGATTCGACTGCAGACCCGGCCGGGGGATCAGGTGCTGGCCCACGCGGCGAGCCACATCGTCGACCATGAGTACGGCGGCGCGGCGGTCCTCTCGGGGGTCTCGGTGCGCACCTTCGACAGCGACGACGGCCACCTCCCGCTGGACGCGGTCGCCGCGGTGCTCGACCTGGCCGCGCGGGATCGGCTGGCGCCCGTGGCGCTCGTCTGCCTGGAGAACACCCACAACGACCGGGGCGGCGTGCCCTTGCCGGCGGGCCACGCCGAGTCGCTCGCCGCGCTGGTGCGGCCCGCGGGCGTGGCGATGCACCTCGACGGGGCGCGCCTCTTCAACGCGGCGGCGGCCACGGGGCGCTCTGTCGCGGCGCTCGCCGAGCCCTTCGACACGGTCAGCGTGTGCATGAGCAAGGGGCTGGGAGCGCCGGCCGGCAGCCTGCTCTGCGGACCGCTCGCCCTCCGTCGTGAGGCGCGCCGCGTGCGGCGCTACCTCGGAGGCATGATGCGGCAGACCGGGGTGCTCGCCGCCGCGGCGCTGCATGGGCTCCACCACCACCGCGCCGGGCTGAGCGACGACCATCGTCGCGCGGCGCAGCTCGGGGCGACCCTGGCCGCGATCCCCGGCGTCACGGTGCGCGGACCAGCCACCAACCTGGTCTGGTTCACCCTGGCGGACGGGCACCCGGTCCGCGCGCGTGGACCTGACCTCGTGGCACGGTTGCGTGAGGTGGGCGTGCGCATCACGGGAGACGGTGTCACCTTTCGCGCGGTCACCCACCGCGACATCGACGACGCCGGGCTCGCCCGTGCCTCAGATGCGCTAGTCTCAGCCCTCCGCTCTTCGCCCGGACCCACCTGACCTGGCCGGGGGCCTGGCGCCGCGCGCCCTCCGGCCCCGGTGTCCAACCGGGACCTGCAGCACCACATCGACAGCGCACCACCTTCGGAGAGAACGATGCGATTTACCTTGAACGGCACCGCGGTCAACTGGGACGGCGACGGCGGCACCCTGCTCGTAGACGTCTTGCGCGATGACTTCGGGCTCCGCTCGGTCAAAGTCGGCTGCTCGCCCCAGGCGGGCTGCGGCACCTGCCTCGTCGAGGTCGACGGCCGCCCCCAGCTCTCGTGCGCGTTCAAGATGAAGCGGGTCGACGGCGCGACGGTGCGCACCCTCGAGGGCCTGACGGAGCCGGTGCGCCAGACGCTCGCCTCGTCCTTCGCCAGCCACGGCGGCGCTCAGTGCGGGTTCTGCACGCCCGGCATCGCCATGCGCTCGGCCCTGCTCATCGAGGAGAACGCCTCGCCCTCCCGCGACGAGATCGCCAAGAGCCTGAAGCAGCACATCTGCCGCTGCACCGGGTACACGAAGATCCTGGACGCGGTGGAGGCCAGCGCGGCGCGGCTGCGCGGCGAGGCGGCGCCGGGCACGGCCGACGGGCGTGGCTGCGTCGGCGGGCGGCTGGAGAAGCGCGACGCCCGCTCGCTCACGCTGGGCCAGCGCCCCTTCGTGGCGGACCTGCGGCCGACAGACCTGGGCACCGGGCCATGGCTGCACGGCGCGCTCGTGCTCAGTGACTATGCTCGCGCCCGGGTCAACGCCATCGACACCTCTGCCGCGGCTGCGGCGCCTGGGGTCGCGCGGGTGCTCACCGCGGCCGACGTGCCCGGCAAGCGGCACGTGGGGCTCATCGTGCAGGACTGGCCGGTGTTGGTGGCCGTGGGCGAGCTCACACGCTACGTGGGCGACGTGCTCGCCGTGGTCGTCGCCGACTCGGTGGCAGAGGCGCGGGCCGCGGCTGCGCTGGTCGCGGTGGACTACGAGGTCCACACGCCGGTGACCGACCCGGTGGCGGCGATGGAGCCGGACGCGCCGCTGGTCCACGCGTCGGGCAACGTGCTGGCGCGCGTGGCTTTCCGCCGGGGCGAGGCCGACGCGCAGCTGGCTGGGTGCGCCCATGTGGTGGAGCACACCTTCGAGACGCAGCGCATCGAGCACGCCTTTCTGGAGCCGGAGTCCTGCATCGCTGCGCCGACGGACGCCGGCGTGCGCGTGTGGTCGCAGAGCCAGGGCGTCTACAAGGATCGCGCCCAGATCAGCGGTCTGCTCGGGCTCGACGAGGCCGACGTGCAGGTGACCCTGGTGCCGAACGGCGGCGGCTTTGGCGGCAAGGAGGACCTCAGCGTCCAGGGCCAGACGGCGCTGGCGGCGTTTGTCCTCCAGCGGCCCGTGCGCATCGAGCTGACCCGTGACGAGTCGATTCGACTGCACCCGAAGCGCCACCCGATCACGATGCACTACCAGGTCGGCTGCGACGCCGAGGGCGCGCTGCAGGTGGTGCGCGCACGCATGGTCGGCGACACCGGCGCCTACGCGTCGGTGGGCATGAAGGTGCTGGAGCGCGCGGCCGGCCACAGCACCGGCGCGTACCACGTGCCCCATGTCGACGTGGAGGCGGTCACCGTCTACACGAACAACCTGCCGTGCGGCGCCTTTCGCGGCTTCGGCGCCAACCAGGCCAACTTCGCGCTCGAGACCTGCGTCGACATGCTCTGCGAGGCCGGCGGCTTCGATCGCTGGCAGTTCCGCTGGGACAACGCCCTGCGCGAGGGCAGCACCACCGCCACCGGGCAGATCCTCGGGGGCGGCGTCGGCGTGCGCGCGTGCCTCGAGGCCATCGAGCCGCAGTTTCGCGCCGCGCCCTTCGCGGGCATCGCCGCGGGGCTGAAGAACACCGGCATCGGCAACGGCAAGCCGGACGAGGGCCGGGCCAAGATCGTCGTCGTGTCGCCGGAGCGGGTGCAGGTGCATCACGGCTGGACCGACATGGGGCAGGGCGCCGACACCATGGCGGTGCAGTTCTTCTGTCACGAGACCGGGCTGTCGCCGGACCTGGTCGAGGTCGTCGTGGACACGGACCATCAGGTGGTGTGCGGCATGACCACGGCCAGCCGCGCGACCTCGCTCATCGGCAACGCGATGATCGAGGCCTGCAAGGGCTTCAACACCGACCTGGCGGCGCTCGGGCTCGAGGGCATGGTCGGGCGCGTCTACCGCGGTGAGTGGATCTGCGACTGGACCACCGCGCCGGGCGCGACGGACGGGCCTGTGCGCACCCACTACAGCTACAGCTACGCCGCGCAGTGCGCGATCCTCGACGAGGCGGGCCAGATCACCAAGGTCGTGGCGGCCCATGACGCGGGCAAGATCGTGAACCCCCTGCTCTTCGAGGGCCAGATCGAGGGCTCGGTGCACATGGGGCTTGGCTACGCGCTGCGGGAGGACATGCCCTGCGACGACGAGGGCTGGCCGGTGAGCACGCGCATCAAGGAGTGCGGGGTGCTCCTGGCCCATGAGACGCCGGACATCGAGGTCATCGGCGTCGAGGTCCCGGATCCCCTGGGGCCACACGGCGCCAAGGGTGTCGGCGAGATCGGGCTGGTGCCCACCGCGCCGGC
>JAUIAC010000326.1 GCA_030425545.1 bacterium | reverse complement strand
ACGTCGAGCACCTACATGTTCGTCGAGTTCGAAGAGACCACCTGGGGTTACAAGTACAAGCGCTCGCGCCAGTGCAGCAAGCACACCGACGACGGCGGCTTCGCCAACTTCACGCTGGCCCTGTACCCCGGCACTTACAGAGCCTCGGTGTACCTCTACGCGGGCTACGCCAAGATCCCGGTCAGCGGCACCCAGGTGGTCGTGCCCAAGCTCGAGGTGAAGTAGCGATCGGCGACTCCGCCTCGGATGGGCGCTCCCGGATGGGCGCTCTCGGGTGAGCGCGCTCGCGCTGTCGCGGGGCCACTGGTCGGCGTACGACCCGAGCCCTATGCTAGCGCCATGACCACACACGCACCCCAAGGTCCTGGGCCGAGCTCCGGGCCCGACGACACCGCCATCTTCGCCATCGAGCGGCCGCATCCGAAGCTCATGAAGCTCTATCTGCTGCGCTCGATCCTGAGCGGGCCGATGATCTTCCTGACCTTGCCGCTGCTGATGTTTCGCTACCAGACGCTGCGCTATCGCTTCGACGAGGAGGGCGTCGCCATGCAGTGGGGCGTGCTCTTCCGGCGCGAGATCAACCTCACCTACGCGCGGATTCAGGACATCCACCTGAACGCCGGGTTCGTGCAGCGCTTCTTCGGTCTCGCAGACCTGATGATTCAGACGGCGTCGGGGTCGGCGGGCGCGGAGATGACGCTCGAGGGGCTGCTGGAGTACGAGGCTGTGCGCGACTTCCTCTACCGGCGCATGCGCGGCGTGCACGGCGCGCCTTCCGTGCAGAGCGCGCAGGCGTCCCACGCGGCGGCGCAGGCGGCGGCACACGCGGCGACGCAGTCAGCCGCTCAGCGGGACGAGACGGTGCGGCTCCTCCGCGCCATTCATGCGGACCTCGCCGCGGTGCGGAGCACGGTGGAGCGCCGAGGCGGAGGTGACGCATGAGCGTGGCACCGCAGGCCGCCCAGCCCCCCGCCCAGCAGCCTCAGAGCGAAGCTCGCGTCGAGGCTGTCACAGAGCGGCTCACCGGCCCGGGCGCCCTGCTCGCGCGGCTGCTTCGTGTACCCCCAGAGCCCGCGCCGCCCATGGGCTCTCCCGGGACCCTGCGGGTGTTTCGCGCCGCGCCGAGCTACGTGAAGTACCGCATGGTCGGCTGGCTGATCGGCCACATGATGACCTTCTTCTTCTTCGTGATGGGGCCCATGGTGGTGGCGCTCGCCCTGGCCGTCGCGGACGACGTGGAGCCGGTCGCCGCTGGCCTCGCTCTGGTCATGGCGGGTTGCGCGGTCGCGTTCTGGCTCTTTCTGGTCGGCATGGGCTACCTCACCGTGCGTGTCGACCGCGACCTGCGCTGGTACATGGTCACGGACCGGAGCCTCCGCATCCGCGAGGGGGTGTGGTTCGTCCGCGAGATGACCATGACCTTCGCCAACATCCAGAACGTCAGCGTCTCCCAGGGGCCGCTGCAGCGCATGTTCGGCCTTGCGGATCTGGTGGTGCAGACCGCCGGCGGCGGCGGCGTGCCCCAGCAGGGCGCCGCCGCTGCGTCGATGCACATGGGCCGGTTCCGCGGCATCGCCGACGCGCAGGGCGTGCGGGACTTCGTGCTCGCGCGCATGAAGGCGGCGGGGGGCGCGGGGCTCGGTGATGCCGACCAAGCCGCGCTGGCGTCCCCGACGGTGGCCCCCGCGGTGCCTGCCGCTCCCCTTGGCGGAGACGACGCGGTGCTGGCCGCGCTCCGCGACCTCGCCGCCGAAGCGGCCCGGCTCCGTGGCGCCATGGGCCGCTGAGCGTGCGGCGCGCACGACTTCGCCGTCAGCGCTTGAGGTGACTCACCGCCTGGAACGCCGTGTGCGCCAGGGTCGCCACCACCGTCCGCGGGTCATTGAGCGCCATGGTCGCCAGCGTGTCGTGCCGCGGCGTCCGCCAGAGCTCGCCGAGCAGCCGCTTGGGGTCGCGCCGGTGCGCCTGGCCCAGCGCGATGAGGTCTCGGGTCCAATAGCGCCACGTCACCCCGTCACGCTGCGGCGCGACGGTCGGCAGCGGCTCGCCCGCCAGCTCGCGCCAGTGCGCCTGGACGATGTGGCTCCCCGCCGCCCGACACAGGTCGAACCACAAGGTCGGCCGCGGGTTGATCTCGATCAGCCGCAGCGCGCCGCTTCGAGGATCGCGCTTGAACTCGGTGCCGCAGACGCCGGTGTAGCCCAGCTTCGCCACCACCTCGGCGCTCAGGCGGGCGACCTCTGGCAGCGACTCTGTGCGCACCAGGCTCCCGGAGCCGAAGTCACGCGGAAACTGGCGCACCTTTCGCCCGGTCAGCACGTGGCGCACGGCGCCAGACTGGTCCGTGAGCACGGCGCCAACCACCAGCTCGGACTCCGGCCCAGGCACGAGCTCCTGCAACACCACCGCGGTCGGATCACCGATGACCTCGTGCAGCAGGTGGTCGAGCTCGCCGCGCGTGGCAGGGGTGAGCAGCTTCTGGCCGCGCAGGCGCTGGCGCCACCGGTGCCCTTCACGCGGCTTCACGATGCAGGGCAGCCCGGCCTCGGCGACGAAGGCGGCCACGTCCGCGGCGTCTCGCGGGATCACGGTCAGCGGCACGTCGACGCCCTCGGCCACACACCGGTCGCCGAAGCGCAGCTTGTCGAGCAGCATGCCGGCCTGCGCGTCGACATAGCCCGCGGAGACCGCCGCGAAGGTGTCGAGGGCGGCCTTGTGTTCGATGACCCACTCACACGCCGGGTCGCTGCACGGCAGCACCACGGGGCGCGTGTCCGTGCGCGCCGCGTAGCGCCGAAGCGCGTCGACCAGCGCCGCGTCGAGGGGCAGGTTCAGCAGCTCAGGCGCCGCGCTCAACCAACGGGAGTAGCGCCCCGGGCGCCAGGGGTCGTCATCGACCCCAATCACCCGCCCACCGCCCTCGCGCACGTCGCGCACGGCGGCGATGCCGGTTCCGGTGAGGGTCAGCACAATGGCAGGAGAGGTCTGGGTCACGTGGCGCGGTCCGTCGCGGGTCAAGGCCGCTTGATTCGCGGGCTGGTCTGACGGGGCGCCGCCTTGAACTCAGGCAAGAAGTCGCGCCACCGCTCCTGGCGCACGTCCTCCGGCGGCAGCTCGAAGGGCCGCGGCTCGATGGCGAGCAGGGCGGCCTCGTCCACCTCGTCGATCTGCGTGCGGGGCAGGAAGCGCTCGCCGTAGACGCGGTAGATGCCAGAGCGGACGAAGATGTCGAAGAGGTCTGGGTCGAGGTGGTTGTCCCGCTTCATGAAGCCCATGATGCGCATGGCCTCGCTGAGGGTCTTGCCCGGCTTGTAGGGCCGGTCCTGGGCCGTGAGCGCCTCGAACACGTCGGCGATGGCCATGATCCGGGCGGGCACCGACATGTCGCCGGCGTAGAGCCCCTTGGGGTAGCCCGTACCGTCCATGCGCTCGTGATGACCGCCAGCGTACTCCGGCACCCGCTTCAGCTGACGCGGAAAGGGCAGCGCCTCGAGCATGCGCACGGTCTCGACCATGTGGCCGTTGATGATCAGGCGCTCCTCGTTGGTCAGCGTGCCGCGCGAGATCGACAGGTTGTGCACCTCGTCCTCGGTCAGCAGGCACTCCCACCCACGCGAGCTCTTGTAGCGGCGCGACGCCAGCTGCTCGATGCGAGCGCGATCCTCTGGCCGGATGAACTCAGCCCCGACGTTGGCGCGCTCCAAGAAGGCCATCTCGCCGTCGAGCTCGGCGAGCACCGAGTCCAGGACCGGACGTGACATCTCCGCGTCGACCTTGCCGTCGGCGACGTCGCGCAGCCAGGCGATCTCCGCGTCGCGCTTGATGACCTCGAAGCGGGCGCGCACCAGCTCGATGCGATCGTTGATCGCCTCCAGCTTCGTGCCCTTGTCCATGATGTGGACCGGGGTCACCACCTTGCCGCAGTCGTGCAACCAGGCCGCGATCTTGAGCTCGTAGCGACCGTCTTCGTCCAGGTCGAAGTCGGCGAGCGGCCCCGTGGTCTCCTTGCGCGCCTCTTCCGAGAGCATCTCCACCAGAATGGGGACCCGCTCGCAGTGCGCGCCGGTGTAGGGCGACTTGGCGTCGATCGACGAGGCGATCATGCGGATGAAGCTCTCGAGCAGCTCTCGCTGGGCCTCGAGCAGCATCTGGTTGTCGAGCGCGACGGCCGCCTGGCTGGCCAGGGCCTCGATGATGGCGCGGTCGTCTTCGGTGAAGGGGCCGGTCTCGCCGGTGTCGTGATCCCGCGCGTTGAGCAGCTGGATGACCCCGATGACGCGCCCCTCACTGTTGACCAGCGGCACGGTAAACAGGGACGTCGAACGGTAGTTGTTCCGCTTGTCGAAGCGCTTCGTCCCCGAGAAGTCGAACTCGCCGTCGGCGTAGGCGTCGGGCACGTGGACCGAGCGCTTGAGCAGGGTCGCGTGGGTGGCCACGTTGCCGTGGTTGGGCTCGCCCGTGAACGGGTCGACGATGGTCAGCGGCGGGAGCTCGATCGGCCGCCCCGTGGTGCCACCCAGCGAGATGCCGAGCGAGGTGGTGCGCATGATCGCGAAGCGCAGGTTGTCGTCTTCGGTGCGGAGGTAAAGCGTGCCGCCGTCGGCGTTACACAGCGCCTTGGCCTCGAGCAGGATCGTCTCCATCAGCCGGTCGCGGTTGCGCTCAGCGCTGAGCGCGACGCCGGTGCGATGCAGCAATCGCAGACGATCCAATTGCCGTTCAGCTGGACTCATGCAGGCACTCTCCGAAGCGCTGGCGGGTGCAGGGGCGACCAGGGCGCGGCGTGGGTGCCGCAGAGCATGGCCGAACGGTCGCGCCGTGTCGACATCGACCCGGCGCGCCACGTCGGGCGGGCACCCGCCGTGCAGCGAGGGGGGAGCCTAGTCCGACCTTGGAGTGCCCGTGCTCCACACAACCCAGACGAGGCCGACGCCCACTGCGTAAAAGCGCACAATTCCCTAATGTTCCAACAATCGCTCCGACTGGCGCACGTCTTGCACTCTTAGCCGGCCAGCTGACCTGCCCGTGAGCAGGCCGCGATCTCCGGCGCGGACGCCCCCGGCTCCGCCCTGCCCCTCTGGTGTCCCAGGAGTGCCCATGTCCCCCCACAAGAACCCGATCCCGCTACGCAAGTCGTCTCGTTCGCCGTCTCGGACCGCCCGCGCGCTGCCCCTGGTCATGGCGTGGACCATGGCCTGCACGGGCCTGACCTTCGGCGACAACGCGGCCGGTGAGGACACCTCGCTCGAGTTTGGCGCGATCGCGGTGGACCACCTGACCGAGACCGCCTTTGTCATGCGCAAGACGGCGACCGAGGGCGGCGCGCTGAAGACGCTGTGGGCTGTACCCCACGGCGGGACAGCGCGCGCCATCGCGACCTTGGACGGCCAGGGCGACATCCGCGTCAGCTTCCCGGAGAGCGGCGTGCTGGTGATGGCCGAGGAGGACGGCAAGGAGTTCCTGACCCTGCTCGACCGACACACGCTCGAGGTCAAGCGCACCGCGACCCACAAGGCGCGCTACCACGGCACGCGGCTGTCTCCGAGTCGCCGCTGGCTGGCGGTGGCAGACAACAACAACAAGGAGCTCCCGTTGGTGCTGATCAACACGGCGGACCTGAGCGCACGGCGGCTGCCGGGGGCCGCGACCTGGCGCGAGGCGCTGTGGGCGCGCACGAGCGACACCCTGCTGGTGCTCTCGTCCGACGCCAAAGACGGCTCCACCGGCGGGCTGCTGTCGGGCGCCTGGGCAGGAAGCCGGCTGCGCGGCTGGTCCATGGCCGCGCTCGAAGCAGACAGCTTTGAGGTGGGCGCCGACGGCTTCTGGGCCGCCCCTGCGGTCGACATCGCCCTCCCGAACCACGGGCCGGACTTCCTCTTCTCGTTCACCTTCGTCGCGGTCGCACCCGACGACAGCCGGGCCGTGCTGCCCATGCGCCGGCTCGACGACGCAGGCAAGCCGTCGACCTACGAGCTCGTCGAGGTCACGCTCGCCTCCGGCGCGGTCCGCACCGTGGCCGACGCCAAGGGCCCGGTGGCGTTCACGCCCGACAGCGGCACCATCGTCAGCTACCGCGACGTCGACGTCGACCACGACGGCAAGCTCGACCGGCAAGACCTGCTCGCCATCGACGCCAAGTCGCTCGAGGTGGAGCAGCTGGCGGTCCCCTTCTCGGGCCTCCTCAACTTCTTTGTCACCGGCGAGGGCAACTTCGTCGTCGTCGCGAGCTGGGCCGGCAACGCGCAGCTCTCGCTCTTCGACCTCGACACCAGCAAGAGCACCGTGCTGGGCGGCCCGGAGCTGGACCTGCACGAGGTGGCGCAGCGGAGCGGCGAGCTCTGGGTCTGCGACGACGCGCTCTACCGACTCACGGTGGGCGACGCGACGCTGAGCGAGGTCCCCCTGCCCTTCGTGCCGAAGCACCTCAACTGGCTGCCCAAGGCCGACGAGATGGTCACAGGAGGAGGCGACAAGCTCGTGTACCTCAACGCGAAGAGCGGGAAGGTGCTGCGGGAGTACCAGCTGACGGCGCCCGAGTAGCCGTCGCCCCCTTCACCCGCCAGATCATCGTCGCGGGGGACGCAAACGCCAGCTCGAGCTCGTCATAGGGCGCGAGCAGCGGCGCCTCCTCCGCGGTGGCGACCACATAGCGAGCGCCAAAGAGCAGGCCGAGGCGCGCACC
>JAUIAC010000325.1 GCA_030425545.1 bacterium | reverse complement strand
CTGCTGGCTGCCTACAACGGGGTCGGCATCGCCGTGACGAGCGAGAAGATCTCCGACGGCCAGTTTCTGCTGCTCAACGCGGCCTTGGGCTATGTGCGCAACGCCGCCAAGGACCCGAAGAAGGTGGCAGAGGCCGAGGCGCGCTACCCGTGGAGCGCGGCCCACCTGGACGACGAGCACACCGCTGGCAGCCCCTATTGCGAGGGGCGCATCGTGGCGGCGTACTGGCAGCACCTGTGGGCTGGGTGGCAGAGCGCCGCTGCGCCGACCTTGGAGGTCCTGGCGACGCTCCCGAGTGACGGCGGCCAGGGCGTGGTGGCCGACCACGGCAGCCCTGACGCCATCGTCGCCGTCGTGCTGTCGCGTGGCCTCGACGACAGCGAGACCAAGCCGGCCAAGGTCCGCGCCGTCGCGGCAGACGGCGCCGTGATTCCGCTGAAGTTGGACGTCTTCTACGGCCAGCACGCGCACATGCTGCGGCTGCTCCCCAAGAGCGACTGGCCGACCGGCCAGGACGTGACCGTGACCCTGGATCCAGGCGCGGTCACGTCCTACGACGGTGTGCCGCTGGCGAGCTCGGTGCAGTTCGTGTTCCGCGCAGGCGCCGACAACGCGGTCGCGCCGGGGCGCGGGCCGCCCGGCTGGCGCTTCCTCCAGGCCGAACCCCCGGGCGACGCGGGCGGGAGCGCGGACACTGGAGACGGGGAGCCCGCCGACGGCGCTCCAGGTGACAGCCAGGACGGTGACATCGAGGACGGTGACAGCCCAGGCAAGGGCAGCAGCGGCAGCGGTGCGGTGGACAGCGGCTGCACGGCCAGCGCCGGTGGGCACGCTCCGTCACGCGGCGCTGCGTGGCTGCTGCTGCTCCCTTGGGTCGCGCTCGTCACCCGCCGCCGTGTCACCCAAGCGCGCTCAGGCCCGCCGCCTTGTGCTCCACCAGCATGCAGCGGTCCTGCACCACGCTGATGCCCTCGGCGACCATGCGCTCCGCGAACGCCGCGTTGCGGATGCCTAGCTGCAGCCAGGCGTAGGTGGGGCGAATCTCCATGCTCAACAGGTCGCGCTGGTGCTCGGGCACGGCCTCGCCACGGCGAAAGAAGCAGACCACGTCCACCGGGCCAGCGATCTCGGCTAGGGTCGCCCGGACCGGCTCGCCCCACATGGTCTGGCCCGTGCGCCGCTCGTTCACGGGGATGATGCGGACGCCCTGGTGGTGCAGGTACTCGGGCACGTAGTAGGCCGCGCGCGACGCGTCGGGGTGCGCTCCGACCACGGCCACGGTGCGCAGGTCGTCGAACACGCTGGCGAGCTGCTCGCGGGTGTGTAGGTGTTTGGCCACTTGGTCCTCCAGGCGGGGCGCGCAACGGGCGACGCCGACGCCCCCAAGGTAGTCCGCCGCGGGCCGCTGTGCAGGCTCCAGACCGCGCGCGCGTCTGCTCCAGTGGGTGAGGTGACGATGACGCCCGGCGGCGGTGGTCAGTCGGCAGCGACGACCTGGTCGCGGCCGCGCGCCTTGGCCTGATAGAGCGCGGCGTCGGCGCGACCGATGGCCGCCTCGTGTCGCTCGCCCTCCTGCCGCTCCGCCACGCCCGCCGAGAGGGTGACGTGGTACGACCGGTCTCCTGCCGTGAAGCGCAGCGCAGCGACGGCTCGACGGGCGCGCTCGGCGACCCGCATCGCGGCGCCGCGGCCGGTGTTGGGCAGCACCAGCAGGAACTCTTCGCCTCCGTAGCGCGCCACGCTGTCGCCGCCCCGGAGCGACGCACGGAGCGCGTCGGCCACGGCCCGCAAGACCTCGTCGCCCGCGGCGTGACCGTAGGTGTCATTGACGCGCTTGAAGTGGTCCAGGTCGACCATGACCAGGCTCATGCCGTCGCCGGCGGCCGCGCTCGTGCGCATGGTCCGCCGCAAGCCGTGCCGGTTGAGCGCGCTGGTCAGGGCGTCGAGCCGCGCGAGTCGCTCGAGACGCGCCATGGACAGGCGCGGGCCACACAGCGCAGCGACCACGGTCAGCAGCTGCTCGTGCTTGTCGGCGAAGCGGTCGCGGCTGTCGTCCACGGCGGCGATGACGCCGATGGTCTCCTCCTCGTCGAAGAGCGGCACGCCGACAAAAGACCCCAGCGGCGCCAGCTGGCCGGGCCGGTCGACATAGCGGGGATCTTCGGGGGCGTTGCCGGTGATCAGCGACGCGCCGTGGGCCGCGACCCAGCCCACCAGACCTTCGCCGCGCTGGAACTGGGCGCCCTCGCCGGCGTGCAGCGGCCCACCGGCACGGCACGTGGCCAGCAGCGCGTCGTCGTCTCCCAGGAGTCGAACGCTCACGCGCTGCGTGCCCAGCGCCTCGGCGGCCCGCTCCACCACGCTGCGCAGCAGGGTCTCGAGGGGCTGGGGTCGCTGCAGCTCTGTGGCGAGCGTCGCGACGGCGGCCAGGGATGTGAGCGGGTGCGGCATGGACTCGGCTGGGTTGGGGTGTGGGCGAGCGTCGTGGGGCGGCACGCCGCAGCGGTGGTCAGGGGGGCGGAAAGGAGCAGAAGCCGGGCGAGGACCAGCAGGTGCCCTTGACGCAGTGGCCGGCTGGGCACGCGCTGGACGACTTGCAGGAGCTGCGCTTGCAGCTTCCCTGCGCGCAGGTGAAGTGGGTCGGGCAGTCGGCGGCCTGGGTGCACGCCGCGGGGGAGCAGTGTCCCTTGGCGTCACAGGCCAGCCCCGTCGCGCAGTCGCTGTCGGCCAAACACCCGGCGTGGCAGAGCTTCTCGCCGCTGCAGGTGCAGTCGCTCTTTCGGTACTCGCAGACGCCGGGCTTGGCGCCGACCTTGGGGCACGCCGCGTCGCTCTGACAGGGGTTGGGGGGCTTCATGCAGATGCCACAGCCGATGGACTCACCGGGGTAGAAGCACATGCCGCCGCCCTTGCAGGGTTGCTCGCTGGTGCAGCCGTTGGCGCCCACGTCCGGCGTGCCGGTGTCGGTCATGCCGGTGTCGGGCGCGCTGGTGTCTGTGGTGCTGGTGTCGGGCGCGCTGGTGTCTGTGGTGCTGGTGTCGGGTGCGCTGGTGTCGGTCATGCTGGTGTCCGGTGCGCTGGTGTCGGGCGCTCCCGTGTCTGGCGCTGCTGTGTCCGGCGCTCCCGTGTCGGGTGCTCCTGTGTCTGGCGCTCCTGTGTCTGGCGCTCCTGTGTCTGGCGCTCCTGTGTCTGGCATGCCTGTGTCTGTCGCTCCGGTATCTGGCGCTCCGGTATCTGGCGCTGCGGTATCTGGCGCTGCGGTGTCGGCGTCCGTGAGCGCCACGTCGCCGTTGGCGCCGTCTCCACCAATGGGTTCCCCGGCATCCACGGTGTCCGGGCCAGCGTCCTGCTGCGCTGCGCCGTCCCCTCCGCCTGAGGGGGGCGACTCGGCCGTACATGACATCAAGGCGAGGGCCAGCGCTGTCAGCGCGAAGCGCGCCCGCGACCAGGGGGCGGGGCTCGGCGCCGGGCAGCTGTGCGCCGCTTCGGGGGGCTCTTGCCGGGGCTGGTACATGACGTCGGGTCCTGTGGTGCGCACCGGGGTGCGGGAGAGGTGAGGGCGCGAGCCACCGGTGTCGCCGCCGCGGCTGATCTCCGCGCGGGGTCGCACAGTTCTAACGATAGTCTCCAATCAACTCAAAACCGGCCCAAAATACGGGGTGCGCGAAGGGGCGTCGTCCCGCGACCTCCAGGTTCATGACCTCGAGCTGCGCCTGGCGCAGCGCGTCCAGCGTGTCACCTCGCGCAGCCTTCAGGTGCAAGTAGAAGCGCGACATCAGCTCGCTCGTCGACGCGTCGGGCACGTTCCACAGGCTGGCCACCAGCGTGGGCACGCCCGCGGTCGCGAAGGCCTCGGCGATCGAGATGCCCTCGCCCATGTGGCTGCCCACGGCCACGGCCGTCTGACACGCCGACAGCACGATGAGGGTCGTCTCCCGCGAGAACTCGATGCCCGCGATGTCGTCCACGGTCAGCGTGCCCTTGGCCATCTTGAGGTGACTACGCAGGGGGTCTGGGTCGAGGATGCCGTGGGTCGCGAAGTGCAGCACGTGGTGCCGCCCCGCCTCGAGCTCGACGCGCTTCTTGTCTGCGGCCTGGCCGAAGTAGACCGCCGCCGCCGGGTAGGCGTCTTTCTTCACCCGCAGGACCTCCGCTCTGGCGCCGGGGAGCGAGCCGTCCGGGTTGGCGAAGGCCGCGAGCCGAGCGCGCACGCCGTGGCGCACAGGACGCTGCAGCTCGCCCACCGTGGTCGACAGCAGGTAGGCCACGCGGTGGTCCTCGATGAGGTAGCGCGACTTGCCCTTCACCTTCTTCTCCAGCGCGTGAAAAGGCAGGAAATACAGGGGTCCAGCGGGCATGAAGAGCAGCGTGCGCGCGCCGGCGAGCTCGTGGGCGATGGGCTTGATCAGGTAGCGGTGCAGCTTGCGACCCAGGCGCTTCATGCGGGGGTTCTTCTTCTCCAGCGCCCGGCGGTACTTGGCGACCAGCGTGCCCAGGTTGGCGCCCTTGAGCGCGACCTTGTAGGCGTGGGCCTGGGCGCGCGAGCGCGCGATGGTGAAGATGTAGAGGTCGTCTCCGGCGATGAAGTAGGCCACCACGAGCGCGTCCTTGGGCAGGTGATGGCGGTCGTTGACCAGCGAGCGCGGGTCCACGGCGAAGGCCTGGTAGAGCCCCTGGTGCCGCGCCTTGAGCCGCAGCAGCAGCCGGCGCACCTTGCCGTCGGACTCAGCCACGCGCTTGTCGAGGGCGGCGATGCGGGCGGCGTTGCGCTCGGCCTTGGGCTTGGATCGCTCCTCGGCGAGCTGCTTTCGGGCCGCGTGGGCCTGCTTCTCGGCGCTGCCCAGGCCGGTGAGGGTCTTCTTCAGCCCCTTGTCCTTGGCCTTGATCCGTGAGGGGTCGAACATCTTGCGCAGGTTGGCGTCGCGCGACAGCTCGATGACCGCCATGGCCTCGTTGATTCGGCCGGCCTTGAGCAGCGCGTCGATGGTGTCCTTGTAGACCTGTCGGGTTCGACCGTAGTCGAGGAAGCCGCGCTGGGCCCCCTCCCCGCCGGAGCGTCCGACCCGGCGCGCGAGGATCTTGGTCGCCGCCTGCAGCAGGGGCGCGCCACCCTTGAGGTCGCCGCTGCTCACGAGGGCCTTGCCGAGCACGTGCAGCGCACCCTGCAGGTTGGCCTCCATGTCGATGGACTGGGCCACCTTGTGCGCCGCACGAGCGAAGGGCAGGGCAGCCTTGGGCTGGCCGTGGTCGATCTCCACCCAGGCCCGCGCGGCCAGGGCGTCGCTGAGCAAGGGGCGGCGCTCTTTGGCCCGCGACCAGGTGACGACGCCGTCGAGCAACGTGCGCGCCTCGGCCACGGCGCCTGACTTGGCCAGGGCGCGGCCCAGACCGTAGCGCGAGCGGGCCGAGCGCTCCGGGTCCGCGAGCCGGTCCCACAGGGCTGCAGCGGCCCGGTAGTGCACCGCCGCCGTCTTGGGATCATGGGCGGCGTTCAGGGCCGTGTGGCCGAGAAAGAGCAGGGCGGTGGCCTGCACCGACGCCTCGCCGATGCGCCGCCCCAGGGCCAACACCTCGCTGAAGCGCTGGGTCGCCTCCTTGGCCTCGCCGCGGCGCATGGCCACCGCTCCCAGGAGCATCAGGCCCAGCCGCTCGTTCGCCGCGTCGACCGCCTTGCGCGAGCGCTTCAACAGCTGAACCGCCAGCGTGCGACAGGTCACCAGGTCGCCGGCCACCAGCGCGATGTCGGCCTTCTGAAAGATCGCGTGCCGTGCCAGGGTGGCCATCCGACGGGTCTCGGCGAAGGTGAGCACCCGCTCCGCCGCGGCCCGCGCTGCGCCCAGCCGACCTTCGCCCAACGCCAGCGCGGCGCCGTTGAGCGAGGTCTGCGCCACGCACACCTCTTCGTCGAGGGCCTCGCAGGTGGCGACCGCGGCCTCCACCGCCTCCCGGTGGGCCGAGAGCAGGCCGCGCTGTCCCTTGAGCGAGGCGTGGGCGAGGGCGAGGTCCAGCGTCGCCAGGGGGGGCATCTGACCGGCGAAGCGCTTCTCCACGCGGGTCAGCAGGGCCAGCGCGTCGTCGAGCTTGCCCTGCGCCGCGATGGCGAAGGCCTCATAGAACGCCGCCGAGGCCGCGTCGCCCAGGCTGCCAATCTCGGCGTAGATGGCGTTGGCCTCGCCCTGCAGGCGCGCCACGAGAGGCCACTGCCCGCCACGCTTCCGGGCCTCGGCCGCGCGCTGCACCAGGCGGTCCCCGCGGAGCCCCTTGCGGGCCGCCTCGGCGATGTCCACCGCCATGCCCTTGAGGTCGGCCTCGCTCGCCTTGTGGCGCAGCTTGCCCAGGGTGGCGACGGCGCGGTGAAAGGCGCCGCGGCGCACGTAGGCGCGGGCCAGGTCGATGCGCGCGAGCGCGAGCGTGCGCCCCTTGAGCTTCGGATCTCCGAGCGCCAGACGGGCGCGGGCCTCCGTGAGCAGCCGACTCTGCCAGCCTGCTCGCGGGCGCGCCCCGTCGACCGCCACGGCGAGCAGCGAGCGCGGCAGGTGCACCTCTGTCGACGTCAGCACGGCCCAGCACCCCGCGTCGAAGTGGGCCGAGCCCTTCAGCATCTTCAGCGTGCGCTCGGCGCGACCGTAGAGGTCGAAGCGCAGCCACAGCCGCAGCGCGTGCAGGCGCCGACGCGCAAGGCTCCGGCG
>JAUIAC010000324.1 GCA_030425545.1 bacterium | reverse complement strand
CGGCGCGCTGGGCATGAGCGACGACACGCCGCTGGCCTTCTGGTACGCCCACGAGCGGGCCAGCCGCATCTACGACGGGCCTGACGAGGTCCACAAGGCGGTGGTGGCGCGGCAGGTGCTGAAGCGATTCGGCATGGACACGAAGGGCATCGGGCGGTCCTAGGTCCCCTTCGCAAGCCCCCGCCGATAGGCCGCCAGATCGGCCTGCCAGCCGCCGTAGACGTGGGACGCGCGATAGCCCATGGCGACGTTGATGGCCAACATGCCGGCGTTGCTCTCCGCGTTGCCGGTCTCGAGGTGCGTCACGTCGGGGTGCTCGGCGCGCAGCCGCCGCCACATCTCGGCCTTGATCCAGCGACCGATGCCGCGGCGGCGGAAGGGCTTCAGCACCACGGTGTCCCACTGTCCTGAGGCGGCGGGCCGGTGCAGGTTGAGCAGCACCGACGTGGTCGCCACCGGCTGGCCCGCGGGGTCGACCACCAGGAGCACCTTGAGACGGTGGCCCACGTCCGCCCACGCGCGCTCCTCGTGACGGATGTAGGCCTCGTCGTAGGTCCGGTCCTGCACGTCGAGGTCCTCGCGCGGGGCGTCGTTCATGGCGGTGCTGGCTTGGGCAAAGGCGCTGAGCCAGCGGTCCGGGCAGCGGCCCTCCCAGTGCACCAGCTCGAGGTCCGCGGCACGCTCGCGTCGGCGGGCGATCCACCGATCCATCAGCGCCGCGTCGACCTCGCCGACCACCAGCTCCGACATCCGCTCGGTGTAGCGCAGCGACGCCCCCAGGCTCTCCCACAGGGCCAGCTCGAAGGGCGTGTGCAGCGCCCAGGGCAGCAGCGAGGTGCGGCCGCGGGCCTCCGCCAGGTCCAGCAGCGGCGCGAGCATGGCCCGCTGCGTCGCCGCGTCTTCGTCCACGGTGATGATCTCGAAGGACGCAAAAGTCGGGTTGGCCGGGTCGTCGGGCACGTCGAGGTGCCCGATCGCCACCGCCGTGTCGCCCTCGAAGCCCACGAGCCGGAGGTGCTCGCCGCCCTCGGTGCGGTCCCGCGTGAACCAAGCGTGCAGCTCCTCGGCGGTGGTGGGCGGCAGCGCAGGGCGGAGCTGCAGGTCGCGGGCCTGCGCCAGCGCCAACGCAGACGAGAACTCCGAGTCGCTCAGCTCGGTCGCGGGGCGGATCAACACGGGTGGCTCCTTCGGTCAGGGGAGGGGTCCACGCTGGCGGTGCCGCGTCGGCGCCGCCCCCGTCAGGCGCGCCTGGAGCCTGTGTAGCTCTTGCCGGGCCACGGGCGCCAGGATGATCATGCCCAACACGTTGGGGACGCAGAGCACGAAGACCATCGCGTCGCTGATGTTGAGCACCTGCTCGAGGTTCACCGAAGCGCCGACCACCGTCGCCGCCAGGTAGGCCAGCTTGAACGCCAGGATCAGCCCGACGGCCAGCCCGAGCCGTCCAGCGGGCTGCTCGCGCCCCCCGTGACCGCGCGCAGCTGCACGTAGGCCTGGTTGGGATGGGCCATGCCGACTCCTACCTTGTCCGCGGCGGCAGGTGTGTCGGGCGGGCTGGTGGTCGCGAGCGGACGGTGGTCACCGGCCGGGGGGCTTGCTGGGCGCGGGTGGTGGGGGCGCTGTTCGGACGGAGCGTCGCTCGACGGCAGGGGGCTCCGCTGGCCATGATGCTGGCCGTGACGCCGACCATGACGGCGACCATGACGCCAACGATCACGGGGCGTCGAAGCCCTCGCGCAGGACCTGTCCCATGACCGAGCAGACTGGCCCCTACGTCGGGATTCAAGCGCCCGAGGGCGTGCTCAACCTCGGGCTGGGCCAGCCCGCGCCGGCGCTGCTGCCGATGCCGGTCATCGCCCAGGCAGCGCGGCGGCTGGCGGGCGCGGACCCCTTGCTCCTGCAATACGGCAATCTGCCCGGATTTGTAGGCTTTCGGCGCAGCCTTTCCGCCTTCCTCAGCGCCGCCCACGGCGTCGAGGTGCCGGCCGACACCCTGCTCGTGAGCGGCGCGATCTCCCTGTCGCTGACCTTGCTCGCGGACGTGTTCGCCCGCCGCGGCGGCGTGATTGTGGTCGAGGACCCCACCTACTTCCTGGCCCCAGGCATCTTCGCCTCGGCGGGCGTGGACACCGTCGCCGTGCCGGTGGACCGCGACGGGCTTCGGGTCGACGTGCTGCGGCAGCGCATCGACGCAGGGCTCCGGGTCGACGTGGTCTACACGATCCCCAGCTTCCACAACCCCACCGGCGTGTGTCTCTCGGCGGAGCGTCGCGAGGCCCTGGTCGCCCTGGCGTCGGAGCGGGACTTCGTGGTCGTCGCCGACGAGCCCTACAACCTGCTGCATTTTGGACCGTCGCCGCCCCTGCCGCTGGCCTGCCTCGACCGGGGCCGGGGCCGCGTGGTGTCGGTCTCCTCGTTCACCAAGATCCTGGCGCCGGGCCTGCGCCTCGGTTGGCTCCAGGGCTCGCCGGCGCTGCTCGGCCGCGTCATGCGCCACGGCGCCCTCGTCAGCGGTGGCGCGCTGAACCCGGTCATGGCCTTTGTCGTGCAGGGCGTCATCGACAGCGGCGATCTCGCGCGCCACATCGGCCGACTTCGCGCGGAGCTCCGGCTGCGGCGCGACGCGCTCTGCGCAGCCCTGACAGAGCACCTGCCACAGGCGCGTTTCGCGGTGCCCGAGGGCGGCTACTTCGTGTGGGTGACGCTGCCCGCAGGGGTGTCCACCGCGCGGCTGCGGCAGGTCGCGGCGGACCACGATGTGGCCTTCACCGCCGGTGGCCGCTGTGGTCAGGCCCCCGCCCTGGACCGCGCCCTGCGCCTGAGCTTCTGCTTCTACGAGCCGAGCGAGCTCCGCGAGGGCGTGCGCCGCATCGCCGCCGCGCTCGGGTAGACGCGACCCCGCCGCTGCCGCCCCGCCGGACGTCGAGGGACCCACCGCGCGGCCCCTTGCGGTACCGTCTCGGCTCCGGTCGGCCCCGGGGCGCACGCGGCGTCGCCGGGCCGATCCTACGCAGCCCGCGCGGATCCCCCCATGGCGACGTCCTCGAACTTCTGGCTGAACGTCCCGGTGCCCGCGCCGCTGGCCGGGTCGGCCCGCGAGCGGCGCTACTTTCGCATGATGCTCCGCGCGATCCCGGCGGCCGCCGCGGTGCACGCGACCTTCGTGCCGCTCTTCCTGTGGCTGGGCTCGGGCCCGATGGCCTGGTTCAACGTCGGCACCGTGGTCATGTACCTGCTGATCGCGCTGCGCTTCCGCCGCACGGCCAACACCTGGCTGCTGACGCCGCTGCTGGTGGAGGTGTGCGCGCACGCCGTGCTGGCCTCGCTCGCCATCGGCTGGGACTCGGCCTTTCACCTCTACATCCTCTCCCTGGGGGTGGCCTCGGGCGCCGCCCCCGTCCAGCGGGACCGTGTGTCCTTGGTGTTGCTCTGCTTCGCCGCCTGGACCGGCACCCTGCTGGTGACCCGGCAGCATCCGCCGTGGACCGCGGTCGACGCGGACGTGTTGACCAGCCTCGCGGCGATGAACTTCGTCGGCGCCTTCGCCGTGGGCGGCATCTTCGGAGGGGCGCTCACCGGTGCCGCGAACCGGGCGGAGCGGGCGCTGGCCGACGAGCACGCGCGCTCTGAGCGGCTGCTGCACAACATCCTCCCGCCGAGCGTGGCGGAGCGGCTCAAGTCGGCCGAGGGCGACGCCGTCATCGCCGACGGGGTCGACGAGGCGAGCGTGCTCTTCAGCGACCTGGTCGGCTTCACC
Organism: bacterium; assembly: GCA_030425545.1. GTDB lineage: Bacteria > Myxococcota_A > UBA9042 > UBA9042 > UBA9042 > UBA9042. Next base: position 2,959 of record JAUIAC010000324.1, on the reverse strand, counting down.
GGGCTGTCGCAGCGGGTCTCGCCGGCGCAGCTGGTCACGCTGCTGAACCAGGTCTTCAGCCGCTTCGACGACCTCGCCCACGACCACGGGTTGGAGAAGATCAAGACCATCGGCGACGCCTACATGGTCGCGAGCGGCCTGCCGCAGCCCCGCCCGGACCACGCTGCGGCGCTGGCCGACTTCGCGCTGGCCATGGTCGACGTTGTGGCGGCGGTGCGGGCGCCCGACGGCACGCAGCTCGAGCTGCGCGTGGGGCTGCACACAGGCCCGGTCGTCGCCGGCGTCATCGGCAAGCGCAAGTTCGCCTACGACCTCTGGGGCGACACCGTGAACACCGCCGCGCGCATGGAGAGCCACGGCGCCGCCGGCCGCGTCCACGTGTCGGGCGCCTTCGCCGAGGCCGTGCGCAGCACGCACCAGGTCGAGGCGCGCGGGCAGATCCCGGTCAAGGGCAAGGGCGACATGACCACCGCCTGGCTCGTTCGACGCCGGAGCGACGCAGGGCGCGCCGCGGCGCAGGGCCCGCCCCGCTGACTACGCCAGCTGCGTCGGCGGCCCCCCCCCACCGACGCCCCATCGCGAACGAGGAGACCCCACATGAAGCCACCGAACCGCCGCGCCGTGCTGCAGACCCTGGGTGTCGCCGTGGGAGGCGGCGCGCTGCTCAGCGCCTGTGGCCGCGCGCTGCCCACGGCCACCGCGCCCGCAGCGCCCCCGAACGGGCAGGCGAGCGCGCCCACGGCGGCGCCCACGAAGGCGCCTCCCGTCGTGCCCCCCGTCGCGCCTCCGAAGGGGCCCACCGCCGGGACCGCAGGGCCCAAGGTCCGCGACCGCAAGTCCGTCACCGTGACGCTGACCCACGACCTCGTCTGCCCCTGGTGCCGCATCGGCCACCACCGGCTCGAGCTGGCGCGGGCGCAGCTCCCCGAGCTGGACGTCCAGGTGCGCTACGCCCCCTTTCTGCTGCACCCCGGCGCGCCGCCGGAGGGCGAAGATCTCCGCGCCTACCTCGGGGCCAAGTACGGCGCCGCCGGGGTCGAGCGCGCCTTCCAGCGGGTCACCGCCATCGGCAAGGCGGACGGCGTCGCCTTTCACTTCGACAAGGTCCGGCGCGCGTCCAACACGGAGCTCGGCCACACGCTCGTCGACGCGGCTCCGGCGGCCCAGCAGACCGCCCTGGTGCGGGCGCTCCACGCCGCCTACTTCGAGCGCGGCGACGACCTCGGCGACGCCAAGGTGCTCACGGCGGCGGCCGCGTCGGTCGGGCTCAAGGCGGCGTGGGTGGCCGGCGTGCTGGCGGACGACGCGCGGCGGTCGCGGGTGCGCAGCGCCGCGCTGGCGGCCTCGCGCCGCGGCGTGCGCGGCGTGCCCTACCTGGAGGTCGGCGACCAGGCCCTGCGGGGGGCCGTGCCCCTGGCGCAGGTGGTCGCGGCGATGAAGCGGGCCGTCGCCGGCTGAGCCCCGATCCCGGCTCGCGCTGCCCCCAGGCTGCGTCTGCCCACCGACCGCGCGTGGCGCGGCCAGGCGCCCGAGCCCTTGCAGGGCCGGGGCGTCCTCGGCCACAGTCGGCGCACGCGTCCCGTCCCCCCGGAGCCCATGTCGCCCGCAGCCCCCCCAGCGTCGCCGACACCCCCGCGCCGCGCGCTCGGCGTCTATGGCGCGATCTTCCTCGCCCTCGTCACCGTGTGCGCCGCCGCGGCGCTGCCCGCCGTGCTGGTGCTCGCCTCGCTGCCCGGCCACCAGGTGCGCTGGCTGCAAGACCGGGGCAAGAGCGTCGCCGGGTCCGCCGCGGCCGCCGTGCCCGACGCAGACCGAGCCGCGGCCAACGCCTTCGCCGCCGCGACGCTGGCCAAGCTGACCCGCGCGGGCGCCAAGGCCGACGCGCCGGATCCGCACCTCGGCGCCGCCTTCGCGCTCCTGCTGGACCGGCCGGCTCTGCCGGACAACGCGACCCTGCAGCGGGAGTTCGACGCCGCCGCCGCGGACCGCCCCGAGACCTTCACGCAGCTCGACGTCGCCGCCCTGAGGCGTCACCACGCCTTCTGGCAGCGCGAGCTCGCGGCGCACCCCGGCCTGCTCGAGCGCTACCGTCGCCACCGCCGCACCCTGGTGGCCATGCGCGTCCACGCCGTCGAGGCGGGCTTTGACGTCGACGACGTCTACTTCTTCGCCGCGCCCGGGCACGCGCGGCCGCCCTACGACACCCACCTGCTCTTCGCTGGCCTCAACAGCGGCCAGTGGGCGGCGGCGCCGGGCTACCCTGGCCAGCTCTACAAGTCCGACAGCGAGTGGCGCTCGACCTTCATGAAGCGCGCGCGGGGCTACCTGCTCGACGTCACGCGCGAGCTGCACATCCTCGGCGTGTCGGTGATGTACGACATGGAGTTCGACACCGACGCCTGGGGCACGTGGATGTCGGTGGGCTACGCGCTGCCGGCGGCCGGCGGCTTCTACAACATCGTCGGCGTCGACTTCCGCTCGAAGGCCATGGCGGCCCTGATCCACCGCCTCCAGGTCGGCCTCGCCACGGTGGCGCTGCTGGTGGTGCTGCTGGCCCTGGGCATCGCCGCGTGGATCGCGCGCCGCATCGCCGAGCCGATCCGCGCGCTCTCAGCCGGGGCCGCGGCCGCCATGGACGAGCGCTACGACCACACCGTGGCGGCGACCGGCTTCGGGGAGTTCCGCTCGTTGATCGACGTGTTCAACCGCATGTTGGGCTGGGTCGGCGAGCGCGTGAAGCTGCACGACGCGCTGCGCAAGGTGCTCGGCGAAGACCTGGCCGAGACCGTGGCGCAGCAGGGCCTGTCCCTCGGCGGCGAGGAGCTGCGCTGTACCGTGATGTTCACGGATTTTGCAGGGTTTTCGACCATCTCACGGCACATGGCGGCGGCCGACGTGGTGGCGGCGCTCAACGACTACTTCAGCGTGCTCGTGCCCATCGTCCAGGAGCACGGCGGCT
>JAUIAC010000323.1 GCA_030425545.1 bacterium | reverse complement strand
GTGACCCATGTTCATCATCTGCAGTGACTTCGACCCCAGCTCCGCCACCCACCAAGAGGCCACGCTGCGCTTCCTGCGCTCGCCCGCGATGCTGGTCGAAGAGCAGGGGCCCGTGCAGGAGCACCAGATCACCTTCGCGCCCGTCGCCGACCCCGGCGACGCCGACGCCGCGTGGACCTGGGAGCTCTCGGCCGACGCGCCGCGCATCGGCGACGTGGACGACGACCCGCCGCAGAACTTTGGCGTGGTGCTGCACTTCGCCGCCGCCTCAGCCTACGTGGTGGTGGTGGACTCCGGCGAGCGCGACCCCGTGTCCGAGCTGGTCGCGTCTGGCCCGCGACCCTGACGCCGCGGCGCGCCATGCCCGGAGCGCCGGCGCCGTGAATCGCGCGGCACGCCCGCCCGTTGTCCTGCGCTCGCCCATGCGCGACCCGCCCATGCGCGACCCGCCCATCGTCGCCAGCCCATCGTCCCCTGCCCATCGTCCCTGTGCGTCGGACCCCGCCGGCCACGTCTGTCTACCCCGGAGCCCCCATGTCTCGCCGCCCCGTCCTCTCCCTCGGCCTCGCCTTCGTCGCGACCACCCTCCTGCTCGCAGGCTGCGGTGCCGCCCACATCGTCCGCCTGCAGCAGCCTGCCGGGGGCCCGGCCTCCGCGCTTGGGCCTGTGGCCGACTGCGCTGAGTCGCAGGGCTACGCGGTGAGCAAGCACCCCGACTCCGTGAATATCAAGATCGTCGACGACGCCTGGGTCTACTTCAACAAGGACGTCAACGGGCGGCTGCAGATGGTGCTGCACTTCATGGGCCCGCACGAGAAGGCCAAGCCCACGGACCCCATCGCGCAGGACACCCGCCGCAAGGCCGACGGGATCTGGCGCTGCGCCCAGGGTCGCCTGTCCGGCACGCAGCTCGCCGCGCCCGCCGCGCCGCCGGCCGCCCCGGTCGCTCCGGTGGCCCCCGCCGCCCAGCCCGCTCCGCCCGCGCCCGCGCCAGCCCCGCAGCCCGCCGCCAGCGCGGGCTCCTGGCCGACCCGCTGCGCGCAGCTCGTCGCCTGCTACGCCGACCTCACGCGTCTGCTGTGCAACGGCGCCAGCTCGTGCAAGAGCGAGGTCAAGGTCAAGGGCTCGCCTTCGGAGGCCGACTGCCGCGACATGCTGCGCGCGTCGAACAACCTCATCGCGCCACTGCGCATGATGCGCCCCGGGCTCAAGCAGCCGGCGTCTTGCGTCGTCCGCTAGCGGCTCGACCCACGAGGCTGCTTCGGGATCACCAGCTAGCAGGGATGGGTTGGCGACGGGCGTCCGGCACCTGGCCGGGTCGAAGTCGGGAGCTTCCTCCAAGTTTGCGGCGACGTCGGCGGACTGGCTGGTGGTTGTCCATGGGTTCGGTCGGCTGCGGTGATGGCTCGACCCCCGGAGGGAGCGATCGGTTCTTCCGGGATGACAGTCGCCCACGTGACCTCTGCACGGGGGTCTTCAGCAGTGGCGTGTGTCCACTGGGGGATGGGGGACGGCATACCTGCACGCCGAGACGCGCAGTCCGAGAATGGATCTCATGACAACCTCCCTCGTAACAGCAGGAAAGTGCGTTCATGCGGCCTATCTTCGGGCAGGGTCTGGGCCGTGCGCAGCAGCTTGAGCTTGCGCTGTGCGTCGGCCGGCAGCTCGAGGTCCTTGAAGGTCATCGCCTTGGTGGCCGCGCCGGCGACGAAGGCCATCACCTGCTCCTCGGCCTTGGCGGCGAGCAGCTCGGTGTCGTGGGTGATGTGCGTCGCCTTGACCGAGTCCGTGCGCTCACGGTGGATCCACAGCTCGAGCAGGTCGCGCTCGGTCTGCTCGAGGAAGGCGAGGGCGTTCGCCTGGGTCGGGCCCTTGTTGGGCCGCGGGTGGCGGGGCTTGGCGGCCTCGCCGGCGGGCCTGGCGGCGGGCGCCGCGGCCTTGGCGGCAGCCGGGGCTGGCGCAGACGCGGCCTCGCTCGCGGGGCGGGCGCAAGCAGCCGCGGTGGCGAGCAGCAGCGCGAGGGTGAGGGGGCGGGTGTTGTGCATGGCGCGCTCCAGGAGGGCTGCGAGGACCCTACGGCACAGCGGCGGCGGCGAGAGGGCCTTGCATGCCCGGCCCGAAAGGCGCCAAGCTGACCATCACCGATGCACGCCGATACGCCCCGCTCGCTCACCCCGGACCACGCACGTCGGACCGCCGTGCTCGTCGCCGCGTGCGGACTCTGCGCCGCCTGCGGCCTCGCGTCGGAGCAGGCGCCTGGGGCAGCGCTCGGCGCGGTGGTGGCGGCTGGCGATGGCGGCGTGTCGGACGTCGCCGGGTCGGATGTCGGATCGGACGTCGGGGACGCCGTGGACACGGGCGCGCGCCCCGCGGATGAGGCCGACGGTGGCGCGCTCGATGTCAGCCCGCCAGACACCAACGCGCCAGACACCAACGCGCCAGACACCGGCCAGCCAGACACTGCCGCGGCGGACACCGGCCCGCCATGTGGTGGGGCCTGCGCCGCTGGGGAGATCTGCGTCAGCGGCAAGTGCAAGAATCCCAAGTGCACGCTGCCGCCGCTGCCGAACGGGCCGGACGTCAACAAGATCAGCCGCCTGGGGCTGCGTCCGGAGGGCGTTGGCTGCGACCTGGACAAGGACGGCCAGCCGGACAACGTCTACGGCAAGATCGTCGGCATCTACGCCGCGGCCAACGACGCCATCCAAGACGACATCGACAGCGGCGACCTGGTGCTGTTTCTGAGCCCCGAGCCCTGGAAGAGTGACGGCGCGCCCTTCGCCATCGACCTGCTGATGGGCGACATCGACCCGCCCTCCGCCGGCTGCGATCCGACGGTGGCGGGCGACTGCAAGTACCGCGTGTCCAAGGGCAGCTATGCCTACAGCTGGAGCCCCGGGCTCTGCCCGCCGGTGGCGCGCTTCACGCCGGCTACGGTCCTTGGGGGGCAGCTCTTCGCGGGCGGCACCAAGCAGGTTTTTTTTGTGGATGTGCCGCTCATCGGCATCAACCTGAACACCAAGATCACCTCGGCGCGCATCGTCGGCGAGGTGGGCACCTCCCCAGGCTTCAAGGGGCTCGTCGACGGCAGCATCTGCGGCGTGGTGCTCGTGGCCGACCTGGAGAAGTCTATCGACTCGCTGCCGCCGAACGTGTTGGCCGCGACGGGGTTCGGACCCGCGACGCTCAAGTCGCTCATCCTCGGCGTGCTCAAGCCGGACCAGGACACCGACGCCGACGGCAAGCCCGACGCCATCTCCATCGCGCTGCGTGTGGACAGCTTTCCTGCTGGGGTGGTGGGCTGGGTGCAGTGAGCGTCGTTCGACCGCGGTCGCTGGTCGTTCAAGTCCTCAACCATCTGTGTTGACAGCAGAATCCCATTGCGAGTGACCCGCTGCGCTGGCACCCTCCGCGCCTCATCCCCTGGCTGGTGGTTGTCCATGGGTTCGGTCGGCTGCGGTGATGGCTCGACCCCCAAAGGGAGCGGTCGGTTCTTCCGGGATGCCATTCGCCCACATGACCTCTGCACGGGGGTTTTCAGCAGTGGCGTGTGTCCACTGAGGGATGGGGGACGGCATACCTGGTCCAGGAGATGGCGCCCGAGGACGTCGAGTTCGACCTCGAGGCCTTCCAGGCAGAGCTGGCGGCGATGCCGGAGGTCGTGAACCCCGAGACGGTCGCCGACCCGCTGATGGACCTGCCGCTGCCCGGGACGCACCAGCGCTTGCTGGTCTCCCACCCCTTCCCGCTCGAGGGCCACGGCGACGACGAGCGTGGCGTTTGGTGGCAGATCGCGCCCATGTGGCCGGTGAAGCGCAGCATCGGTCTTGGCGGCCAGGGTGTGCTGTCGGCGGTCTGGCTCGCGGCACGGTGGCTCGACCGCGGTGATCTGGAGCTGGATCCGTGCCCCTGAGTGGGTGGCTGGGACTTCGTGGGTGACGGCGAATTCCGAGTCGCGGCGCCGCATCATCCGCTCGCTGGAGGCCATGCTACGGCGCCACGGCTCTGGCGTGCAGCCCTCTATCCTCGACGATGCGCCCTCCGCGCAACCCAAGCCGAAGACACGGGCCGCAGGGGCCGGCCGGTCGGGTAGCGCGCGCAGCCTCGCTCGGCCCGGGGGCTGAGCGCTCTCGGGTCGGGCCTGCGAGGCGCCGTCAGCGCGGGTCTTGCTTCCCAGGACCGAGGTCCCGGAGTCGCTCCAACACCTCAACGTCTGCGAGGTCCTTGTGGCGCCCCGCAGCGCGCTTGTTTTCGAGCAGGGCGTTCAGCCCAATGACCGGCGCCGTGACCGAGCCGAACCTGCCCTGAACCACCTCAGCCACCGCGTCGTCGAACGCGATCCCCGCGACTTGCGTCAGCACGTCGATCCGCCGCGGAGGCAGCCCCATCAAGTACTGGGTTCCGGGTGTGGCAAAGGTCGTCGGTCCCACCCCGTGGGCGTCGATCGGTGCACCGAAGGCCGCCAGCGCAGCGTATACCCGGGGCGCGTTGCGCTCGCTCGCCCGCACGAGGACGTCGAGGTCATAGGTCGTCCGGCCGTGCCCATGGACCGCGACCGCCCAGCCGCCGATGACGACGAACTCGACCTCGGCGTCGAGCAGCTCCGCGAGGAAGTCCTCGAAGTCCTCAGGCAGGTGCACGTTCGTCATCCGCGGCCTTCGGCAGGACCAGCTTCCCTGGCCAGGCGGCTCTCTTCTGGCGGCTGCTCCGCTCCGAATACGCGGCGCCGTGGAGCGCGACGTGCAGCTCGGCGAAGGCCTCGATGCGCTCGTCCGGGGTCATGTGCAGCATCAGCGGCAGCGCGCGATCGGGGTCTTGGCCCTCGCGGACCAGCGCGCCCGTCCAACGTGCTCGCCGCGCCCGTGCCCGCCGGCGTCGCGCCTCGACCGCTTCGTCCTGAGCCTGCTGCATGTGTCTGCCTCCATCGCCATCGTAGCAAAGTGTGGGCGTCGCTCCTCAACCTTTGCGGTGCGAAGGTACCGGCTCGCGCGGAGACGCCGCGGGGTGCGTTTCAATACGGCGTTCAGGCATGAACCGCCCCTCCCGAGGGTTCGCAAGGCTGTCAGAGAGCCGTGACGTGGGCGTCCCCCTCCTGACGACTCAGGAGACCCCCATGAAGCTCGCTCCCACCGACGGGGCCACGTGGCGCCGCGCCCTGCTGCGCGTCTCGCTCTCCCTCGCCACGCTCCTCATCCTGGGCGCGAGCGCGCTCGCCTGGCTCGCCGCCATGCCCTACAGCAGCCACAACAGCCCGGTCCCCGCCCTGACCCCCGCCCAGCAGCAGGTCCGCGCCCGGCTCGAGGCCGACGTGCGCTTCCTCTCCGTCGAGCTCGGCGTGCGCCCCAGCGGCGAGCCCGTGCGCCTCGCCCGTGCAGCCACCCACATCTCCGCCGCGCTCGCCGGCCCCGGACGCACCGTGCGGCGGCTGCCCTTCCGCCTCGGCAAGCGCGTCGTCGCCAACGTCGAGGCCACGTAGCTCGGTATCGTGCACCCCGAAAAGACCCTCGTCCTCGGGGCCCATTACGACACCGCCCCCCATACGCCGGGCGCCGACGACAACCATAGCGTCAAGCGTCCGGTGCAAACCCCCAAGTTGCGCCGCTTCCTCAATCCGGCGACCGGCTCGTCCTTCGCGTCCTCGTTGATCCGCCGAGCAACCCCTTGATAGAGCCACCTCTCGCAGCCTGCGCATCAACTCGGCGCTCAGTCAGGGTCAGACGCAGCCCCCTTGCCGCCAAGAACCGGGGCCATGTGACAAGCAGCTCCCCCCTGCACGGAGCCCTATACGGCCAAGACCCCGACCGCAGAACGTGGAGCGAGCCAGAGCTCCCTCCGAGCTGACGCGTCAGCGGCCGCCGGTCGCACACCGCGCCTCCGCCCGCCGCAGCCAGCGCTGGTTGGGCGCGAAGCCCGGCAGCACGCCGTCGGCGGCGCGGAAGCTGGCCAAGGCCTCCGGGCAGCGGCCGGCCTCCAGGTGCAGCTGCCCGAGCAGGTGGTGGCCGTTGAACGAGCCGGGCAGGTCGTGGACGACCCGCTCGAGCAGCGTCCGATCGTCGCGCCAGTGGGTCCCGCGGAAGGCGGTCAGCCCCGCGGCCAGCAGCGTCCAGGCGGCGGCGGCCGCCACCGCCGCGCGCCACGATCCGGCGGAGAGGCGCCGCCGCAGGCCGAGCGCGAGCGCGCCGAGCGCCAGCGCGAGCCCCACCGAGGGCAGGTAGGCGAAGCGCTCCCCAGCCCCGACCGGCAGCGGCACCAGGTGGCTCACCGGCAGCAGCCCGAGCCACCACCACAGCACCCCCAGCGCCACGCCTCGCCGCCAACGCGGCGCGTCGGTCTGTCCCGCCCCTGGCTGGCGCCGTTCGGTCGCCGTCGCCGGCCGCGCGAGGGTGCGCGCGGCCCACAGCGTCGAGGTCACCAGCGCCAGCCCACCGACCAGCGCGCCGGGGTCGGCCAGCGAGCGCGCGGGCTGCAGCGTGCTCATGTCCCAGAAGGGGTTGAGCGGCCAGGGCAGCAGCCACTTCTGCAGGTAGAAGGCGTGGATCTTCAGCACGCTCGCCACCGTCTGCTCGGTCGTCAGGGCGCCGAAGAAGGGCATGCCCGCGGGCGCGAGCAGCGCCGCCCGCACGGCGAAGTAGCCCGCCAGCACGGCGGTGAGCCCACCCACCGTGGGCGCCAGGGCCCGCAGCGTCGCGGCCGGCCGGGCGCGCGCCAGACGTCCCTGGGCCA
>JAUIAC010000322.1 GCA_030425545.1 bacterium | reverse complement strand
CGGTCGGGGTCACGGTCGTCGGCCAGCCGCGAGGGTGGGGCCGCTCCACAGCCGGCCAAGAGCGTCGCGCACAGCAGCCCGGCAAGCAGCCCGGGGCGGGGTCCGGCCCCAAGCGCTCCGCCGCCCGCGTGCGCGGCCACTGCACGCCCGATGCCCCCACTCGCGGCCCCCACGGCACCCGGTCGCGACGCCGCTGGCGGCCGCCCCGCCGAGGGCGCTGACTGCGGGAGAGAGGTGTCGTGCGTGGTCATGTCGAGCGGTCCTGAAGGCGACGAATTCGGGGCCAAGCGCGTCGCCCCGGAGAGGGCCAGACGCAGGTTCGAGTCTCGGGGCCATTGCCAACACCGTCCAATTTCCGGACCCTGCGACGCACAGCACGTCTTGCGGCGACGTGTGCGCCCGCGGCCTGTCAGGCGGGTCGACCCGGTGCACGGCACAAAGCGGGCGCACACCCGAGATCGTCATCGCGGCCAAATCCGGTTGAATAGAGCGCGCAACAGGGCGTTGTAGAGGCCAGGCACCCGACGTGCCCTTGTCGCTGAGGAGGACCCCATGACCCCCGTGAACCTGATCCAGAGGCTGTCTGGCCTGAAGACCCCGTCGCTGCGCGCCGCCCGCCGCCCGAGCCTCGCGCTCCTGGTCGCCGTCGCCCTGAGCGCCCTGCTCAGCGGCTGCATCGTGCAGAGCTCCAGCACCGACGGCGTGCTCGAGGTCCGCTGGTCGACCCAGCCGGTGTGCAGCCAGGCCACGAGCGTCCGCATCCGCGCCAGCCGCGGCACGGTCCTCGAGACTGAGGTCAACGGCATCCCATGCGACCGCGGCATCCAGGCCCTGTCGGTGACGCCGGGCATCTACACGGTGTCGGTCGAGGCGCTCGACGCCACGGGCAACGTGCTCTCGTCCGCCACGTCGACCAACCTCAACGTGGTCGGCAACAACACCACGTCGACCGCGGTCCTGCAGCTGGGCGGCGGCGCGGGGCCGGGCGAGATTCAGCTGAGCTGGTCCATCGCCGGTGAGGGCGCCAGCACCGGGTGCGGCAAGTTCAACCTGAGCAAGGTCATCGTCAGCCTGCTCGACCAGACCCAGAGCGAGGTCGTGGCCACGGCCGAGACCAACTGCACCGACGGCGCCATCAACCTCACAGGCGTGACCCCCGGCAGCTACTACGTGCAGGTGGACGCGGCCACCTCGAAGGGCGCGCTCATCTGGGGCAACGCTCAGCTGACGGGCCCGGTCACCGTCGCCTCGGGCACGCAGCTGGTGCTGCAGAACACCATCAACCTGGTCGACCTGCGCGCTGTCATCACCCTGAACTGGCAGTTCTCGGACGGCGCCACGTGCGCGGCCAAGAACACCGTCAACGTCCTGGTCGAGGTCCGTGACGGCGCCAACAAGGTCGTCGTGCCCATGAGCGACCCCTACGCCAAGAAGCCTTGCGACCTGGGCCCGAACAGCGCCTACGAGGCCCGCGTCATCGACATGCAGTTCGCCACGCCGACCTGCACCATCCCGCCGGGCGCCAAGGGGCTGGTCATCTGTGGCATCACGGAGAAGAACATCGGCATCGCGGTGTCGGCGCTCGACCAGTCCACCGGCCAGATCTACCTGGGCGGCAGCATGAAGGTGGAGAACATCCCGGGTGGCAAGCACACCGCCATCGCGACCCCGCTCTACCTGTCGTCGTGCAACAACTCCGACAACATCTGCGCCGCCCCCTGAGGCCCGCAGCTCCCTGTCGCGCGGCGCGTCGGCCTCGGCCGGCGCGTCGTCGTTTTTGCCACGGGTCGGGCCGCGCGTACCGCAGCGCGGGGACAGCACACCCGGTCCGCTGGTTGACGGCCACGGGCCGGCCCCTGATGCTCCGGGCGCCTTGTGGTGTGCGTGTGGTGTCGAAGGACGCCGCCGCGCGGGGTGGCCGGGCGAGGTCACCCTGAGGGAAGCCGGTGAGAGACCGGCGCGGGCCCGCCACTGTGAGCGAGAGAAGGCGCACCACACGTCACTGCCAGGGCCGCTGCAGAAGCGCAGCGCAGGCGGGAAGGCGGAGCGCCGGCGCGGGACACCCGCGCGCTCGCGAGCCAGGAGACCTGCCCAAGGCCCGGCGCTCTGCGTCTGCACGTTCGCCCGTCCTCGTGGACCAGGACGGCTATGGCCCGGCGTTTGATGTCACGCCTCCCAACGCTGGGGGGCGCACGGTGCTCCTGTCCTGCGCGCTCGCGCTCCCCGCGAGGGCGTGGCGCGTCGCGCGTGTGCGCGTGGACCTTGGTCGCGACGTGGGCGGCGCTCCGGCCGTCCCCCGCTGGGGCGGAGCCGCCGCGCCAGGCGGCCACAGCGGCCGTACACCCCGCAGCTGCGGGCGCCGCGGCGCCGGTCCACACGGGCGCGGCGCGGGTGCGCGGTCGTCGTCGGGGCCCAACGACGACCCGGTCGAGCGCCGCCGCGCGGCGTGAGGCGGCGCCGACCCTTCGCCTACCCGGCGCGCAGCTGCGGCAGGCCCGCGACCTCAGCGACGCCCTGGACACGGTCCCAGGCGTCCGCGTCGTGCGTGTGGGCGGACACGGCGCGGCGACGTCGGTGCAGCTCCGCGGCGCGTCGCCCCAACAGACCCGCGTCGCGCTCGGCGCGACCCCCCTGGCGAGCCCCACGGGTCGGCCGGTGGACCTGGAGTCGCTACCCACGCTCGCCCTCGGGTCGGCGGAGATCTGGCGCGGACGGGCGCCGGCCGGGTCGGGCATCGCGCCCATCGGCGGGACGCTGCAGCTGCACCCGGCCCGGGGCGGTTCGGCGGTGCGGGCGCAGCTCGGCAGCTACGGCGCCACGGTCCTGGAGGGCCGCGCCAGCTGGGGCCGGCGACGCGCTGGCAGCCTGAGCCTGCGGTGGCTGACGAGCGACGGAGACTTCCCCTATCTGTGGGACAGCGGGACGCCGCTGGTGAGCGGCGACGACGTCTCGCGGCGGCGGGGCAACAACCACGTGAGGCGCCTGAGCGGGCTCTTGCGGCAGCGCTGGCGCGGCGCCGGTCGCTGGCAGGCACGGCTGACCTGGCTGGGCGGCTGGCGACGTCAGGGCTTGCCCGGGCTGGCGGTGGCCGAGTCGGGGCACGCCGCGCTGGACGCGCACCGACACGACCTCAACCTCCGCCTGACCCACCGCGGGCCGAGCGACACGACGCAGCTCTGGCTCACGGGCGGCGGCGAGGCGCTCGCGGTCGACGACCGGCTCGGTGAGCTCGGCCCCGTGCAACACCGGCGTCAGCTGCTCGGCGCGCTCGAGCTGGGCGCGCGCTGGCGCCGTCGCGTCGGGCGCTGGCGACCGCGCGCAGCCCTGGTGGCGCGCACCGGCGCCGCGCGCAGCACCGAGCGGCTCACCGCGCGGACGTCGCCCGTGGCCACCCAGGGGCAGGCCTCGGCGAGCGCGGGCTTCGACGCGCGTCTCGGGTCGCTGCTGCTGAGCCCGACGCTCCGGGCCGTCGCTGCCTGGAGCCGTCGGGTCGAGGACCGCTCCTGGACCGCACAGTGGGAGTCGGTTGCGACGCCCACCCGCGCGCTGGCCACAGCCGCGCTCGCCGCGCGATGGCGCCTGGGTCCGAGCTGGTCGCTCTTCGGGAGCGCGGTGTGGGCCAACCGCACGCCCACCCTGGTCGAGCTCTTCGGCAACGACGGCACGGTCCGCCCGTCGCCGCGCCTGGACGACGAGCGCGCCCTCACCGCGACGGCCGGCGTGGTCGGCCGCGGTCGGCTCGGACCGTGGCGGCTGCACCTCAACGCGCAGGGCTTCGTCGGCCGCCGCTGGCAGCTGATTCAGCTGGTGCGCGCGGCGCCTGGGCAGGCGATTCACACCAACGTCGGGGCAGCCGACGTGGCCGGGGCCGACGTGTCGGCGCACGCCGAGCTGCGGCGGCGCCTCTCGGTGGCCGCGGCGTGGTCCCGTCTGCACGCGCGCGACGACACGCTGGGCTACGGCGGCAACGCCCTGCCCCTGCGCCCGGCCAGCCGCTGGAGCGGCAGCGTGGCGCTGCGCACCCGCGCCGGGGCGCCTGGCCTGTGGGCGCGCTGGCGAGCCGCGCTCCGCTGGCAGGCCGGCACGTTCACCGACCGAGCCAACCTCGTGGTCGTGCCGGGCCGGACCGAGCTCGACGCGTCGGTGACCCTCCTGAGCGACGCCGACACCGCGTCGCTCGGCCGTTGGCAGGTGGCGCTGGCCGTCGACAACATCACCGACACCCGTCGCTTCGACCTGGTGGGGCTGCCCCTGCCCGGCCGCACGTGGCGCTTGACCTGGCAGTGGGCGCCTGCGCCGCCCGGGTCGACGACAGAGCAGGAGCCCCGATGACCTTCCTCCGCCCGGTGCAGGCCGCCAAGAACCCCACAGCGCGGCGCCGCGGGCCCCGTCGCCCGCCCGCGCGCGTGTCGCGACGGTGGCCGGCGGCCGCGACATGCGCCGCCGTGGTCGCCGGGCTGACCGCGCTGGCGGGCTGCGTCGACGACACCGGCGGCGCCACGACGGGCGGCGTTGGGACCAGCGTGCCGCGCGCGCTCCTGGTCGTGGGCACCGACTACGCCTCGACCAGCCTGTCGTGGGTCGACCCGGCCCAGACAGCGCTGACGGCGGGCGCCTTTCTCCACTCGGGGACCGTGGTGTCGGCCTCCGGCGCGGCGCTCAGCGGCGACGTCGTGCCGGGCAGCTCGGGCTTCGCCGACGGACGCTTCCCCGTGGTCGACCGCAGCCACAGCACCCTGACCTGGGTCGGCGGCGCGCCCGGGAGCGCGCCGCAGCAGTGGTCCCTGTCCGACGGATTCGTGGCCAACCCGCAGGACGCCCACGTCGCTGGCCCGGACCTGGTCGCGGTCGTCCGTGCCCAGGCCGACCCCACTCCCACGGACCACCCCAAGTCAGGCGGCGACGACGTCCTGCTCTTGAACGCAGCGGGCGAGGTCCAGGGCCGCGTGGCGCTGACGGCCCAGTCCACCCTGCCCGGCGGGACGGCGTTCGCCGGGCGCGGCGCGCGCCACCACAGCACGCTGTGGCTGCCGCTCGGCTCCTTCGCGACCGACTTCAGCGCGGCGGGCGTCGGTCGCGTGGTCGGGGTCGATCTCGGCCAACGCTCGGTGACCGCCCACGCTGACCTGCCCGGCCTGCGCAACTGCACCTGGCTTGACCACACAGCCGCCGAGGTCAAGCGGGGCGACGCCCCCCTGCTGGTGGGCACGTGCAGCGGGCTCTTCCAGGGCAGCGAGGCCGACCAGCGCGCGGGCAGCGGCGTGTTCAACGTCCGCTTGACCGCGCAAGGGCCGGTCGCGTCCACCGTCGTGCGAGGCGCCGACTGGACGGAGGGCGGAGCGGTCGCCTTTCCCGTCGCACAAGACGCGACGCGGCGCGGCTGGTTCGTCCGCTTCGGTCGGCTCGGCGACGCGCCCCGACCCGACGCGGTGTGGACCTACGCGCCAGGCTCCGGCACGCCGCCGGCCAAGGTCTACGCCGGCGGGGGCGCCTTCGAGCTCGGTGGTCTCTGGCTCGACCGCGCGACCCAGCGGCTGTGGGTCGCCGACGCTGGCAGCGCGGACGGCGACCTCGTCGTGCTGGACGTCAGCGGGGACATCGCGAAGGAGGTCGCGCGGGTGAAGACCGACACGGTCGGCCTCCGTGCCGTCCACCTCGCTGCGCGGGTCGCGCCATGATCAACCGTCCTACCGTGGCCACCCGCGGGCCCCTTGCGCGCCCCGCCGAGGCCTGCACAGCCCCTGCCCGTCCGTCCCGTGGACGCCGCGCGGTGCTGGGCGCCCTGATGACGACGCTGGTCTGCGTCGCCATGTCGGCGTGCGACCGCCGCGCGAGCACCCCGGTCGCGCAGCCGTCCAACGTCGGCGGGGAGGCCCCGGCCGGCGCGACCCCCGCGGCGAAGCGGCCCGTGACCTTGCGCTCCGACCACGGCCGAACCGTCTCTCTGCCCGGCCCTGCGCGGCGTGTGGTGTCGCTCTCACCGGCGCTGACCGAGGTGCTCTTCGCGGTCGGCTGCGGCGAGACCTTGGTCGGGCGTGACGGGTGGAGCGACTTCCCGCCGGAGGTCGAGGCCGCCCCGAAGCTCGCCGGTCTGGTGCCGCCGGTGGAGGCCGTCGCCGCGCTTCGGCCTGACCTGGTGCTGACCCACTTTCCGCCAGCGCGCCTGCGCAGCGGGCTCGACGCGCTCGCGATCCCCTGGGTGGGCCTGGCGCCCGGCACCCTGGCCGACGTGGCGGACGCGTTCGTCGTCGTCGGCGCCGCCTGCGGACGTGCAGAGGCCGGGCTGCGCGAGGCGGCGGCGTTCCGCGCCGCGGTGGCGGCGACGCGCCGGCGCGCGCACCGGCACCGGAGGGTGCGCGTCTACCTCGAGCTCGACCCGGGCGGCGGGCGCCCGCACACCGTGGGCGCGCGGACCTTCCTCGACGAGGTGCTGCGGACCGCGGGAGGCACCAACGTCTTCGCGACGCGCTCCGGATGGCTCCAGGTCAGCGCCGAGCAGGTGCTCACGGCGCGGCCGGAGGTGGTGGTCTTCACCACCCACGAGACCCGCTCAGATCGCCTCGCCCACCTCCGGACCCAGCTGCAGCAGCGCCCCGGCTGGGCCTCGCTGCCCGGGGCATCGCGGCTCGTCGCGGTGTCGCCCGACCTCCTCGCGCGCCCAGGCCCCCGGCTGCTCGACGGGCTCCGGCGCGTCGCCGACGCCCTGGCGCTCGCGGCCTCACAGCC
>JAUIAC010000321.1 GCA_030425545.1 bacterium | reverse complement strand
TCCGACTCATCTGTGCGTGTGACCACCCGGCGACCGCCACACGCATCGCCGAGGCCGGGGTCGCAGCGGGGGTCTCGCTCCCGGTGCGCATCGAGATCGACTGCGGCTACGGGCGGGCTGGGCTCTCAGCGGACGACCCGGGCCTGCTCGCCCTGGGCCGGCAGCTCCACCAGCAGGCGGGCACCTCCCTCGCGGGGGTGTTCACCCATGCCGGGCACAGCTACGCCGCACGCGCGGACGTCGTGGCGGTCGCCGCCAGCGAGCGAGACGCGGTGGTCGCGGCCGCTGCGGCGCTCCGCGCGGCCGGGCTTCCGTGTGACGCGGTGAGCGCCGGCAGCACGCCCACGGCCTGCCTCGGAGCCGACTGGCGCGGCGTCACCGAGCTTCGGCCGGGCAACTACCTGCTCTTCGACCTCACGCAGGCCGGCATCGGCAGCTGCACGCGAGGCGACATCGCCGCGTCCGTGCTGGCCACGGTCATCGGGCATCAGCGGCGTCACGTCACCATCGACGCCGGCAGCCTCGCGCTCTCCTCGGATCACGGCGCCGCACAGCGTGACCCGTCCGTGGGCTACGGCGTGGTCTGCGACCTCGACGGCACCCCGCTCCCTGGCGTCGTCGTGCACGCGCTGAGCCAGGAGCACGGGTGGGTGTCCGTCGCGCCACAGGGGCCTGGCGGAGGGAGCGCGACGCCGGACCTGTTCTCGGCGCTCCCCATCGGCCGCAAGGTGCGGATCTTGCCCAGCCACAGCTGCACCACCGCCGCCGCGTACCCCGCGTTTGTGGTCTGTGACGGCCCCCGCGTGGTCGACACCTGGCAGCGCGTCGCGGGCTGGTGAGTCCCAAGACCACGCAGCGCACCGACCAACTCAGGACGCTCGTCGAGGGCATCTAGTTTAAGGTCACCACGCCGTCGAAGACGTGGGCCGCCGGGCCAGTCATGGTCGCCGCGCCGTCCGCGGCGATGTCGATGGTCAACCAACCGCCCGGCAGCTGCACCCGCACGGACCGGTCGGCGGGCACCAGCCCCAGGCGCACGGCCGCGCTCGCGGCGGCGGTCGCGCCGGTGCCGCAGGCTTGAGTCCAGCCGCAGCCCCGCTCGAACACGTCGCACCGCAGCTGCCCCCGGCCCTCCGCGTCCGGCGCGAGCACAGCGCAGAACTCCACGTTGGCCTGGGCCGGAAAGAGGGGGTGCGCGGTGAGCAGCGGCCCCAGCCGCAGCCGCGTCGCCTCGTCGAGCGTGTCGAAGAGCACCATGTGCGGGTTGCCTGTGCCCACGCCGGTCACCCGCACCGTGACGCCACCGACGGTCAGCGGCTGGTCGACCACCGGCGAGGACGAAGCCACCGGCACAGCCTCCGGCGTCACCGTCGGCGTCCCCATGTCCACCGCCACCTCGTCGACCCGGCCGTCGCGGCCGCGGCGGAAGCGACACGTGAGCGCACCGGCGTCGGTCTCCACGACCACGGTGTCTCCCGGCAACCCGTGCCGGTCGACCACGTGCTTCACGAAACAGCGGAGGCCGTTGCCACACATCTCGGGCACGGAGCCGTCGGCGTTGACCACCCGCATGCGCGGCGCGTCGTCGAGCAGGAGCAGCAGCCCGTCGCCGCCGACGCCGCGATGCCGGTCGCACAGCCGTCGCGCGTCCGCCGCCCAGTCGCGCTCGAGCCCGCGCGCGTCGATGACCAGAAAGTCGTTGCCCAGCCCGTGCACCTTGGCAAATGACAGCTCCACCGCGTCCCCCTCCGCCGCGCCGCCGCACGCGACCGCGCCCCTGGCGCCGCGGGACCATAGCGGATCTGCCGGCGAATTCACGCCAGGCCCCGGCGGCGCCGTCGAACGAAGGCTCGCTCTCCCCTTGAATTCACGGGAGGGCTGGCGTACCACGCGCCCCGTGACCACGCATCGCGTGGCCATGAGGAGGAACCCGGTGCGAATCCGGGGCTGACGCGCAACCGTGTGCGCCCCCGCTCAACCTCGAGCGGTCAGGCGCGAGTCGGGAACTCCTTGGGCGGGCGCCCTCGCGACATGGGCCCTCCTCGCGTCTCGCATGCTGGCCCCGGCCGGCGCTCCGACCACGAGCGTGCGACGCTGTCCAAGGACGACTCCCTCTACGGCCACGCCCAACGACGCACTACGCGTCGCCGTAGAGAGGCCCCATGTCCACACCCCACTTCCTCGCACACCGCTGCCTGAGCTTCGTCTTCCCGCTGGTGGCGCTCGCCGCGCTGCCGGCGTGCAGCAGCGACGACGGCAGCAGCGACACACCCGACACCGCGACGGACGGCAGCGCCTCCGACGGCGCCGGCGGGTCGACGGACGCGAGCGCGAGCGACGCGGGCGACCACGACGCGGGGCCGACCGACGCGGGCGACGACGACGCAGGACCGACCGACGCGGCCACGACCGACGCGGGCTCAGCCGATGCAGCCACAGGCGACGCAGGCACGACCGACGCAGGCACGACCGACGCAGGCACGACCGACGCAGGCCCCGCCCCCAAGCGCCCGTTCGTCGCCCACAAGCTGGCCATCGCCGGGGTCTGGGAGAGCGCCTTCGGCGGCAACGAGACCCTCAGTGACACCGCCTGGGCGACCCCTTACGGCGTCGCCTCGGTCGCCAAGTTCGACAACGACAAGCGCTGGGTGATCACCCAGAACAGCAAAGACGACAAGTTCAACCCCAACACCTTCAGCAAGGTGGTGTGGACCGCGCCCAAGACGGAGACCAAGGACGGTTTCGCGCTGAGCTCGATCTACGTCTGCACGGTGGACTTCGGCCTCGCGACGGCGGACCTGGCGGAGGCGACGACGAAGACGGCGGACGACTCAGACCCGGCCAAGTCGGGCTGCGGCTCGTTCGGCTGGACCCAGCTCAGCGCCGTCGAGGTCGCCGGCACGTGGAAGACCAACTTCGGCTCCGAGGAGCAGATCAACCGCCAGGCCTGGGGCTTCGCCTGGCTGCGCGCCTTCACCAACGGCAAGAACGTGGCCTACACCCAGAACCCCGAGGACGCCAAGTACGGCCCCAGCACCTTCAACAAGCTCACCTGGACCACCACCAAGGACGGCAAGTGGTTCTATTGCACCGTGGACTTCGGCCTCAAGTCCCTCGCGGACGCGCAGAAGAGCACCAAGGAGGCCGACGCCACCGACCCCGCAAAGTCGGGCTGTGGCGGCTTCAGCTGGACCGAGATGTCGGCCAAGTAGGCGGCCTGCCAAGTCGGCGGCGTGCCAGGTCGGCGGCGTGCCGGCGCCTTCCGCAAGCCCTCGACGCCGGTCTGCTGCGCTCCCGACGGTCGGGGTTCGCGGCCCGCTGCAGGGGCGCCGCGGCTCGACGTCGGCCCGGACCTCGGAGGCCTCACGGGGCGCGCTCGGCTCCTGACGCAGCCCTCGGTCGCGCCGCCGCCAGCACCCCGGGCAGGCCGACGCCCAGCGTCACGGTGCGCGCCGCGTAGTGCACGTACATGGCGGCCCAGAGGCCGTGATTCAGCCACGGTCGCAGCCCCCACCACCCCGCCAGGAACAGGGTCAGCGACACGAGCATGGCGTTGCGCATGGCGCCTGAGCGGGTCGTCCCCACGAAGATGCCGTCGAGCTGGAACGCGGCGACGCCGACGAGCGGGATCCCCGCCGCCCAGGGCAGGTAGCGCATCGCCGTCGCGCGGGTCGCCGGGTCCGCGGCCAAGGCCGCGACGATGTCTCCGCCCCACACCCAGAACACCAGGCTCAACACGGCCGCGACGCCGGTCGCCTGCACGGTCGACACGCGGATGGCGTCGCGCAGGCGGCGCGGGTCCCGGGCGCCCACGGCCTGACCGCACAAGGTCTCGGCAGCGTTGGCCACGCCGTCGAGGAAGTACGCCGACATGCCCACCAGCTGCATCAACACCGCGTTGGCGGCGAGCACCACGTCGCCGAAGCGCGCCCCCTGCGCGGTGAACCAGGCAAACACCGTGATCAACGAGAGCGTCCGCACCAACATGTCGCCGTTGAGCCGCACCGTCGCCAGCAGGGCCGCAGGCCGCGTCGCCTCCCGCCACGCCAGGGTCCCACCGCGACGCCGGAGCTCCCCAAGCGCCAGCCAGAGCCCCACCGCCAGCGCGATGTGCTCGGCGAGCAGCGTCCCCACCGCCACCCCCCGGACGCCCCAGCCCAGGCCCAGCACGAAGCCCGCGTCCAAGGCCATGTTGCTCAGGTTCGCCGCCAGCTGAATCACGAACACGTGCCGCGTCCGCCCCAGGCCCACGAGCCAGCCCATCAGCGCGTAGTTGGCCAAGGTCGCCGGCGCCGCCCAGAAGCGCACGTCGACATAGCCACGCGCGAGCGCAGTCACCTCGGCCGAGGCGTCCACCAACGTGAGCGCCAGCGTGGTGATCGGCACCTTGAGCGCCAGCAAGGTCAGCCCAAGTCCGCCCGCGAGCACGAATCCCCGGGCCAGATGCGCGCCCAAGCCCTCGGCGCTGACGTCCGACGCACCGGGCAGCGCCCCGTCCGCGCGCGCCTCCTGGGCGCCCAGCGCCTGCGCGGTCAGCCCCGACGTGGCCATGCGGAGGAAGCCGAAGCCCCAGAACACGAAGGTGAAGATCAGCGCCCCCACCGCCACCGCGCCGATCGGGGCCGCCTCGCCGAGCCGCCCCACCACCGCGAGGTCCACCAGCCCAAGCAGGGGCGTGGTGACGTTCGCCAGCATGATCGGCGCGGCGATGGCAAAGACCCGTCGATGGGTGATCGCGCGCGGCGAAGGCGGGGGGGCTGCGGTCAAGGGCCGCCCTACACGGGCTCCGCCCAAGGGCTGCTGTCGGGATAATCCTCGTCGTCCGGCTCGCCCTCGCCGCGCGCCGTCACCAGCACCTGAAAGCGGTTGGGCTCACCCTCCGGGTGCCGCGACACCACCAGCGTGGCGAAGTCTGCGTCTTGCACGTCGGGGCTCACGGCCACCAGCACCATCGGCGACGCCTCGTCTTCCACGGCCTCGACCACGATGCCCTTCTGCTTGCCGTAGACCGCCCGGTAGAACTCCGCGAGATCAGCGAAGCGCGCGTGCACCTTGTACGTGGCGGAGTGCTCGTCGGCGCGCTCCTCTTCGGCTCCCCGCACCAGCGCCGCGCCGAACCGAGCGATATCTGGGGAAAGCTGCGCCATGGAGGGTCTCCTGTCCGGGCCCGCGTGCAGGGGCCACAGCGCGAGGATAGGCAGGCGACCTCCCCCGCGCCACCCGCCACGCGCGATGCCACAATCCGTCCTTGTCCGACCTCGCCGCGCGGGCTACGGTCCGCCGCCCACCCCACGCATCGAGGCCCCCATGACCGTGCACGGCTCCGGCTTTCCCCAGGGACGCATCGAGGTCATCTGCGGGCCCATGTTCTCGGGCAAGAGCGAGGAGCTCATCCGCCGCCTGCGCCGCGCCATCATCGCCCGCCAGCGGGTCCAGGTGATCAAGCCGACCGTCGACACCCGCTACAGCGAGAGTGAGGTGGTCAGCCACAGCGACGTACGGCTCACCGCCACCTGCGCGCCCACCGCGCGGGACATGTACGCCAAGGTGCACTCGCGCACCGAGGTCGTGGGCATCGACGAGGCGCAGTTCTTCGACGAAGACCTCGTCGCCGTGTGCGACGGCCTGGCCAACCGCGGCATCCGCGTCATCGTCGCCGGCCTCGACATGGACTATCGCGGCCGCCCCTTCGCGCCCATGCCGCGCCTCTTGGGGATCGCGGAGATCGTCACCAAGATCCAGGCGGTCTGCATGGTCTGCGGCGCCCCGGCCAGCTTCAGCCAGCGCCTCTCCGCGACCGGCGACCGGGTCGAGCTCGGCTCGTCGGAGCGCTACGAGGCGCGCTGTCGACGCCACTTCGAGCCTGAAGAGGAGCGTCAGCTCGAGCTCCTCCGCAGCCGCGCCGAAGCCCTGCGCGTGCCGAGCCAGGTCCACGACGCGAGCTGAGCGGCGCCGGCCTCGACCGCCGCGCACCCGACATTTTATCGACACCCTGTCGACTAGCTGAGACGCCAGCACCAGCGCGCTCGCCGGCGCAGCGTCGCTTGGTTCACGCGGGGCCGCGCCGACGCCCCTGGACCGGCGCGTGTCATCGTTGTGTCTCCAGTGGACTTTCGCCTTGACGGTCCCCCGCCCAACATTCATCGTCACTGTGTCGAGCAAGTGGGTGTCGAGCAAGTGGGCGTCGCGCGCTCCAGCGTCACCCCGCAGGATCTGTGTCCACCAATCCTCGACGCCATGTCGAGTCATCACCGCCGCACCTCGGAGCGCGGCCCAAGCCCTGAGCGCCCATGTCCCGTACCGTCGACCACGCCCAGCATGAACAGATGGCGCTGCGCGCGCTCGAGGCGATCCGCGCGGGCGGCGTCGCCGGGCTGACCATGGCGCGCCTCGCGCGGGACCTCGAGGTCAAGCGGTCCACGCTCTACTGGTACTTCGGCAGCCTCGAGGAGGTCTTCGACGCCGTCCTGGCGGTGGTGCTGGAGCGTCAGGGCCTGCATCTGGCCGAGGTGGTCGCGGCGCAGACGCACCCGATCGACCAGCTGATCGCGTGGATCCACGGGGTGCACGACTACTACGGCGACGACCCGGAGCTCTTGGCGCTGCTGGTTCAGCTCTGGGCCGTGGGCCGACCCAGCACGCCGCAGCTGGCCATCTCCCAGGCGCTGGCCAGCTTCGAGCCGCTCCGCGACGCGGCGATCGCCATGCTCGACGAGGGCGTGCGTGT
>JAUIAC010000320.1 GCA_030425545.1 bacterium | reverse complement strand
TCGGCCCAGGCCTTTGTCGCCTTCGCCACCGACGCACGCTACCTGGCCGGCGTCGGGCATCGCACCGCGGCGCTGGCGGACTCGCGCTTGATCCCGCTGACCGACGTCGACTGAGGCCGGCGCGCCGCTTCCGCGAACAGCCCGGCGCGACCGTGTCCCTCCTCTCCCTGGAGCTGCCCATGTCCCGTGTCCTCATCCACCGCGACGGTCCGGTCGCCCGCGTCGAGCTCAACCGCCCCGACAAGCACAACGGGGTCGACCTCGACATGGTCGACGCGCTCATCGCCGCCCGCAAAGAGGTCGGCGGCGACCGCTCACTCCGCGCCGTGATCCTCCACGGCGCGGGGCCGTCCTTCTGCGCCGGGCTCGACATCCGCTCGGTCATGGGCAAGCCGTCCCGCGCCGCCTGGGCTGCTGCCTCGCTGCTCAAGCCCACGGCCAACCGCTTTCAGCGGGTCAACCTCGGCTGGCGGGACCTCTCGGTGCCGGTCATCGCCGCGATTCACGGCAGCTGCTTCGGCGCGGGGCTCCAGCTCGCGCTCGGCGCAGACATCCGCATCTGCCGCCCGGACGCGCAGCTCTCGGTGATGGAGGCCAAGTGGGGGCTCGTCCCCGACATGGGCGGCACGGTGCTGTTGCGCGAGGTGGTGGGGCGCGACGTGGCCCTGGAGCTGACCCTGAGCGCGCGCGTCGTGTGTGGCGACGAGGCCTTGGCGCTGGGGTTGGTCACGCGGCTGGCGGACGATCCCCTGGCTGAAGCGGCGGAGCTCGCCGCGCTCATCGCGACCCGCTCGCCGGACGCCGTGGCCGGTGGCAAGCGCCTGATCCACGAGGCCTGGGAGGCGCCGGAGGCCGACGCGCTCGCGGCGGAGCGGCGCTGGCAGCTGCGCATGCTCCGCGGCAAGAACCAGCGGGTCGCGGTCAAGCGCAACGCCGCACGAGAGGGCCAGGCCCTGCCCAGCTGGCTCCCCCGCGTGTGGTAGCTGGCGCGGCCGCGGGCTCAGCCATCCCTAGGGCGTCACGACGAAAGCGCCGCCTGTAGGATCGCGGAAGGGTGCGGGGCCCACCGGGGACAGGGAGAGTCCCCCGTCGCGGAGGGCTGGCCTCCGCTGTGTGTTTGCGGGGAGTCGTCTCATGGTGGTGTGTCGTCGTGTCGCTGCGTTCAGCGCGGTGTTCTTGCTCTTCGCGGCCTCGGGCTGCGGCTCCGACGAGGGGGGCGGCGCCGCCGTCTCCGACGTCGCGGATCAGGACGGCATCGCGGCCGACGGCGCCGTGGCCGACGCGACCGCAGGGGACACCAGCGCAGACGATGGCGCCGGCAGCCCCGATGGCGGAGGCGGCGACACTGCCGGCTCGGACATTGCCGGCTCGGACATTGCCGGCTCGGACATTGCCGGCTCGGACACTGGCGCTTCGGACGCAGCCGCCACCGACACGGCGACCTCCGACGCGACGGGCTCGGACGCGACGAGCTCGGACGCGAGCGCGCCCGACGCCGCCAGCGCCCAGCCGTCATGCAAAGGCACGCTCCACTGCGCCGTCTACGACATGATGCAGGACCCCAACCAGTGCAAGGCGGACCCCGGCTGCACCTGGAACGGCAAGACCTGTGACGGCTTCGCCGAGAAGCTCTCGTGTGACAAGGCCCCCGGCGAGGCCGCCTGCAAGAGCACCAAGGGGTGCGCCTGGACCAGCTGCAACCCCACCAACAAGGGCGTGGAGACGTGCGACGGCGTCGACAACGACTGCGACGGGGTGACCGACAACGCCACTACCCCAGCGGGCGCGATCTGCGACGACGGCGACCTGTGCACCGGCACTGAGGTGTGCGCCGCCGGCAAGTGCGCCGCAGGGAAGGCGCTGACCTGCGCCGCCAAGGCCTGTCACGACGCGAGCTGCGACAAGGCCAAGGGCTGCGTCTACACGCCCAACAGCGCCACCTGTGACGACAACAACCCCTGCACCGAGGGCGACACCTGCGCCAAGGGCTCCTGCGCGCCCGGCAAGGCCAAGGACTGCAGCGACGGCGACGCCTGCACCAAGGACACCTGCGTGGTCGAGGGCGGCAAGGGCAGCCCGGCGACGGCCAAGTGCCAGTCCGTGGCCGACGGCGCCGCGGCGTGCGACGACAGCAACCCCTGCACCGACGACAGCTGCGACCCCAAGACCGGTTGCCAGCACACGAACAACACCAAGCCCTGCGACGACGGCGACGCCTGCACGGGCGGCGCCGGTGGCGGCAAGGGCGCCAAGTCGGCGGGCCCGCTCCCCGGCGGCGACGTGTGCAAGGCCGGCACGTGCACGCCGGGCACCGCGGTGGTGTGCAACGATGGCAACGCGTGCACCGACGACAGCTGCGACAAGGCCAAGGGCTGCGTCGCGCTCGACAACGCCGCCACCTGTGACGACGGCAACGCCTGCACCAAGAGCGACGCGTGCGCCCAGGGGACGTGCAAGGGCGCGGCCACCTCGTGCGACGACAAGAACGTGTGCACCACCGACAGCTGCGACGCCAAGACCGGCCAGTGCAGCAACACCGCGGTCCCCGGCTGCAAGACCTGCACGAGCGCGACCCAGTGCAACGACAACAACGGCTGCACCAAAGACAGCTGCAGCGCGGGCAAGTGTGTGCACGCCAAGATCTCGGGCTGCATCGGGCCCACCGACTACCAGGTGGTCAGCCTCGTGCCCAAGCAGAACCCCATGTACATGCCCGGCCCGGCCCAGTGGCGGCTGACCGTGCGCAACGACGGCAAGCCCTACGGCGGGACCTTCAGCGGCAAGATGACCTGGACCCTCTACGCCTCGCAGGACAACACCTACGACGCCAAGGACAAGAAGCTCTACGGCACCAAGTGGGGCGGCTACAACATCGGCGCGCCGAAGAAGCCGGAGAGCTACGTCGACATGGGCGTGTCGATTCAGAACGTGGACATGGTCAAGGACGCCAAGTTCGTGTGCGTCGTGCTCGCGGGGGGCGGCGACAAGAACCTCACCAACAACACCCTGTGCGTGCCGGCCAACTTCGTGCTGCAGGACCTCACCGCGCTCTCGCTGACCGTGCCGACCCAGGAGATCCAGGCTGGCAGCAACCTCTACGTGACCTTCTCGTACAAGAACCACACCAAGGACCTGCCCTACGTCTACGGCGACTTCTACCTCTCGGAGGACAACAAGCTCGACGACACGGACCCCAAGTCGGTCGCGCTCTTCTCCAAGTTCGGCGCCATCAAGAAGGGGCAGACCGTGACGATGAAGCTCTTCAAGACGCAGCTGTCGAAGTCGGCTCAGCTCAAGCACAAGTACTTCTGCTTCCGCATCAACACCTACGTCGACGCGTACAAGAAGGAGTCGAACCCCAACGACAACGCCGTCTGCGCGCCGATCAAGGTCAAGAACCCGCCGAACATCGGCTACAGCGCCAACCACATCTACTTCCGCGCCAAGACGGGGAAGAACTACGCCAACGTGCCCTACGGCACCGACGCCACTTGCGGCATCAGCCAGATCAACAACGCCAGCTATGGCGACCTGAACGGCTCGTTCCCCATCCGCTGCTGGCTCTCGTCCAGCGGCAAGGACCCCTACGGCAACGTCAACGCTGGCTGGTGGACCGAGTGGAAGTGGACCGGCGCCATCCCGGGGCAGGGCAACGTCAAGACGGTGCTCGGCACGACGTACAAGAAGGTGGAGCCGACCAAGGTGGGCCCGACCTACCTCTGCGCCGACATGAACCACGACAAATCGCTGCTCGAGACGGCCTACAACAACAAGCTGTGTCGCAAGATCGCGGTGACCGGGGTCGATCTCTTCGTGGACCCCAACAAGACCAAGTTCGGCGCCACGAGCTGGAAGAACCCGCAGCCGAGCGTGCTCAAGCGCAACGTCGACTACCTGGTGGAGTACATCTTCTGCAACCAGGGCAACGTCACGCTCAACGGCAAGGCCAAGGGGCTGCGGCAGCGCATGGTGCTCTCGAAGGACAAGGTGATCTCGGCCGACGACTTCGTCATCTGGAAGACCGACCTCTTTCAGTTCAGCTCGCTGGGCGGCCTGAACCAGTACGGCAAGCCCTCGTGCGCGTCGTCGGCCAACCAGTCGCCGAAGGTGAAGATCCCCACCACCGTGGCCGCGGGGACGTACTACCTGCTCTTCGACGTCAACGCCGACGAGCGCTACCCCGAGCCCATGGCCAACAACCTGGTGGTGAAGTCGGTGACCGTGCAGTAGCCCACCGCTGGCGCGCGGCCCGTCGCCGCCGCCGCGCCGTCGTGGCATCGTGGCTGGGCTCGCAGCGACCGCGGGCTCTGTCGGAGACGCCATGACCGCACCGCACCTGGTCGTGCTCGACCGCTTTCCTCCCCGCGACATCGCTGGGGCGGCCAACGCGTGGCGCAGCGCGCTCGGCGGCATGACCGGGGACCACGCGCGGGCCCTGCGCAGCTGCACGGGCCTGGTGGCGGAGGGCGTCCCCGAGGCCGACGCGCGCAAGCTGGCGGCCGCCCTCACCCAGGCCGGCGCGCGGGCCTGGGCGCTCCCCGCGGCCATGGTGCCGCGCCTGCCCAAGCCGCTCTCGGCCTCGCGGCTGGATCCCAACGACCCGAGCGACCTGCTCGCGCAGATCAGCCTGACCGGAGCGCCCACCCGCGTCCCCTGGCGACAGGTGGTGCTGGTGCTGCCCGCCCACCAGCGGGTCGAGCGGGTGGTCGCCGCGCGCAAGAAGAAGTCGGTGGGGCTCGCCACGGTGGCCATGGCGGTGACCACCGGCATCGGCGCGGGCAAGGTGGTCGGCGCCATGCGGCAGCGCGCCAGCGACACCGGACCGGCGGAGGTCGACGCGTCCACGCGGGAGCTGGTGGAGCTGGTCGCTGTGGGGCCCTACCGCCGTGTGCACGCCTACGCCGACCGGCTCGACTACCAGCCCCTGGGGGAGAGCCTCACCGGCGCGCGGGCGAACTTCCACCGCTTGCTCGGCGCGCTGCGGGAGCGGACCCGGCCGGAGCTCGCCAGCCGCGGCGTCCTGGACGCCTACCTGACCACCGGCACGGTGCCACCCTCGCTACAGGTCGTCGACAGCAACGGCATCGCCGCCACCGCGCGCTGGCTCCTGCTCCGGAGCGCCGCCCAGCGCCTCGCCGGACGGACCTGAGTCGGCGCGCTGGCTGATCGCCGCCGGGTCTTCGCGGTTGCTGGTGTGGGCGCCGGTTGGATCCACCTGCACCCGGCCAAAGGTCACCAGCAGCACCGCGGGGGCCAGCAGACGGGCGATTCGCGCGCGGATGTCCGAGATCATGGGCGAGCCTCCGCTGCCACGGAAGTCCGCGCGGCGCGCACGCGCAAGGAGACCGCCGTCTCGGGCTACTTGCACACGCCCGCGGCGCAGGTGCCGTTGGTGCCGCAGGCCAGGGCCGAGAGCGGGGTGTGCTTGCAGCCGACGTCGGGCTCGCACCAGTCCGCGGTACACGGGTTCTTGTCGTCGCAGGTGGTCTTGGCCGCGGTGCACTTGCCGGCGGCCGCACAGCTGACAAAGCCGTGCCGGCTGGCGTGAATCCACATCGGGTAGCGGGGATTCTTGCCGACACGGGCGCCCATGGCGTAGGTGCCCAGGCTCGTGCGCAGCAGGCTGCCGCGGGTGAGGTCCAGGCTCTGCGAGCCCGCGAGCGCGTGGGATCGCGACCACATCAGCGCCCCCAGGTTGGTCCGCCGGGTCAACACCAGCTGCTCGGGGCCGCCGACGATCTGCAGCCCCGCCGCCACGTAGCCGTCGTCGAGCGCCACCACGGCCTTGAGCAGCCCCTGGTCCGCCAGGGTCGGCACGTGGGTCCACAGCACCTTGCCCGCGGTCGTCAGCCCCAGCGCGAGCGAGGAGCGCGCGGCGTCCGAGTGCACCACGGTCCCGACGCCGATGAGGTCGCCGGTCTTGGTCGGCTGCACGTCCCACAGCCCGCCGCCCACCACGCCGGTGAGCACCACGCTCGCCGCGACCTGGCCCTGCGACGTACGCCGCACGAAGAGCGGCCGCCTCGACACCTCGGTGTTGCCAGCGTAGCCCACGCCCACGGCGTCGCCGAGCGCCGTCGAGGTCACCCCGTTGAACACGTAGGCCACCGACCCGTCGGAGGTCTCGTTGAAGAGCGTCTTCAGGTCCTTGTCCAGCCGCCAGAGCTGACCTGTGCCGCCGCTGTAGGTCGAGTTGACCGCGACCATCACGTCGCCGTTGCTGTGCAGGGCGATGCCGCGGGCGTCGAGCGGGCAGCTGGCGCAGTTGCTCGCCTCGAGGAGCACCACGCTGCCGCCGGTGCTGTTGCCCAGGTCGTAGTCCTTCCACCCCGGCGACGCGTGGCAGATCCCCGCCACCTGCAGCCCCTTGCTGTTCTTGAACGCACCCAGCGCCAACACGGTGCCGTCAGGCCGCCGGACCAGGTCGTCGAGCCGCGTCATGCCCTTGCACGAGATCACCGGCGGGCCACCAAAGGACAGCGCCCCGGTGGTCAGCGACGCGGCGTACGAGCGCAGCGCCGTGGACGACTTGGACACCTCGCCGGACCACGCGTGCACGACGCCCTTGTCTGGCGAGAGCGTGAAGCGCCCCTTGCTCTCATAGTCCGGAGCGACCAGCGCCGACGTGTCCGCGGCGAAGATGCGCCCGTACGTCGGCTCGGCGCAGCTGCCCCCCGCGCACTGGCCGTAGGCGCTGCAGCCGGTCTCGAGCGTGCACACGGCAGAGCTGGGCGGCGTGTGGACGCAGCCCGCGATGGCCGAGCAGGAGTCCGCCGTGCACGGGTTGT
>JAUIAC010000319.1 GCA_030425545.1 bacterium | reverse complement strand
GCGCCTCGGGCAGGCACGACTGCATGGTGCTGCGGCAGTAGTAGCCGGTCTGGAGGTCTTCCGGCAGGCACTCTCGGTCGGCCTTGTCGCAGTTGGGCTGCCCGGGCGGGCACAGGCAGCGCGCGCCTCCGACGCAGTCCACGTCGGCGCTGCAGCTCAGCCCGTAGGCGAAGCGCTTGGCCTGCACCCAGGGGGAGAAGAGCTTGTCGGGATAGTTCTCCTCGCCGCCGTCGGTGAAGATGACCACGGTCGTCTGCCGGCAAGAGCGCATGGGGTCGTAGCAAGCGCCGCCCTTGCAGAGGTAGTTCGGGTTCTTGCAGTCAGCGTCGACCGCGCACTTCTTGCCGTCGACGACCACCTTGTGGCGCAGGTATTCGCCCACGTAGAAGAGCGTCCGGCCGATGGGCGTGCCGCCGATGGCCCGCAGCTCGGAGTCCTTGCCGTAGGTCTCGTTGCCGTCCATCCACGTCAGGATCTCGGGCTTGGGGTCGATGTCCTTGGTCTCGGGGAAGCCGACGCACAGCACCTCGTCCAGATGGTCCCAATACCACGACGATCCGGCCTCGACCGTCTCTGCGCTGCCGTGACCGGTCATGTCGAAGTAGCCGATGTAGTTGCCGTTGGCGCAGGCGACCGGCGGCTTGAAATGGGGTGGCTTCGGCGACGTAGTGCGGCTTGGCGCCAGCCACAGCTGCGGGAAGCGGAACATCGCCAGGCGCGTGCGCTCGCTGTCGACGTGCACGAAGGCCTTCTTGAACACCGACTTGCTGACGCCCATGCGGCTGCACGACTTGTGCGGGTCCTGACACTGCGGCCACGAGGCCTGGTAGCAGGTCTTGCCCGGCACCTTGAAGTTCATGGAGCCCGAGGTGTCGAACATCACGACCAGGTTGTTGCGCACGTCGGTGCACTGCCCCTCGTAGCACCACTTCTCCTTGCCGCAGGAGATGCCGTTGGGCTTCCCGGGGTTCTCGCAGCCCTTGCCGACGATGCAGCGGTCCCAGGTGCAGGTGTCGCTGTCGGCGCAGGTCACGGTCTCGAACTGCCACTTGCCCTTCTTGTTGGTACACACCAGCGCGACCGCGTCGCTGGCGCACTTCACCTGGCCCGGCGTGCACGACGTGTCGACGCACTTGCCGCCCTGGCACACCAGCCCTTGCTTCGCGCAGTCCTCGACCGGGGCTTCGTCGATGCCGTCGACACACTCGAGCACGGAGCCGCCCTGGTCTCCCGCGCCGCAGCGCTTGGCGCCGGGCGTGCACGTGAAGGGGACGCACTTGCCCTCGGCGCAGTACGTGCCGGGCTCGCACAGGCTCGGCACCCAGCCGCCGCCGTTGACCTTGCACAGCGCCACGTGGGTCGTCGCCTTGGGCTTGCCCCAACAGCGCGTCTCCCCCGCGAGGCACAGGTCCGGCTCGCAGACGTTGTCGAGGCAGAACTCTCCCTGCGGGCAGTTCTGGTCGGTCAGGCACTGCACGCAGGTGTTGGTGAGCTTGTCGCAGACCTGGCTGAAGGCGACGCAGTGGTTGTCGTCGCTGCACCCCTTGGCGGCCTTGACGTCCTCGACGTCGGGCGCGCCAGTGTCGAAGGAGCCGGTGTCGAGCTTGGCGTCGAAGGAGAAGGTCGCGTCGGTGAACTGGTCGCCGATGCCCTCTTCTCCGGGATCAGAGCAGCCCGCGCCCAAGGCCACGAGGGTCACGCAGAGCAGCGCAAGCCGGGGCGCCCCACACTGTGAGGCGCGCGAGCGGAGGGCGGTGGGGGCGAGCCGGACGGGGAGCGAGCAGGGGTGCGCACGGGTCATGGGATCCTCGGGTCTGCGCGCGGCCTCGCGGGCCAAACGTCGCCGTGGCGACATAGCACACTGGGGCCGCCCCGGGGGAATCGCGCTGCGGCGCTCGCTGCTTTGCAGGCGTGCAAGGCCTGGGGGTACCCTCGCCCGTCTTCCTGTCCCGCGCTCCTGCTCCCCTGTGCCCCCGGCCGCCATGCCCGCCTCCCCGCCGACACCACCCGACGCCCCTCGCCCGCAGCCCGCGGTCTCCCTGCGGGTCGAGCGCGTGCACAGCCTCTTCGACCCGCCAGCGACCAACCCGCGCGACGACTGGCCCGCCTGGCGACGCAACGTCAACAACGTCATCTTCCGCGCCGACACCAAGTTAGGCTCGGTGTTCGACTGGGTCCTGCTGGTGCTCATCGCGGCGTCGGTGGGGGTCGTGCTGCTGGAGAGCGTCGCGCCGATCCGCGCGGAGTGGGGCGACACGCTCCGCGTCGTCGAGTGGTCGCTCACCGCCGTGTTCACCCTCGAGTACGTGCTGCGGCTCGCCACGTCGGCCCGGGCGCTGGGCTACGCCACCAGCTTCTTCGGCGTCGTCGACCTGCTCAGCGTGCTCCCCACCTGGCTGAGCCTCTTTGTCGCCGGCACCCACGTGCTGGCCGTGGTGCGGGTCCTGCGCATGCTGCGCATCTTTCGGCTGATGCAGCTGTCCCAGTTCGTTGGCGAGGCCGAAGCCCTGGCTGCAGCCCTGGCGGCGAGCGCGTCACGCATCATCGTGTTCATGGGCGCCGTGCTCACCATCGTCGTGATCATGGGCTCGGTGATGTACCTCGTCGAGGGGGCCGAGGCGGGCTTCGACAGCATCCCAAGGGCCATCTACTGGGCCATCGTCACGCTGACCACGGTGGGCTACGGCGACATCGCCCCCAAGACCGCCATCGGCCAGGGCCTCGCCGCGGCGGTGATGGTGCTCGGCTACGCCATCATCGCTGTGCCAACGGGCATCGTGTCCGTCGAGATCGCCCGAGAATCCGGCGTGTTCGACACGACGCCGCCCGCCCCGGCCGAGGGGTCGACACCACGGGCAGCCCCCGCGGTCGCGCCGCCAGCCTCGCCAGCGCCGCCCCCGTCGGACGCACCCTGCGCGGGCTGCGGCGCCCGCACCCACCAGGCCGACGCGCGCTTCTGCCGTGTGTGCGGCGCCCCGCTGAGCGCCTCGGAGTGACCATGACCCGCGACAAGCCCGCGACCCCTCCGAGCGAGGGGCACACGTCGCCCGAGCTGGTCGCTGCGGTCGACCTCGGCTCCAACAGCTTCCACATGGTCGTCGCCCGAGATGTCGAGGGCGAGCTCCAGATCATCGATCGCATCAAGGAGACCGTGCGCCTGGCGGGCGGCCTCGAGCCGGACGGTTCGCTGGACCCGGCGACCCGCAGGCGCGCGCTGAGCTGCCTGGAGCGCTTCGGCGAGCGCCTCGCCGCCGCGGACCCGACCCACGTCCGCGTGGTGGGCACCAACACCCTGCGTCGCGCCACCCGCGCCCGCGGCTTTCGCAAGCGCGCGCGGCTCGCCGTCGGACACCCCATCGAGATCATCTCGGGCCGAGAAGAGGCGCGGCTGGTCTACCTCGGCGTGTCGCACACCTCGAACGTGGGGCAAGGCCAGCAGCTGGTGGTCGACATCGGCGGCGGCAGCACCGAGTGCATCATCGGGGAGCGCTTCGAGCCGCTGGCGGCCGACAGCCTCTACATGGGCTGCGTGTCGTGGAGCCGTCGCTACTTCCCTGGCGGCCACGTCGACAAGACGTCGATGCGGCGCGCGCGCATGGCCGCGCGGCAGAAGGTCGAGCCCATCGCGCGGGCCTACAAGGCGCGTGGCTGGAGCCAGGCGCTGGGCTCGTCGGGCACCATCGCGGCGGTCGCGGCGGTGCTGCGGGAGCAGGGCTGGGGCCACGAGGGGATCACGCGAGAGGGGCTGCGCAAGCTTCGACGCGCCCTGGTCGCGACCGGTACGGCGGAGGGCTTCCCCGGGCTGAAGCCAGAGCGCGCCCCGGTCTTCGCGGGCGGCGTCGCGGTGCTCAGCGGCGTGTTCGACGAGCTCGAGGTGGAGCTCATGCGCCCTGCCGAGGGCGCGCTGCGCGAAGGGGTGCTCTACGACCTCATGGGGCGCATCCGCCACGAAGACGTGCGCGACCGGACCATCCGCCGGCTGCGCGAGCGCTTCGTGCTCGACGTCCCGCACGCGCGTCGGGTGCGAGAGACCGCGCTGCAGCTCCTGGCCGACGTGGCGGAGCCTTGGGGGCTCACCGGTCCGTGGCCGCGCACGTTGCTGCGCTGGGCCAGCGAGCTGCACGAGGTGGGGCTCGCCGTCAGCTACGCCGGTCACCACCGCCACGGCGCCTACCTGGTCCGGCACAGCGACATGCCGGGCTTCTCGCGCGACGACCAGCACATGCTGGCGACCATGGTCTACGGACACCGCCGCAAGCTGCACGACGACACCTTCGCGGACCTGCCAGGCAAGGGTCGGAGGGTCATGGCCCTGCGGCTCATCGCCCTGCTGCGCATCTCGGTGCGCCTCAACCGCAGCCGCGACCCCACGCCGCTGCCGGCCTTGTCGTGCAACGCCAACGGCGACCGCATCTCGCTCCGCTTCCCAGAGGGCTGGCTCAGCGAGCATCCGCTCACAGCCGCTGACCTCGCCACCGAGTCCCGCCGGCTGGCGCGGGCCGACGTGGACTTCGACTTCAGCTGAGCTCGCCGGCAAGGCCCGCTCGCCCAGGCTGGATGCGCCAGACCCGGTGCTGCAGGCCCGATGCTTCAGACTCGATGCGTCAGGCGCTCTCAGCCAGGCCGCTGAGCAGGGTCAGCTGCGCGCTGTGCGGGATCTCCCCTTCGGCCGGGGTGGCCCGCACGTAGGTGCCGTCCGGCTGCAACAGCCACGACTGCGTGTTGTCGGCGAGGTAGTTCTTCAGGCACTCGTCGACCACCCGCTCGCGAAGGACAGGATCCTGGACCTCCCAGCAGGTCTCCACCCGGCGAAAGAAGTTCCGCCCCATCCAGTCTGCGCTGGAGCAGAAGGTGCGCTGCTCTCCGGCCGCGTGAAAGTGGTAGACGCGGGTGTGCTCCAGGAAGCGCCCGATGATGCTACGCACCCGAATGTTCTCCGAGAAGCCCGGAATCCCCGGCCGCAAGCAGCACATGCCACGGACGATGAGTTCCACGGGCACCCCCGCCTGGCTCGCCTCGTAGAGCTTGCGGATGATGCGCGGCTCGGTCAGCGAGTTCATCTTCACGATGATGCCCGACGCCGTCCCCGCCTTGGCGTGCGCGATCTCGTCGTCGATGAGCGTGCAGAGCGTGTCATGCAGCGTGAAGGGCGCCTGCAACAGGTGATGCATCTTGACGTTTCGGCCCAGCCCGGTGAGCTGCATGAACACGTTGTGCACGTCTTCGCAGAGGTCCTCCTGCGCGGTCAGGAAGCCGATGTCGGTGTACGCCTTGGCGGTGCCCGAGTGGTAGTTGCCGGTGCCGAGGTGGACGTAGCGACGCACCCGGTTGCCTTCGCGCCGGACCACCATGAGCAGCTTGCAATGTGTCTTGTGACCAACAACACCGTAAGCCACTGTCGCTCCTGCGTTATGCAGCTTTGACGCCAGCTCGATGTTGGCCCGCTCATCGAAGCGCGCGCGCAGCTCGATGACCGCGGTCACCTCCTTCCCCGCGCGGGCGGCCTCCACCAGGATGTCGGCCGCCGGCGAGCGCTTGCCGGTGCGGTACACCGTCATCTTGATGGCGAGCACGTCCGGGTCGTCCGCCGCCTGCCGCAGCAGCTCGAGCACAGGGGCGAAGCCTTGAAAGGGCTGGTGACACAGCACGTCGCCGCGACGGATCACCTCGAAGATGTCCGTCGACGCGCTCAGCTCTGCCGGTAGCCCAGGCACAAAGGGGCGATGTTTGAGATCCGGACGGTCGACGACCCCCACCAGCGCCTGTAGGCGGTGCAGGTTCACCGGACCGTTGACGGCGTAGAGATCGATGTCGCGCAGGTCGAACTGCTCCAGCAGGAGCTGCTGCAGGTGCTGCGGGCAGCCGTCCGCCACCTCCAAGCGCACTGCGTCGCCGTAGGGCCGCCGCACGAGCTCGCCCTCGAGCGCGTTCTTCAGATCGTCGACCTCTTCCTCGTCGACCCACAGGTCACTGTTGCGCGTGACACGAAACTGGTGGCAGCCGGTGACCTGCATGCCGGGAAAGAGCAGGTCCGCGTTCTCGTGGATGATCGACGAGAGCAGCACGTAGTGCTCGTCGCTCTCGGCGATGTCGTCCGGCAGGGCGATGAGCCGCGGCAGGGCGCGCGGCACCTGCACGACCGCCTGGTTGATGTCGCGACCAAAGGCGTCGCGCCCTTCGAGCGTGATGATGAAGTTGAGGATCTTGTTCTGGATGTTCGGAAAAGGATGCGCCGGGTCCAGCCCCATGGGCGTGAGCACGGGCAGCACCTCACGGCTGAAGTAGTCGCGGATCCACGCGCGCTGGGTCTTGTTCCACTGACCGCGCTTGGTGAGCAAGATGCCCTCGTCGCGCAGCGCCGGCAGGATCGTCTGGTTGAGCAGGCGGTAGTGCTCTTCCACCAGCGCGTGGGCCTCGACGCTCACGGCCTCGAGCGCCTGACGCGGGGTGTGGCCGTCGGGCACGGTCGAGCCGAGCTCCAGCGCCATCTCCTGCTTGAGGCGACCGACGCGGATCTCGAAGAACTCGTCCATGTTGGTCGAGCAGATGGTGACGAAGAAGAGGCGCTCGAGCAGCGGCGCGTTGGGGTCGACCGCCTGCGCCATGACCCGGCGGTTGAACGCCAGGAGGGCGAGCTCACGGTTGATGTACAGGCGCGGGTCGCGCAGGCCCGACAGCGGTCGTGCGGCCAGGGACACGTCGCCGGTGGTGCGCAAGCGCGCGCGGTCGGTGCGGTGGACCTCTCCGCTGCGATCGCGGCCCTTGGACGCGGTCTTGCCACGCTGCTTGTC
>JAUIAC010000010.1 GCA_030425545.1 bacterium | reverse complement strand
CCGCCGGCATGCTGGTGTTCGACGTCGAGCTGTTGAAGATCCTGTAGCCCTCCGAACCCGGACCGAGCGCGCCCCGCTGTCTTCGTGACGGCGGGGCGCGTCGCGTTTCGGGACCTGGCCGTGCGACTGGCTGGCACGTTCTTGTCGGGCTGGGATCCGACCGATACGATGCCAATCAACCCGCGGGGACGCCCCCACGAACCAACGTGCCGCCCCCGTTCTCCCCGGGATCGCGGCGTCCGTCCGCGCCCTGGGCGCCAGCCGCACGCGCGAGCGTGGGCCAAGGAGAGCGCCATGGGCGAGCAGGCCGTCTCAGAGCAGACCTCACGAACCGACATGCAGGCCTTTGTGCGCAACCTGCTCGAGGACGTGCAAGCCCTGGAGATGATGCTCGACTCCGGGCAGATCGAGACCGGGATCCGGCGCATCGGCGTCGAGCAGGAGATGTTCCTGGTCGACCAGGGCTACCACCCGGCGCCGACGGCCATGGAGGTGCTCGACCGCATCGGCAACCCCCAGTTCACGACCGAGCTGGCGCGCTTCAACCTGGAGTGCAACTCGCGCCCCTACGCGTGGGAGGGCGACTGCCTGCGCAAGCTCGAGAAGGAGATTCGCCGGCTCTACCGGGTCGCCATGAAGGCGGCCGAGCAGCAGGACTGCAAGGTGGTCCTCACGGGCATCCTGCCGACCCTCGAGCAGAGCGACCTGGGCCTCGACAACATGACGCCGCGACCGCGCTACTTCGCGCTCAACGACTCCCTGCGCAACCTCCGCGGCGGCGACTTCCACACGCACATCAAGGGCATCGACGAGCTGGTCATGACGCACGACAACGTCATGCTCGAGGCGTGCAACACCAGCTTTCAGGTCCATTTTCAGGTCTCGCCCGACGAGTTCGCCAAGCTCTACAACGTCGCCCAGGCGGTGACCGCCCCGGTGCTCGCCGCGGCGGTGAACTCGCCGGTGCTCCTGGGCAACCGGCTCTGGGCCGAGACCCGCATCGCGCTCTTCCAGCAGAGCGTGGACGCGCGCTCGGCCGCGCGGAGCGCCCGCGGCAGTCGCACGCGCGTGCACTTTGGTGGCGACTGGTGCCGAACGGGCGTCATCGAGCTCTTCCGAGAGGACATCGCTCGCTTTCGCACGCTGCTGGCCATCGCCGCGGAGGAAGATCCGATCTCCCTGGTCAAGCAGGGGGTCGCGCCGCAGCTCAACGCCCTGCGCCTGCACAACGGCACGGTCTACCGGTGGAACCGCCCCTGCTACGGCGTCGCCGACGGGGTCGCCCACCTGCGCATCGAGAACCGCGTGCTGCCCGCCGGGCCGACCATCGCCGACGAGATGGCCAACGCCGCGTTCTTCTTCGGGCTCATGAGCGGCATGCTCGAGCAGCACGGTCCGGTCGAGCAGGTCATGGACTTCAGCGACGCCAAGGGCAACTTCCTCGCAGCTGCGCGCCGCGGGCTCAACGCCGAGTTCCACTGGCTCGGCGGGGAGACCATCTCGGCGAGCACCCTGATCACCGAGCGGATGCTGCCCCTGGCCCGCGCTGGGCTGGAGAAGTCGGGCATCGACGCCGGCGACATCGACCGCTACCTCGGCATCATCGACGACCGGGTCCGTCGCGGGCAGACCGGCTCGCAGTGGTGCCTGAGCAGCCTCGCGAAGATGGAGAAAGAGGGCGGCAGTCGAGACGAGCGGCTGCGCACGGTGACCAAGGTCACCATCGACCGCCAGCGCCGCGGCCGCCCGGGTCACACCTGGAAGCTGGCCTCGCTCAAGGAGGCCAAGGGCTGGCAGGACAGCTACCGGACCGTGAGCCAGTTCATGGAGACGGACCTCTTCACCGTGCGGCCGGAGGACATCGTCGACCTCGCGGCGACGCTGATGGAGTGGGAGCGACTGCGCCACGTGCCGGTCGAGGACTCCGAGGGCAACCTGGTCGGCCTGGTGACCACCGCAGAGCTTCTGAAGCTGGTGAGCCGCAAGTTCGACCGTGACCCGCTGACCACCACGTCGGTGGAGACCATCATGCTGCGCGACGTGATCACCTGCACCCCGGAGACGTCCACGCTGGACGCCGTGGAGCTGTTGCGAAAGCACAGCATCGGCTGCCTGCCGGTGGTTCGGGGGACCAAGCTGGTAGGCGTGGTGACCGACAAGCAGTTCGTCGACGTGGTCGCCCGGCTCCTGGAGCAGAAGTCCGCGCGCCGCTAGCGACCTTCGGCCGTGGGCCTGCGCATGGGCGTGGGCCGCTCCCCACTGCGGACGGCGGGCCGAAGCGCTTGGCCACCCGCAGCCATTTGTTTGCCTTTGTGAATCTTGACGGGCTGTTGGATACTGCGGCCGTGTCGCCCGTCGTGGCGGCGCGAGGACACGCTGTGCTCGACCGAGACAGAGCTACGACCGCGCGACCCACGCGCGCGCCGCCCAGCGCGGTGTCGCGGGCGTTTTTACTTGTGGTTCTGGCTGTCTCCGGGGGCTGCTCGGGCCCGATCCCGGAGCCGTTTCTGGCCTGTGTCGACGATCTGCAGTGCCCGGGAGGGCGGTGCATCGACGGGCTGTGCGTGCTCGTCCCCACGGCCGACGTGCCGCCCGACGGGAGCATCGACGACGCCGGCAAGTCCGACGTGGGGCCCATCCCCTGCACGGACAAAGACGACTGCCCCACCATCGGCGCGCCCTGCCTGGAGACCACCTGTGACGAGGGGGTGTGCCAGCTCGCCCCGCTGCCGGCCGAGACCTCCTGCACGAGTCAGGGGGTGTGCCCTGCCCCCGGGAGCTGCGCGGGCGGCGCCTGTGTGCCCAGCGGCGCCCCCTGCGACGACGACAACCCCTGCACCGCCGACCAGTGTACGGGCGCCGGCTGCAACCACGTCACCTTCCTCGACGGCACCTACTGCGAGACCGACGATGTCCCGTGTACCAGCGAGGCCTGCGTCGCGGGCGCCTGCAAGGCCACCCTGGTCGAGTCGTGGTGTCGGGTCGGTGCACAGTGCTTTCAGGCCGGCGCGACGGCCCCCACCGATCCCTGCCGAGCGTGCGACCCGGCCACGTCACAGACCACGTGGACCCTGCGCACCAGCGGCGCTTGCGACGACGGCGACGCCTGCACCACCGAGACCGCGTGCGACGACGCCGGCACCTGCGTGGGCGAGCCGGTCAACTGCCAGGACAACAACCTGTGCACCGACGACGTGTGCCTGCAAGCCATGGGCTGCGTGCACCTGTCCAACGCGGTCACGTGCACCGACACCGACCCCTGCACCGAGGACGGCACGTGTACGGACGGCGCGTGCACCTTCGCCGCGACCATGGACTGCGACGACGAGAACCCCTGCACCCAAGACACCTGCGCCAAGGGGGTCGGCTGCGTCCACGCGCCCGCCGACAGCCCCTGCACGGCGGACACCGACCCCTGCACCGACGACGTCTGCCTGAACGGCAGCTGTGTGGCGGTGCCCTCGGTGTCGGTGTGCAAGGTCGGCGGGACCTGCGTGCCGGCCGGCGGCAAGGCCAGCGGCAACCCGTGCCTGGTGTGCGCGCCCAGCATCGACTCGTTGAACTGGACCGTGCTCAACGGCGGCGCGTGCGACGACGGCAACAAGTGCACGCTCTTCGACGCCTGCTCCAAGGGCACCTGCGCCGGCGAGCAGGCGGTGTGCAAGGACAACTCCCCGTGCACCGCCGACGCCTGTGACCCGGTGCTCGGCTGCGTGTTCGAGCCACTGAAGGGCGAGTGCGACGACGACAACGCCTGCACCACGGGCGACACCTGCCTGGGCGGCGCCTGCAAGGGCACGGTGGTCACCGGCCTGGACTGTGACGACAACAACCCCTGCACCATCGACACGTGCTTGCCGGCCAAGGGCTGCGCCCACACGCCCCACAACGGCAGCTGCAACGACAACGACCCGTGCACCAAGTTCGACGTGTGCACCGCGGGCAAGTGCGTCGCCGGCAAGATCGTGTGCCCCTGCGAGTTCAACGACGACTGCGACGACGGCAACCCCTGCACCATCGACGTGTGCAACAACGGCTGCCAGAACCTGCCCGCGCCCGCCGGGACCAAGTGCATCGACGGCAACGCCTGCACGCAGGAGGACACCTGCGTGCAGGGCCTGTGTGTCGGCTCCAAGATCAGCTGCGACGACAGCAACCCCTGCACGAAGGACACGTGCGCCGGGGACTACGGCTGCCTGCAGAAGCCGGTGCAGGGCAAGGCCTGTGTCGACAACAACGCGTGCACCACCGCGGACCTGTGCGTCGACGGCGTGTGCAGCGGCACGCCGAAGTCGTGCGACGACGGCAAGGCGTGCACAGCCGACACGTGTGACCCACTGACCGGCACGTGCAGCCACAAGGCCGCGGACGAGGGCACGTCCTGCCCGGACGACGGCATCCAGTGCACGGTGGACGTCTGCGAGAAGGGCGTGTGCACGCACGGCAAGGTCGCGGCGAGCTATTGCCTGGTGGCCGGCGCGTGCCTGAGCGGCGGCGCCCTGCACCCAGCCAAGCAGTGCTTTGGCTGCCTGCCCATCGTGAACCCCAAGGGCTGGTCGGCGCTCGTCGGCCAGGTGTGCAACGACGGCAACGCCTGCACCGCCGGCGCGTCGTGCCAGGCCGACGGCAGCTGCGTCGGGACCCAGCTCACCTGCGACGACAAGAACCCGTGCACGCTCGACGCCTGCAACCCCCAGGCCCCGGGCGGCAAGCCCTGCGTGCACACCGCGGCCACCGGCGCCTGCAGCGACGGCTCGGACTGCACCGCCGGCGACGTCTGCCAGGGCGAGACCTGCGTGGGCAAGCCGGTGAGCTGCGACGACAACGACCCGTGCACCGACGACGGCTGCCAGGCCTCGGGGGGCTGCACCGTGCTGCCAGCGGTCGACGGCAAGGACTGCGCGGACGACGGGCTGCCCTGCACCGCGGACGCGTGCGCCAACGGGGAGTGCGCCCACACGCCGAAGGCCGGGTTCTGCGCCATCGGCGGCGCCTGCGTCGCGGCTGGGGCGCTGTCACCCAAGGGCGTCTGCGCGGGCTGCGTGCCCAAGTCGAACGCCTACGGTTGGTCCAAGATGAGCGGCGTCAGCTGCGACGACGGCGACCCCTGCACGGGCGCCGACACCTGCGACGCGGGCGCCTGCGTCGGCGAGGCCGCCAAGGCCTGCGACGACGACAACGTGTGCACCCAAGACAGCTGCGACAAGGTCAAGGGCTGCGCCCACGCGCCGGCGGCCGGGCCCTGCGACGACGGCGACCCCTGCAGCAAGGCGGACTCCTGCGTCGCGGGGACCTGCGCGCCGGGGCAGCCGGTGGTCTGCTCGACCTCGCCCAAAGACGAGGCGGCGTGCCTCTTTCGCGTGTGTGTGCCGGAACAGGGCGGCTGCACGGCCGTGTCGAGCTGCGGCGCGCTGCACGCGTGCGTCGACGGGCTGTGCCTGACCAAGCCGGCGGGCAAGCCACCGGGGCCTGTCACGGTGCCGCTACCCGCTGGCGTGGCCTCCCAGCCGCTGCGGCCGACCGTGGCCTGGCAGGAGAGCTATCAGGGGGTGTTCGGGGG
Organism: bacterium; assembly: GCA_030425545.1. Lineage (GTDB taxonomy): Bacteria > Myxococcota_A > UBA9042 > UBA9042 > UBA9042 > UBA9042. The sequence continues at coordinate 45,186 of JAUIAC010000010.1, read as the reverse complement.
CGTGCCGCAGCTGTGGGTGGCGGCCCAGACCGCGGGCTGCGCGCCCGACCTGGGCGTGTACACGAAGGTGATGACGCTGCGCTTCCCCGTGGGGCAGAGCAAGCCAGCGGTGCAGGCGCTGGTGACCCCCTCGCCGACGGGCAAGGGCGGCTGGTGCGCGGCGCAGCCGGTGCTCGGCCCGCATCCGACGACCTACGACGCGCTCGTGCTCACCTGGCTCGAGGGCGGCAACAGCACGAGCTCGTGCCCCTGGAACGCCTACGGCGGCCGCGTGCGGGTGGCGCTGGTGGGGGTCGAAGGGGGCACGACGGCGATGACGGCGGGAGCGGCCTGCCCCGCTGGCGGCGCACAGTCTCCCAGGCCCTGGCGGCCCGCCGTGGTGCACCAGAGCGCGCAAGGATCCATTGGCAAGAGCTCGCCCGGGCAGCTCTCGGGCGACCTCTTCCGAACCCTGAAGTCAGGGGTCACGGCCCGCTTTGGCGGCGACGTGGTGGCCGACTGGGGCGGCAGCAAGGGCGTCGCCCTGCCGGGCGCGAGCCTCACCGGGTGGACCGAGGTGCCGACGCCTTCGCGCCCCGTGGTGAGCCCGTGGCAGAGCGGTCACGTCGCCTGGACCCTGACCCGGTTCAAGGACTCGAGCGGCAGCGAGCTGCCGGCGGTGACGGCGACGCGCGTCTCGCCCACCCTCGGCCCGGCGGCCAAGCGCCCGGTGGTGATGACGGGGGCACCGCTGCCCGGCGCGGCGGTGTACGACGCCGTGGAGGCGGCCTACGATCCCAGCACGGTGCGCGTCGGGCTGCTGGTGTCCGGGCGCACGACCGTCGCAGGCAAGACCAAGGCCTTCCTCGCCTTCGCGCGCGCCCACCCGGACCAGGGGACGGCGGCGGCGCCGAAGGCCGTGGCGGTGGTCGACCTGCTGGACACCAAGAGCAGCGTGCAGGCCTTTCGCATCGCCCGCCTCCCGAACAGCGACCGCTTCGTCGTGGTGTGGGCGCCGCCGAACAGCACGGTGCTCAAGGTCCTGCGGATCGAGCCGAAAGACGACTTCAGCTTCTCTGTGACGGACCTCGGCGCCATCGCCAGCAACTTCGTGTCGCACCCCAGCACGGGCGGGGTCGACAGCTCTGGCGGCTTGAGTGAGCTGGTCATCGACCCCTCGGGTAGCCGCTACACGGTGGCCTACGAGGGGGTCGGCACACTGCACCTGATCACCGCGCCGCTCCCCGCGGCGAAGTAGGCCCAGCAGCCCAATAGAAATCCGGCGAGGTCGACCGCGCCGGTCACCGCGGAAGGCGCTTGCGAAGCCGACGCCGCGTCCCGGTGAAGACGCGCGCCTTGAGCCGCGCCACCTGCGCGCGCGGCACCCCGCGCCACACCAGCACGTCTTTGCCACGCACGGCCACACCGCTCGCCGTGCCAGCCTGAAGCGCGCGCAGCCAGGCCACCGCCGCGGTCGCGAACTCGCTGCTGTCCGCGGCGGTGTCCCACGTGGTGAGCCACACCAGCATGTCGCCCTTGGGCCCGGCGTAGAGTGCGTATCGGTCGCCACCCCAGCCCGCTGCCGCGCGGTCAGCCTGCGCCTCTGGGAGCCGGCCGCGCAACGTGCGACGGATGAAGAGCTCGCCCAGGTTGTCGGCGTAGAGCGCGCGCCCCTTGGCACGGAGCACCCGCCGCAGGGGCGGGAGCCGCAAGATGACCGGCGGGTCTGGGCGCGCGCCCCAGAGCTTCTCCGGGTGCAGCACCTGCTCCGTGCTCAGCGGTGGCGCGCGGTAGAGGGCGTCGATGCCGCGGTAGCTGCCGGTGCGCCGGGCCGCCGCCATGCACAAGGTCAGCCCGGCGGCGTAGGGCACCACCAGGCGCTCCTGCAGGAACGCCGGCGCCCGGGCCAGGCCGGCGCCGCCGGGCAGCAGCCCCAGCCGCGCGAGGCTCAGGGAGCTCCGCATCATCCAGCGGATGCCGGCCTCGGCCGCGAGCAGCGACTTGAGGTCGGCGTGCCCCTGCTTGTCCTGCATCGCCCAGATCAAGCCGCCGAGGGTGGCGTCGCCTTCGAAGAGGCTGGACAGCGCGGTCTCCAGGTCGGTCTCCCCGGGCCGGTCGCGGGCCAGCTTCGCCAGGCCCCAGCGCTGGTCTTGGAGGGCGTGCACGATCTCGTGGGCCATCACGAAGCGCAGCTGCTCTTCAGGGCTCCCCGTGAGCAGATGCAGCGGGTTCGGCAGCTGCACGCCCACCGGCACCAGCCGTCGCATCACGCGCAGCGTCCGGCTCGCGGGGTCGTACAGCCCAGCGACCTGCTCGCCGAGCAGCGCGAGGTAGGCCGCCATGAGGCCGCCGCCCGGGGGCGCGAGGTCCAGCAGGGCCAGCGCGCGGCCCAAGCGGCGCAGCCGCTCGCGACCGCCGTCTTTCTCGAGCTGACGCACCACGAAGGCGCGCAGGGCGAGGTCGCCCAGCACGTGGACGTCGAGCTTGCGCTTCAGCGGCAGGCCCCGGATGCGGGCCACCGACACCGCGATGTCCGCCGCCAGCTTGCGGGCGACGCGACTGGCGGCGGCGTGGTGCGCGCGAGCGGCCTTCGACGCCGGGGCGACGGGCTTTGGGTTTGGCTGCGACGCCTGCGCGGCGCTCGCCGCGGACGAGGTCGACGGCCGCTTCGCCTGCGGCCCCGGGCTGGCGAGACTCGGCTGAACCGGGGCCACGAGGCCAAGGCACACAAGGCAGGTCAACGCGGCGCGGCCCGCAGCAACGCCGAGTCGGCGACGCCGTGGCCGGGTCGGGGCGGGTCGGTCGGCGTGGTCCGGCATGGACGCCTCCAGCGTGGGCGCCTTGCATGCCAACGCAACGCAACCCTACCTTCCCGACGGCGACGCCGCCACGGTGCCGGCCGCCGACCCGGGAGGGCAGGTGCGGGATCCTCAGCCAAGTCGCCGCCCCCTGCCGGTCGACGCGGTGCTGCCAGCGCTCTGCGCCGCCATGACCACCCACGGCGCCGCGGTGCTCGTGGCCCCGCCCGGCGCCGGCAAGACCACACGTGTGCCTCCCGCGCTGCTCGACGCGGGTGTGGACGGGAAGATCCTCGTGCTCCAGCCCCGCCGCATCGCGGCCCGCTCGACGGCCGCGCGCATGGCCGCTGAGCGCGGAGGGCGCGTGGGCGGCGAGATTGGCTACGCGGTGCGCTTTGACCGGAAGATCGGGCCGGACACGCGGATCGAGGTGCTCACGGAGGGCCTGCTGACCCGGCGGATGCAGGCCGACCCCTTCCTCGAAGGGGTGGGATGTGTGGTGCTCGACGAGTTCCATGAACGGTCCCTGCACGCCGATCTCGCCCTGGCCTTGCTCGCGGACATCCGCGCTGACGCGCGCCCAGAGCTGCGCGTGCTGGTGATGTCGGCGACCTTGGACGCGGCGCCCGTCGCCGCCTTCCTGGGGGGCTGCCCGGTGATCCGCGCGGAGGGGCGCGCCTTCCCTGTGGACGTGCGTCACGTGACCCAACAGGACACGCGCCCGCTCGAGCAGCGCGTCGCCGACGCTGTCGCAGACCTGGTGATGCTCGACAACGACGGCCACGTGCTGGTGTTTCTGCCCGGTCGCGGCGAGATCGCCCGCTGTGCCAGGGAGCTGGGTCGCCGGAACCTGCACGGCGACGTCACGGTGCTGCCGCTGCACGGCGGGCTGTCGGCCGCGGATCAGGACCGCGCCCTGTCGCCGTCCCGAGGGACCAAGGTGCTGCTGGCCACCAACGTGGCCGAGACCTCGCTGACGGTCGAGGGCGTCACGGGCGTCGTCGACAGCGGCCTCGCGCGGCAGCCGCGACTGGACCGCAACCTCGGCGTCTCCCGCCTGGAGACGACCCGCATCAGCGACGCCAGCGCCACGCAGCGCGCCGGGCGAGCGGGACGCACGGCGCCGGGTCGCTGCATCCGGCTGTGGACGGCCTTCGACCATCAAGGGTTGCGCCCCTTCGACGCGCCGGCGATCCGTCGCGACGATCTGACGCGGCTCTGCCTGGAGGTCCGCGCCTGGGGCAGCGCTCCGCGCCGGTTCGGCTGGTTCGAGGCGCCTCCGGCCGCCAGCCTGAGCCACGCGGAGGCGACGCTGCGTGCCCTGGGAGCCGTAGACGAGCGCGGCCTGACCGACACCGGGCGACGGCTCGCCAGGCTGCCCCTGAGCCCGCGCCTGGGGCGGGTGATGCTGGCCGGCGTCGATCAAGGCCTCGGGCCGCTCGCCGCCAAGCTCGCCGCCCTGGTCAGCGAGCGCGACCTCCTGCGCAACCCGCCCGACGCGGTCGGCGACGACGACCTCGCCCTGCGCGTCGCGGTGATCGACGCGGTGGACGCCGGCGAGTCGCGCGGGGCGGTCGCCCGCCGCTTCGGCGCCGACCGGCGCACCCTCGACGCGGCGCTGGCGACCCGAGACCAGCTCCTGCGGGCGGTCCAAGCCAAGGGCCAGGGTCGCAGTGGTCAAGCGGGACCACCCGCAGGGCGCGGCTCGGTGGCCGCGCTGCTGCTCGCGGGCTTCCCCGACCGGGTGGCCGTGCGCCGGGCGCCCCGCAGCGCCGCGCTGCGCATGGTCGGGGGCCGTGGCGCGACGCTCGACCGGCAGAGCGTGGTGCGCAGCGCCCCGGTCCTCCTGGCGGTCGGCCTCACCGCCGACCAACGCAAGCGAGACCCCACCGTGCGCACCGCCGTGGCGCTGGAGCTGCGAGACCTGACCACCCACGAGGCCCTTGGGACGCACTTCGACCCGGAGAGCGAGGCGGTCGTCCAGGTCCGCGAGCTGCGCTACGGCGACCTCGCGCTGGAGACGCGACCGGCCGGCGGCGCCCGAGACGCCGGTGCGATCGCGTCCTGTCTGGCGGTCGCCGCGCGGCGCGCACCAGACCGCGCGCTGCATCTGAGCGACGAGGGCCTGGCCATGTTGCGGCGCGTGCGCTGGCTCGCCCGCGCGCGCCCTGACGCGGCCGTGCCCACGTTCCCAGAGCTCGGCTACGGGTCGACGGGCGCCGCGGCCCCCGACGGTGGGAGCGCTGGGCGTGCGGGCGACCCAGTGGACTCGGGCGACCCAGAGGACTCGGGCGACCCGGACGACGCGCGCGACGGAGACGACGCGCGCGATGGAGACGACGCGCACGATGGGGACGAGCGTCACGACATGTGGACGCTGTGGTGCGAGGGCAAGCGCAGCTTCGCCGACCTCCGCCGCCTCCCCCACGCCAAGCTGCTGCGAGACGCGCTGCCCTGGGACGTCCGTCAGCTGCTCGAACGAGAGGCGCCCGCGCAGCTGACCCTGCCCTGCGGGGTCGCCGCGCGCGTACGCTACCCAGACGTGTCCTCGCTCCACGAAGCCGGCGCCATCGCGCCGCACGGCGACAGCCCCAGCCCGCTCCCCGCGCCCGTGGTCAGCGCCAAGGCCCAACACTTCTTCGGGCTCGACGACACGCCCCGGTTCGCCGGCGTCCCCGCCCGCTGTGAGCTCCTGGCCCCGAACGGACGCCCCACGCAGGTCACCAGCGACCTGCGGGGCTTCTGGCAGCGAGGCTGGCTGGAGGTGCGAAAGGACCTCCGCGGCCGCTACCCCAAGCACCCCTGGCCCGAGGTCCCCACGCTGGCCGACGCCCGCAAGGGGCGCCGCAGGCCGCAGCGGTAGCGCCGCAGGTCCGCCGCCGCCGTGTTCGCGGCGTTGCGGAAAGCGCTGCAGACTCCTAACCTCCGGCGCTCTCACCTGACCGAGGTTCGTCATGCTCTGTGCCCCCGCACCCAAGACCCGCGCCCTGCGCACGCTCGCCCTCCCTGTCGCGCTCGCGGCGATGCTCGTCTCGCTCGCCGGCTGCCTTGGAAAAGAGGACAAGGACCCGCCCGCCGACAACGACGCCGTGACCGACGGCGGCGGCACAGACGCGAGTTCGGGCTCCGACAGCAGCGCCGGCAGCGACAGCGGGGGCAGCGCCGACGTCGCCGCCGCACCGACGAAGTTCGAGCCGAAGTGCACGGCCGACAAAGGCTGCAAGGCCACCGAGATCTGCATCTCGGGCGTCTGCGTGCCCAAGCCGGCCAAGGACGTGAAGTCTCAGCTGACCGACCCCAACAACGACAACCAGCCGACGACCGAGAAGATGGACCTGTCGTGTGTGGGCAAGGACCTCGCTGAGGTCATCAAGGACCTGCCGAAGGGGGGCAAGGCGACCATGTGGGGCCGTGTCGATCGCTTCGGCGGCGGCCCCGTGACGACCGACGTCGAGGTCGCGGTCTTCCTCGCCGCCGACTTCCACCCGGAGAAGTGCGCCGGCGTCGAGGACCCGGACGAGGCGCAGGCCTGCTTCGCGTCCGACAAGATCGGCAAGCCCATCGCGACGGTGAAGAGCGTCGACCCGGACACGGCCGGCACCCAGGGCTGGCTGGTCGAGCGCCCGAAGAAGGCGGAGGCCGAGTGTGACAAGGGCAAGCACTTCCAGTGCCCACACGGCTACGTCTGCGACAAGATCGACGGCTTCCCCAAGTGCGGCAAGGGCCACGGGGTCTACGCCATCGAGGACGTGCCGCTCAACACGCGCCTGGTGATTCGGACGCGAGCCAGCAAGGCCAACGACCCGGCCGGCTGGCACGACACCTACACCTACAACGTGGTCCTCTTCTCGACGCACCTCGACGACAAGGGCAAGGACAAGCAGCCGAGCAAGTACGTCGACAAGGACACGGTGCTCTACAACCCGACCATCGTCGGCGAAGGGCAGTGGCAGCTGGTGCCGTCGACCATCGGCATCGTCGGCGGCATCTACGAGGGCGACGGCGTGATCGGCGGCCGCATCCGTGACTGCGGCACCAAGGACCGGCGCAGCTGGCCCATCCTCGACGCCAAGATCGGCATCGGCGTGCCGCCCGAGGGCATCAGCTACTTCAACGACAGCGAGCTGGACCCCGTGCCGAACAAGAACCGCGTGACCACGAACATCATTGGCCGCTACGCTGCTGTGGGCATCACCCCGGGCCCGAACCGGGTGGCGGTGCTCGGTCAGGTGGACGGCAAGACGGTGGAGCTGGGGATTCAGGACGTGTACGTCATCCCCAACGCGCTCGTCATCGCGAGCATGCCGGGGTTCATCCCCCACTGGAACAAGTGATGCAGACGCCACTGTGGACCGTAGCGACCGTGTTGTGCGGCCTGACCTTGGGCCTCGCGGGCTGCGAGGGGCCGGGGGCGGCGGCCTACCCCAAGCGGGTCCCGACCAAGGGGACCGCGGCGCTGCCGGACACACCGGACCTCAACCCGAAGCTCGCGCCAGCTCAGTACAACGACGGGGCCTGGTCGGTGCGCGGCATCCTCGAGTCGGGCACAGCCGGCCGCAAGGGTGGACCGGTCAAGGTGCGCGGCTTCGTCGCGAAGGTGCACACCTGCCCCGCCGAGCAGAAGACCTGCAAGCCAGCGCCTCACCTCCTGCTCGCGGACCGCAAGAGCCTGCAGGGGCGCCGCCTGCTGGTGGGCGGCGCGCTGCCCGAGGACGCGACGGACGGGCGCAAGGTCACGGTCGAAGGCCGTATGATGACCGCGAGCAACGACGGGCTCTACTTCGCCCCTGCCGGCTTGTTGCTCATCGCGCCCCCCCCCGAAGCGCCTGAAGGTGCCGACGCGAAATGAGCTTGGCCACGGGCCGGCGACACCGGGCGAGCGTTGGGCTCACGGTGGCCGTGCTCGCCTGGGGCGCGCTGTGTACGTCGACGGCCTGGGCCGCTGCCCCGGCGATCCCACCCGGACGTGAAGCGGACATCCTGGCGCTCTTCGCGCCGCTCCAAGACGAAGGGCCGGTCGGCGAAGACGTCACCCTGAGCGGGGTGCGGGTGGGCGGCCACGCCATCGTGGTGACCTTGCGCCATGTCTCCGGTGCGACGACCCAGGTCACGCTGACCCCGGTCGACGACGCGGTGGCGCTCGGGCGGGCCTTCCACGTGCGCGCTGCGAGCACGGACCACACAGCGCTGCAGGCAGCCCAGAAGGCCGTGATGGCGGCCGTGAAGTCCAACGACAAGGGCGTGTTCTTCCGCGCCGGAGGGGCCGTGCGCGTGGTCGGCACCGCGGGCCGGGCCGACTTCGAGCTGTGGGCGAGCCCAGAGGCCTGGCTCTCGGCGGCGCTGTGGTTGCTGCTGCTCGTGGTGCTCGTCCACCCGGTGTTGGGTCTGGCCCGGCGGGCCGTCCTCGGTCCGCGGCGGGTGCAGGCCCTGGGGTGGCTGGGCGGCGGGCTCTCGCTGCTGCTGGTGGCCGTCGCGGTGCGGCGACACCTGCCCTTTACCCCGCTCCACGCCAACGACCACGCGTGGGAGGATCTGGCCGTCGTGCTCGGTTTGCCCGAGGCCACGCTCTCGATCGCGCGCCACGCGGAGACCTACGGCACCGGCTGGCTGGTGGCCCGGCGCGCGCTCAACGCGGTGTTCGGGGCGCACATCGCTGGCGTCGGCGCGGCGGCGACCTGGTGGGGCGGCGGCGCGGTGCTGCTCAGCGCGCTGGCGGCCCGAGCGGCGGGGGGGACCGGGCTGGCGGTCGCGGTGGCGACCCTCGCGGCGGTGTGGGCGCCGGCCGGCGCACGGGTCGCCCACAGCGAGAGCGGCCTGGTGGTCGCGCAGTGGCTGTTGGCGGCGGGCCTGTGGTCGGCCACGCGGCCCGGCCGCGTCGGCGTGGTGGGCGCGGCCGCCGCCTGCGCCCTGCTGGCCCTGGGTCATGCGGTCGGGCCCGCGTTCGCGGCGGGCCTGGCGGCCATGGCCTTCGCCGTGCGCCCGGCGCAGCGGCCGCGGCCGCCCCGAGCTGCCGCGGCGACCGACGAGCCCCAGGCTCCAGGCGCGGCGCCGTCCGTGGCTAGGGCGCGGCTGCGCACCGCGGCGGCCGAGGCGCGCCACCGCGCGGCCCAGCAGACGGAGGACCGCCTCCTGCCGGCCGCGCGGCCAGGCGCGCCCTTTCCCTGGCGGCTGGCGGCCGGCCTCATCGTGGCCGTGGGCGCGGCCACGGCCTTGCGCCTGCTGCACGCCGGAGCGCACGTCGGCGGCCGGCTGGCGCGCATCGAGCAGACCATCCCGATTCCAAATCAGCCGCTCAAGTTCAGCGTCTGGGCGAGCCCGGCCTACGCCCCCACGGCGCTGTGGGCGCTGGCGGCGCTCGGCGTCTGCGCCAGCTTGTGGGCGCGGTGGCGCGGCGAGCGGTGGCGTGGCCTGGTGCTCGAAGCGCCGCTCGCCCTCGGCGCGACGGTGGTGTTTGTGGCTGGGCTGCTCGTGTGCGCGTCGATCACCGACGGCCTGCGCTACCAGGCCACCTTGCTCGCGCCCAGCGTGGTGCTCGCTGCCCGCGCCGGCCTTGGGTGGCGACACGGCCCGGCGCGGTGGCGCTGGGCGCTGGGCGTGCTGCAGGGGGTGGCCACGGTCGGCGTCCTGGTGGCCTTGCTCCAAGGCTTCCCGGGCAGCGCACACCTGGACGGTCAGGCTCAGGCCTGGCAGGCGCTTCAAGCCAACCTAGGGCCCCAGCGCGGCACGTTGACCTTGATTCGCCCGGGCCGCCACCCGGCGTCTCCCGCCGTGCCGGACGTGCCGCAGGGCCCGTGGTCGGCGACCGGCCCGACCACGGTGGCCATGGACGCCGCGGCGGCCCTGGTGGCGTGTAAGAGCGGCGCTGGGCTCCCCGAGGCGACCTACGTCGTCGAGTCCCCGGCGTGCCACGCGCGCGCCGCGGAGGGCGCCGCGGCCGGCGGCGTCGACGCGAGCGGCGCGGCGCGAGCGGCGGCTGGACGACCCTGTGGCGAAGCGCTCGCGCTGCGGGCGAAGGGCCCTGCCCTGGCGGCGCGCCAGATCGAGCTGGCGCGCCCGCTCACGGCGCTCGGCCTGCCCGGAGAGTTCCTGCGCTTCCCGCACGGCCAGGTGCCGTGGCGCCTCTACCGCGCCGCCTGCCCTGGCGCGCCCGGCGAGGCGCGTGCGCCGCACTGAGCAGAGACACTGCGCGCGACTGAGCAGGAGCGACACGGCGCGCGACTGAGCAGGGACACGGGGGCCGGGGCGACTCGCCGTCGCAGCCTGGGCTGTCCGCTAGAAGCGGTAGGTGCCGCTCAAGCTGACCGTGGAGAAGCCGGTCTCGAACTTGCCGGCGTTGGCCGGGAGCGGGTCGAAGCCGTCGCAGTTGTCCGGGCACTCGGCGATGGGCCGCTGCTGATAGACCTTGCCGTAGCGCTCGTCGACGACGCGCGTCTCCTGGAACACGTGGGCGTAGGCCAAGGTCAGGTCGACGTCACCGACGTGGACCTCCACCCCAGCGCCGAGGCCCACCCGCGCGAACGAGGGGAAGTCCAGGTGGCTGTAGTTCACCGGCACGGCCGCGCTCTCGTAGTAGCCACCGAGGCTGATGCCGAGCGCCTTGGACGCGTGGTAGGTGCCGCCCAGGCGGACCGCGACGGTGTCGTTCCAGTTCTTGGCGATGATCACGTCCGGCGCCTGGGCCGCCGCGAAGAGCTTGATGGTGCCCTCGAGGTCCACCGTGTAGTTCTCGAGCATCGACCAGCGCTCGTAGACCACGTTGAGCTCGACGTCGAAGACCTCCCGCCCGGCGTCCAGGTGGATGTAGCGCACGCCGGCCTTGAGGGTGGGCGGGATGACCAGGCTCAAGGCCGCCGAGCTGTTCTCCACCTCGAGCTGCTTGGCGCTGAACTGGGCGCCGCCGGGCGTGTTGGTCAGCGCGACGTCGCCGGTGGCGTCGAGGTGCGCGGGCATCACGCGGCCCGACACCGCGAGCTCGATGCTGTCCACCGGGCGCCACCACGCGCCCGCGATGGCGGTGAACGCGGGCGGCGCCGCCAGCTCGATGGTGGCGAGGACGTCGGCCGCGCTGTAGTAGGGGCTCTGGGGCCCGCCCGTGGTGCCGTCGACCACCAGCCCCAGCCGCGTCTCGGGCTGATGCGCGAGCTGCAAGGTGACCCCCACGCCCCAGTTCGACCGGCCGTAGGCGATGGCGGCGCTGTAGTAGACGATGACGGCGTCGAGCTCGGTGAGCATCCAGCGCGAGCCACCCTTGACGTCGTAGCGCTGCTTGCCCGCGGCGCTGGGACCGTAGGCCCCGAGCGCGAACGTGAAGTCCTTGAGCCCGAAGTCGGTGACCGCCACCAGCATGCCGCCGAGCGCGAACCAGGCCGCCTGATTGGTGACCGGGGCCAGGGGGTTGGGGCTGCCCGGGTCGGAGAGCTCGGGCTGGGCCACGACGCTCTCGGCACGGGTGAAGGTCAGCCGCGAGTGCACGGTGTTGTGCGACAGGGTCAGGTGCGTGCCGTGGAGCTTGCTGAGCCCGCCCGGGTTGTGGTCGATGGCGGTCGGGTCGTCTGCCCGCACCGTGAACGCCCCGCCACGCGCCGTGGCTCGCGCGCCGTTGACGCCGACCTCGAAGCCGCCGGCCAGCGCCGCTGGAGGCAAGAGGCCCAGCACGAGCAGGGCTGCCAGCCCCGGCCCTGCGCCGAGGACGCGCGCTGTGCAAAAAGGTGCGCGTGGCGCGTGGTCGCTGTCGTACATTCACCCCTCCCGAGGCAGGCTCGAACCGTGCCCCGCCTTTTTGACGCAACGCGACCCCGCGTGCAAATCTGCCGGTCGCTCATCCGTCCTGGAACGCCGGGCGCCCTCGCCTCTTGCGGCGACGACACCTGCTTGCGGCACCCGCGCCGCCTCGGAGCGCCCCATGCGCCGCAGCCTCTGCACCGCCAGCTTGATCTGGGTGACCGCGCTGAGCGGCCTCACCGGCTGCCACATCTTCACCGGCGATCCGGTGACATCGCCGACCAACGAGAAGGCGAACCTGCTCGCCGTGGCCGACACAGGGGCCGGCGGTTCGGACGCGGCGGACGGGACCGTAGGCGACACCGGCGGCAAGCTCGCCTGTGACTGCCTGAAAGAGGGCGACTGGTACCGCTTCGACACCCTGCAGGTGAAGTCGCTGGACGGTGGACCGCACAACGTCATCGGCGTGCTGAACTCGCTGTGGACCAGCGACATCAAGGGCAAGGAGCTGAACTTCTACTTCCGCGTCGAGAAGGTCAGCGCCACCGAGGTCACGGTGAAGGTGGTCAACGGCGCGCGGGTCGACGGCACCACCGACGAGACCTGCCTGCTGCCCTACACCGAGGCGCTGCTGGTCCACCCGCGCAACGGCTGCACGCTCGACGAGTCGGCGCCGAGCGCGATGAACGTCTACGCCGGCACGCAGACCAACAAGAAGAACTGCGCGCCGAAGAACGAGGTGCCGCACTCCATCGAGGTGCGCAAGGCCGTGATGAAGGCGGAGGTCACGTCAGACTGCGGCAAGGTCATCAACGGGCTCGTGGTCTCGGGTGCGCTCGGGCGGACAGCCCTGGAGCAGACCTGCACCTGCGTGAACCCCGGCAAGGGCGCCGAGGAGTGCGGCGAGCTGGACCCGAGCTTCAAGGGCGGCGACTGTGACGGCTGCAGCTCGAAGTACCAGAACCTCAAGACCTTGCTGCAGAACTTTGGCGAGCTGAAGTGGGCTTGCGAGGTCGACGGCAAGCCAGCGGTGTGCCTCCAGGCCACGTTCTCCGCGGTGCGGCTCGACCAGGCTCCGAAGATCTGCCCCTGAGCGCGCTTCGCTGGGGTCCGCGCTGCGACACGCTTCGCTGGGCGCGGTGTGACACGGCGACGAGTGGAAGCTGGGGCAGCTGGCGCGAATGGGGCAGCTGGGCCCACTGGGCGCGAATGGGGCAGCTGCTGCGACTGGCAGCGGCTCAGCCGTCGGCGCCTCAGCTGTCGGCGGCGAACTGGCGGCGCACGTTGCAGCCCTGAGGGCAGCGCCAGCAGGCGGCGCGCTTGGTCCCGAACGCGTTGGCGTTCATGTAGTCCTCGAGACACTTCTCGATCGACAGGCGGCGGCGGCGTGGGCGGCAATAGAACTCGTCGTCCAACATCATGCGCTGAACACGGCGCTCCCCCTTGGCGGTGGCCGAGGGCTCGCTGTTCGCTGCACCGCGTGACTGGGTGACGTCGTGGTTTCCATGGGCCATGGGCGCTGTCTCCTTCCGGGGCGTCTCGTGGCAAATCGCCAAATGGGACTGATATGGTCCTCTTTTCAAGAGTAGCGGCCCCACGCGCGCTGTCAATGGCGCCCCTGCGGGCTGAGACGCCCCAGGACGCCGCGTCCCCGAGACGCTCTGCACCGTGGGATGCCGAGCCGCCGCGAAGGGTTCGCCAGGGTGCAGTCGGACCAGCCCGGCCCGCGTTACGGGTGGGACCCGACGCCCGTCGAGTCGACGCCAGGGCCCCGCGGCGCCGCGGCCGGCCCGACGACGCTGCTCGGCGACCGCGACGCGGCCTGGACGATCTCTCTTGCGAGGGGCCCGTCTCGGGCCTAACGTGACCTCGCGCCCTGGCGAGCCCCTCGCGTCGGCGCCCTACCCGGAGAGGTCTGTCGTGCCCCTGCGACGCCCTGCCACTCGGGTCGGCGTGCCCTCACGCTCTCGAGCGCTGAAGCGCCCCCTGCCCGGGCGCCAGGAGCATCATGCTGCGTCTCAGCAAGAAGTCCGAATACGCGCTGATGGCGGTGCTCCACCTCGCGCGGGTGCCTGAGGGCGATCGTGCGGCCGTCAGCGCCATCGCTGAGGCGCGCAGCCTGCCGCGCGGGTTGCTCGCGAAGGTGATGCAGGAGCTGAAGCGCCGCGATCTGGTCGAGTCCACCAAGGGCGTCACGGGCGGCTACCGGCTGAAGCGATCGCTGTCGGAGATCGCCTTCTTGGACGTGGTGCGGCCCTTTGAAGAGAGCGTCGGGCTGACCGAGTGCCTCGACCCGCTGCGCCCCCCCTGCGATCGGCTCGACTGCTGCACGCTGCGGGACCCGATCCAGACGCTCAACGGGTGGTTCATGTCGCAGCTGAGCGCGCTGACCATGGCCGATTTCGTGCGCATGGGTCTGCCAGGGTGCGCGGCGCTGTCGGCTGGCCCCTCGGCGGCGCGCCCGCGGCTCCAGCTGCTCAGCGCCGGCGCGCCGTCAGCGGACACCCTCTGACCTGAGAAAACACGGGGGCGATCCGACGCTTGCCAGACCCCGGGCGGGTGTGGCAGGGTCCGCCGCCCCTGGAGAAGTGCGCCCGCCTGTGGCTGCATCGCTCCGACCGGGACACAGGTGCGTGGGTGATCTGCCGACGCGCCCTGAGAGATTCGTCACCGACAGCTGTCGATGACGCCGTACGACGACCTTTGGCCACGTGGCCTGACCAGTGAGAAACCGACGATGAACGACACCCAGCCCGCCGATCAGAAGCCTCGCACCGACCGCCCGCACCGCGCCTCCGCGCGTGCTGTCGAGTTCCGGGCGCTCGAGGTGACCGTGCAGGACGGCAACTTCAACCGCGCCATGTCGATGCTCAAGCGCAAGATGGCGAACGAGGGCATCTACAAGGAGCTGCGCAAGCGCCGCTTCTACGAGAAGCCCTCCGAGGAGAAGAAGCGTCGCCACCGTGAGGCCGAGCGCCGCCGCAAGAAGGCCCTGCGCATCGCCCGCGAGCGTGGCTACGTTCGGTAGCCAACGTCTGCACGCCGTCGGCGACAGCCGACGCTTGCATGCCATCGGCGACGCACGCGATCCGGCCTCGGCCTGGTGGCCCGTCAGACGCTGAGGTCGCACGCCGACCCCAGCACGCCGACCCAAGCACGCGACCCCGCGATCGCTGCGCCGCCACCCCGCCCTCATGCGGGCGCTGGCTGCACCGTCCAGGCTCACGCCGCATCCCACAGCACATCGGCCGCGCGGCTGAGCCCCGAGCTCACGCCGCGCGGCTCTTTGTGTTGGAGCGCCCCGCCAGCCGCGGGCGCCGCGCGGGCCGCAGCCACGACCTGCCAGCAGGCGACGCCGACAGACCGAGGCGGCCTCCGGGCCGACTGGCGAGCGCGCGGTGACGGGGCCTGGCGCTGGCGCGTCCGCCTGGCGCGGCGCTCGACAGGTCGCCCGCTCGCACGGCACTCTCTGCGTCCGCGAGCGCACCGTCGGCGACAGCGACGCACGGTCCTTGCGGCCCTCCGCACCACCTGTCCTCGGAGATCCGACCATGACTGCCACCCCTGACCTGTCTCTTGCCCGCGCGACGTCCAGCGCGTCGCCCTGCCCGCGGACCCTCGTCGGCGCTGTCTTCACGCTGGCGCTCGTCAGCCTGTGCGCCTCGGCGGCCGTCGCGGCCGAGCCGCCCGGCAAGGTCAGCCGCCCGGAGGGGAAGTCGGCCGTCGCCCGCCCGGACGGAGCCTCGACGCCCAAGGCGGCCGCGGCGCCCAAGGCCGCCGCAGCACCCGTGGCGGCAGCGGCCACACCCGCGGCCAAGCCCGCGGCCGTCGCGGCGCCGAGCAGCGCGCCGGCCAACTGGCGCACTGGACGTGCCGCATGGGACGGCTTCTACATTCAGCTCGGCGTGGGATACGGCTCGCTCAGCGGCGAGGACGGCCCGCAGATCCCGGACGCGTCGAACGGCACCAAGACCATCTTGTTGAGCTCGGCCCCGCAGGCCCGCTACGACGGCGCGGTGACCACCAACCGGGGCGACGGCCTCGGCGCCAACCTGACCTTCGGCTACAACATCATGGGCTATGTCTCCATGGCGTTGGACCTGGCCTGGCAGGGCAGCTTTGGCGCGAAGACCGACACGGCCGGCATCGGCGTGCCCTCGCTGACGCTGGGCATCCACCCCCTGCGCTTCTGGCGGGCGGACCTGGACTACGACGTGCGCCTCTACGGTGGCTACGGCGTGTTCGAGATCAACTACTACTACGAGAACCAGCTGCAGAGTGACGTGGAGGGCAAGAGCTGGACCGGCACGTCGGTGCCCCTGGGGCTGGCGTTCACCTACCGCATCCCCAAGAGCGTCTTCGTCGTGGGCCTCGACGTGCGCTACGTGATGTCGACCTACGACACGTGGATCTACAACTTCGACGACGACATCAAGAGCGACCTGCCAGAGGCGACGACCACGTCGCGCGTGGTGTCCAAGCTCCTGCTCGCCTGGCATTTCTAGTGCGCGTGAGCGTGGCCGGCGACCCCGACACGGGCGGCCTGTGCCCGTGACGCCTGTGGCGACCGGTCATCGGGCCGGAGGGCGGCGCTGGGCATCGCTGGCGGCGCCGCTGATCGGTCTGGCGGCCTTGGGTTGCAGCGACTGGTCGGGACCAGAGGTCGCGCGACCCTGGGTGTCGGCTGGCGTGGCCCGGCCCGACAACGGGTCGCCTGGCGCGCCTCCAGACGTGGGACCTGCGGACGGCGGGGCGCTCGATCGTGGGACGCCCGACGCAGTCGACCCAGACGCAGTCAGCCCAGACGCGGAGGCGCCAGACACGGCGGCTCCAGACACAGGGACGCCAGACACGGCGGCCCCAGACTCAGGGACGCCAGACACGGCGGCCCCAGACACGGCGGCTCAAGACACAGGGGCCCCAGACACAGGGACGCCAGACACTGCGGCCCCAGACACAGGGACGCCAGACACGGCCGGCCCAGATACCGTGGCCGCCGACACGGTTACGCCCGACGCCGCTACGCCCGACGCCGGGGCGCCCGACGTCCTTGGAGACGCCACCGCCCCCAACGTCCAGGAGCTCTGTGATCTCGTCGACAACAACGGCGACGGTCGTGTCGACGAGGGCTGCCTGCCGGGGCCGAACCTCCGCGCGGACCAGACCTGGATCGACCTCGGCTTCCTCCAAGCTCAGGCGGGAGCTACGTCCGGCCCGGCGACCACCGTGTCGCTGCCGGCCCAGAGCCGCGCCCTCGTCTGGACGCGCAATCACGTCCCGAGCGGGCTGAGCTTCCTGTGGATCGACCGCCTGGCGGCGCCCGACGGCGCGCTCTGGATCGACCCCTTCAACTACACCGGGTCGCCGTCTCGCAGCGCGGTGGGCGTCCGCGCCACAAGCGCGCTCGTCGGCGGCTCGCCAGCCCTGACCTACACGGGGGGGGCCTGGACGGTCGGCCTCCGGCGGGCCAGCGCCCTGCCCTTCGGTGGCTCACCCAAGAGCATGGCCGGCTGGGCTCATGTCGGGGTCGTCGTCGCCCCCGCGCACACCCAAGCCACCGTGGTCCTGGACCTGAACGTGCACGTCGTGGCGAAGCACCCGATGCCGGCGGCGGCCCTCGCGAAGGACCCGGTCTGGGCGAAGGTGCTCGGCCGTGTGGCGAGCATCTGGTCGGCGGCGGGGCTCAAGCTGGGCAACGTGAGCTACTTCGACGTCGGCGGCGCGCTCGGCCAGGTGTGCGAAGACGTCGACAACATCGGCTCCGGCGGACCGGACAACGAGCTGGCCGAGTGCCTGGCGGTCGGACAGGCCGCGGCGCCCAAGAGCCAGGCGGTGCAGATGGTGTTGGTCGCGTCGATCAACGACGGCGGCGTCCCCGTCGCCTCGGGCATCGCGGGGCAGCTGGGCGGGGTCGGGGGCGCGCCAGGGCACCGCGGCGGGGCGGTGATGATCGCGGCCAGCAGCGCCAAGTGGAAGACCTCCAAGAGTGCGGACCCCTCCGGCGCCCTCATCGTCACCGCGCTGGGCCGCGTGATCGCCCACGAGCTCGGCCACTTCCTCGGGCTCTGGCACACCGACGAGGCTTCGGTGCCCCTGGCCGACACCGTGCCGGACACCCCCTCGTGCGCCAAGGCGACGGCGCCGGGCGTCCCCAAGGACAGCTGCCCCAAGGGCGCCCAGTACCTGATGTTCTGGTCGCCCGCTGGCGACAAGGTCAGCCCCGGCCAGGCCACCGTGTTGCGCCGCCATCCCGCGACGCGGCCACCGCCGTGAGCGCCGCCCGCGCAGGGCGCCCACGCGGACGCCACGCCTGCGCCACCCGCCGTCGCTGCCGTGTTGCGCTCGCTCGGCGCCCGACCTACGGTTCGGCACCCCTCGGAGGCCCCCATGACCGCACCGCTCCCTCGCCCGCTCCGGTTTGCCCGCTCGCTGCACCGGCCCTGCGCCCTGCCCTTCGCGGTGCTGGCGCTGACGCTCGCTGCGCTGACGCCGCAGGACGCTCAGGCCAACCCCAAGAAGGTCGCTGAGATCCTGCAGAGCTCGGGCTCGAGCGCCGTGGTCCGTGGGCCGGGCACCATCAACAACCAGGTCAAGGCCAAGCTCGAGGGGCAGGCGGCGGCGCTCGCCAGCAAGACCGGCGGCAAGGTGTTCCTGGTCATCGTCAACGGCAACACCGGCGTCGGCGCGTACGCCAAGCTCTACGACACGCTGGGCCTCGGCAAAGGTGACGTGCTCATCGCGTCGAACGGCAAGAAGTGGGCGCTGCGGTGCAACGGCATCAGCAAGGCCGACAAGTCGCGGCTGCTCAAGCAGGTCATGAGCGCTGGCGGCGACCCCATGGCGCGCATGTCGGGGCTGATGAGCGGCATCCCCAGCGCGCTCGGACACAGCCAGAAGCAGGGCAAGAAGGCGAGGAGCACGGGCGCGGCCACAGCGGTGGGCACGGCTGCGGCGGTGGAGTCGAGCTCCGGCTTCGGCTTCGGCGCGATCTTCTTTCTGCTGCTGCTCGTGGGCGGCGTCGGCTTCGTCATCTGGCGGCGCAAGCAGCGCGACGCGGCGCTGGAGGCCGAGTTCCGAGCGGCCATCGACCCCGCCGAGAACCACATGGCCGAGTTCTACCTGGGCAGCGACGGGCTCGAGGGGCACCCGCAGTTCGACCAGCTGCTGTCTCAAGCCACCGGCATCTCCGGGCAGATCGACGCGCTGAAGGCGGCCACCCCCACCCGCGAGGCGATCAGCAAGGCCAAGACGCTGACCAAGCAGGCGGCGGAGATGCACCAGTCGCTCAAGCGGCTGAACTGAGCCCACGGAGAGCACGCAACCAGCGCGCGCCGGCCGAGCAGCGAGCCGGCGCCTGAGCGGAGGCACACGAGCATGCGACTGACAGCACAGGGGCGCGTCCACCTCACGGGCGGCGAAGAGGTCTTCCGCGAGCCGGGCATGTGGGACAAGGTGAAGTTCTTCTTCGGCTCCGACGTCGACCTGCGCACAGGCGAGCTGAAGCTGACGCGCGACGTGCTCCGGCTGACCGAGCAGGTGCAGAAGGGGCTGCTGGCGGCCGGCATCGACAACGCCGTGAGCCTGGTGGTCGACACCGACGTCATCTATCAGGACACCGCCGGACGCAAGGCGGACGCGGACCTGTTGGTCGACGCGATGCGGCGGGCGCACGGCCGCTTCAACGACGGCTTCGACACCCTGCGGGCCGTGTTCGAGCACGAGGGCAACGGCCTGCACACGCTCATCGAGGTCACGGTGCGGGCCAAGCACAAGAGCGAGGAGCCTGCGGCCACGCTGGCCATGGGCGGACGCATCTTGGAGCTGCGCCCCACCGAGGGCGAGGGCATGGAGGCGGCGAAGGAGCGCATCGGCAAGCGCCTCGGCGACGCCCAGCTGGTGCCCACGTACAAGGCGCTGTTGGGCGACCTCTGCACGCGCGTACAGGACGGGCTGCAGCGGCACTTCCCCAAGGGTCGGGTGGAGGTGGACCCGCCGGAGCTGCAGGTGGTGAAGCCGAGCAGGGACGAGGTGCGCGACCTGGGCGCTGACCGAGCGTCGAGGGCGGCCGCGCTGCGGGCGACGCCCAACTACCCCCGTGCGGGCTACTACGGCCCGCACTACGACCCGTGGGGCACCTACTACCGCGACCCCATGGACACCTTCGTCAACCTCATGGTGCTCGACGCGATGCTCTCCCCGCGCAGCAGCTGGGGCTACGGCGCCGGCCACCTGGGGTCGAGCTGGTCGCACTACGGCGCGCCCGTGCACGTGATGAACTACAACGGCGCGCCGATCTGCGACGCCGACCAGATGCTGAGCTACTCCGACCAGTTCAGCGGTGTGCACGACGTCATGGACCTCGACTTCGACGCCGCGGTCTGGGACGACGACGCGGCCGGCCTCTACGCGCCCGAGGAGACCTCCTGGGCGGGCTACGGCGGCGACAGCGGCGGCACCGACTTCGACTGCGCCGGCTACGACAGCGGCGGCTCGGACGCGAGCTCGTGGGACTGCAGCTCCGACTGCTCCTGGGACTGCAGCTCCGACTGCTCCTGGGACTGCAGCTCCGACTGCTCCTGGGACTGCAGCTCTGACTGCAGCGACTGGTAGGCCGATGCCGCCCCTGGCCACGTACGCCGCTCCGGGTGGTCCGGTGACCACGGCGTCGCTGCGTCCGGGGGAGCTGCCGGCGGACCTCAACGACCTGCTGAGCCGCCCCGTGCGACGCGCGCCCCAGCTGCACCTGGGCGTGGTACGCGGCCGACGCTTTGGCCACGACCCGGCGGGGCACGACGCGCTCGTGCTGCTCTCGCCGGCCGCCGGCATGCTGCTCGACAGCGCCCACGGCCAGCCCCTCGGGGATCTGGTGGCGCGCCTCGCCGACGGCGACGCGCAGCGACGACGCGCGCTCCTGGCCGCGGTGCCCACGCTGCTCAAGAGCGGGCTGCTGCGCACACGGGGCGTCCGTCCGCGCGGGCCGAAGCGCCCGGCTCCAGGGGCCCGTGGGGAGGGCGCCGTGGCCCCGACACCGTCCAAGGGCACCTTTCACCTGTGGCTGCACCTGACCAACGCGTGCAACCTCGACTGCCCCTACTGCTACATCGACAAGTCCAAGGACCGGCTCGACGCGGGCACCGAGGCGGCGATGCTGAGCAGCATCGAGCACACCGCGCGCACGGGCCGCTGGGGCCGCATTCACGCCCGCTTCGCTGGCGGCGAGCCGATGCTGCAGTTCAGCGCGCTGCGCCGGGTCGTCGACGAGGCGACCCGCCGCTGCGCCGCCCACGGTGTCACCTTCTCGGGCGCGATCCTGACCAACGGCACGGTGGTCCCCGAGGGCGCGCCAGAGTGGGTGATGGAGCGCGGACTCGGGCTCTCGGTGAGCGTCGACGGGCTGGGCGAGACCCAGGATCGCATGCGCCCGAAGCGCGGCGGCGGCGGCAGCTTCGCGCTCCTGGAGCGCGGCCTGGCCCGGTGGCGCGCGGTGGGTCTGCGGCCCTACATGCTGGTGACGGTGGGCGAGAGCAACCTGGCGACGCTGCCCGAGCTCACGGCGTGGCTCCTGTCCCAGGGCCTGGCCTTTCGCTACAGCCTGGTGCGCGACCTCGAGTGGGGCGCGGCGCGGCTGAACGACCGGGAGGGGGCCGAGCGCTGCGGCGAGATGCGGCGCGACAGCTTCGAGCCCGGCATCCTCAGCGGCCCCGCCCTCGACCGGGTGCGGGCCACGTTTCACCGCTGCTACGACCTCATCGAGGCCCACGTGGCGGCGCAGGTCGACGCCGGTCAGCCCGTGACGCCGCCCTTTCGCGCGACCCACCACTTCTGCGACCTCTCCCTGTGGCGCCCCATCGGCAAGGCCTGCGGCGCCGGTGACTCCTATGTCGCCTTGGGCGACCGGGGGGCCCTCAGCCCCTGTCAGGCGGCGCTGCACGACCCCAAGGCGGGCCGGCTGAGCGGCGACCTGCCCCTGGACACCCAGCTGCAGGCCCAGCGACCCTTCGGCGCCTTCACCCGCGAGGCCGGCAACCCGACCTGTGCGGGCTGCAAGCACAAGCCCTCGTGTGCCGGCGGCTGCCCGCTGCTGCTCTTCCGCCGCGAGGGTCACATCGACGGGCGCTCGCCCTACTGCGAGGTGTTTCGCGCGGTCATCCCGCGGATCCTGCGCATCGCCGCGCTGGAGTCTCTGGGCCGCGAAGCCCAGGCGCGCCGCGACCGGCTGGCGGCGCCCGACGCGGGGCCCGCTGCGAAGGCTCCCGCGACGCCCGCCGCCCCAGCGGCGCCAACCGCCGCACCCGCGGCGTCGACCGCAGCCGCTCCCACGGAGTCCCCATGATGGCGGTCATCGAGCCCGTGCTCTCCGGCCTGGAGCGGGCCGGCACGACGCGTTTCGGCGGCAACTCGGTGCGCGACTACCTCATCGTGCTGCTGGTGCTGGTGCTGGGCGTGCTCTTCGCGCGCGCGGCCCGCTTTGTGCTGGGGCGCGTGCTGCCGCGCCTCGCCGGCATGACCGAGACCGACCTCGACGACCGGCTGGTCGAGGGTGCGGTCGGCCCGCTCTCGGCCATGGTGCTGCTGCCCTTCGGCCACGTCTGCGCCGCCGTCCTGTCCATGCCGGTCAACCTGCACTCGGTGATCAGCAACGGCCTCACGATCGCCTTCGACGTCCTGCTGGCGGTGCTGCTGCTGCGTGCGGTCGACGTCGTCTTCCGCCACGGGGTGTCGCGCTGGGTCGGCCTGGGCCCCACGGGCGTCGCCTCGCAGGCCGTGGAGTTCGGCCGCAAGTTCACCAAGATCGGCGTGGTCATCGTCGTCGGCATCGGCGTACTCAAGACCTTCGGCTTCGACATCGTCAGCCTGATCACGGGCCTCGGCATCGGCGGTCTGGCCGTCGCTCTGGCCGCGCAGGAGACCCTGGGGAACGTGCTCGGCAGCCTGCAGATCATGACCGACCGCCCCTACGACGTGGGCGACTTCATCCAGTACGAGAGCCACAGCGGCCGGGTCACGGACGTGGGGCTGCGGTCGAGCAAGATCCTGACGAGCGCTGGGGTGCGGGTCATCGTGCCCAACAAGAAGCTGGCCGAGGCGCCGATCCTCAACCTCAGCGTGCACAAGGGGCTGACGGTGGAGACCCACCTCGGGCTGACCTATGACACGAGCGCCGACGAGCTCGAGCGGGCCATGGCGGCGCTGCGCAGCTGTGTGGCGGAGCAGCCGGGCACCCACGCGGACGTGCGGGTCCACTTCATCGAATACGGCCCACACAGCCTGGACCTGCGGGTGGTGTACTTCATCACCAACCCCACCGACTGGGTCGAGGTGAAGAGCCAGGTCAACCTGTCGATTCGAAAGCGCTTCGAGCGCGAAGGCTTTCGCTTTGCCTTCCCGACCCGCACCATCCACCTGGTCCAAGACGCTGGAGGTGGCGCATGAGCCCGGTGGTGCGCAATGTGCTCGCGGTGATCGCGGGGTTCGTGGTGGGCAGCTCGGTGAACATGGGGTTGATCATGGCGAGCGGGTCGGTGATCCCGCTCCCGCCCGAGATCGATCCCACCGACGGCGAGAGCCTGGCCAAGTTCGCACACCGGCTCGAGCCGCGGCACTTCGTCTTCCCCTTTCTGGCCCACGCGCTCGGGACCCTGGTCGGGGCGCTGGTGGCGGCCAAGGTCGCGGCGACGCATCAGGCCCGCTTCGCCATGGGCATCGGCGTGTTCTTCCTGCTCGGCGGCATCGCCAACGTGTTCATGATCCCCGCGCCGGTGTGGTTCATCGCGCTGGATCTGGTGGTGGCCTACCTGCCCATGGGCTGGCTCGCGGGGCGCCTCGCCGCGCCGAAGCCGTAGCAGGCCGGGCCGCGCGCTGGCGCTACCAGAGCCCCGTGTCGTTCTTGCACGGCTCACACTCTTCCAGCCACGGCGTGTCGCTGAGGGCCTGCGGCGGCAGCGCGGTCCCGCACGTCACGCACTTGCCCCACGCGTCGGTCCCCAGGCGCCGCTGTGCGCGGATGATCTGGTCCAGGTAGCGGCGCAGCTTCTCCTGCGGCTTGAGCCCGGGCGTCTGTTCGTGGGGCATCTTCAGGTCGAGCAGCCGGGCGTTCTGCCCCGCCAGCAGCGTGGTCAGCTGACCGTTGACCTCCATGCCCTTGCGCGCCAGCTGCATGCGAATCCGACGCAGCTCAGGCGGTTGCAGATCGGTCGGGGAGGTCATGGCGGCTCCTGCGGACGTGGGCACTGCGGATGCTCGGGCCTTGTCGAACACCCGCGCAGCGTGCCACAAGCGGGCGGCAACCTCAGAGGAGCCCATCATGACCGAGCCCGTGAGCACGACCCCGACGGCAGACATTGGACACATCGAGCGCATCGCCGTGATCGGCAGCGGGCAGATGGGCGCGGGCATCGCCCAGGTGGCGGCGCAGTCGGGCCTGCACGTGCGGCTCTACGACCTGCAGGAGGACGCCCTGGCGCGGGCCTCGGCGGGCATGGAGCGCTCGCTGGCCAAGCTGGAGGCCAAGGGGCGGCTGCCCGAGGGCGAGACGGCGGCGTCGGTGAGCGCGCGCATCCAGACCACGGCGACCTTCGAAGACCTGGCCGACGTCGACTTCGCCGTCGAGGCCATCGTCGAGAACGAGGCGATCAAGCGCGACCTCTTCGCCAAGCTGGACGCGTTGGTGAACCCGCGGGCGATCCTCGCGAGCAACACGTCGTCGATCCCGATCACGCGGCTGTGCGCGGCCACGCGCCGGCCCGACCGGGTCGTTGGCATGCACTTCATGAACCCGGTGCCGGTGATGAAGCTGGTGGAGCTGATCCGCGGCCTGCCGACCTCGGACGAGACCTTCGCGCAGACCCGCGCGCTGGCCGCGAAGATGGGCAAGACCGTGTGCGAGAGCCAGGACTACCCGGGCTTCATCGTCAACCGGGTGCTGATCCCCTTCATCAACGAGGCCTGCTACGCGGTGATGGAGGGCGTCGCGACGCCAGCGGACATCGACGCGAGCTGCAAGCTCGGGCTGAACCACCCCATGGGCCCGCTGACGCTGGCCGACTTCATCGGGCTCGACACGGTGCTCGCCATCATGGAGGTGCTGCACAGCGGCCTCGGGGACAGCAAGTACCGCCCCTGCCCGCTGCTGCGGAAGTACGTCGACGCCGGCTGGCTCGGCCGCAAGTCCGGGCGCGGCTTCTACACCTACAGCTGAGCCCGGCGCCGGCCACAGCCCTGGCCGCGGGTCAGAAGCGACCGGACCAGGCGAGGCCGGGGGCGGCGCGGCCTCGCGCCGTGGCCAGGACCGTTGGCGCGAGGGCGCCGGTCACGCGCGGCGCGGTGTAGCGCGGGTCCGGCTTCATGTCCTCTGTGAGCCAGGCGGCCAGGCCAAACCCGCCCCAGAGCCCCGCGAGGGCCATGCCGCCCACCGCGCGCGGCTCGAGGCTGTCGTCGCCGCTGACCAGCATCATCACCCCCCAGCCCGTGAGCACGCCGACCGCCGCGCCCAGGGTCACCAGGCGGGTGCGGGACACGCTCCAGTCGATCTCGGGCAGCAGCGCCGCAGCGGCGAGCGTGCCCACCTGCAGCCCGCCGAGCACGGTCCACGCGACGGTGGTCGACTGGACGTTGTCAGGCTGAACCACCACGAGCGTCAGGGCCGAGGTCGCCACGCCCAGGATCGCGCCCGTGCCGACGAAGTTGACCTGCCCACGCGTTGGGTCGAGGTGGTCGCTGAGCGCGAAGGCCAGCGCCCCACCGGCGAAGCCGCCCGCGAGCGTGGCCAGCTGCATCGACTCGGACGTCTCCACGTCGGCGCCGAGCGTCAGCAGCAGGCCGGTGGCGGCGCCCCACACCATGCCCGACGCATAGGCCTCGCCGGTGGCCTCAGTGATGCGCAGGCCACGGGAGCCGTAGATGGAGCCGGCCAGCCCGAGGCCGGTCGACAGCAGCATGACGCCAGCCCCGACGCGCACGTCGTCGTTGTCGATGAGGTCCAGCACCACCGCTCCAGCGTAGGCCGCGCCGAGGGTGGACGAGACGATGAACTCGGTGCGCCCAGCGCTGGGGTCGTCCGGCGGCGCGTTGGTGAGACCGAGCGCCTGCAGCCGGGCGGCGTAACGCGAGAGCGCGGCGGCGGCGGCGGCGCGCTCAGGGAACTGAGACTCCCGGGCGACCTGGTCCAGCGAGCGCCGCGCGACGCCAAACTGACGCCGCTGCAGGGCGACCACGCCCCCGGAGAAGCGGCGGCGGAGCACAGGGCCGTCGGCGTCTCGCGCCAAGGTCGCGGGGGCGGGGAGCGGCGCAGGGCTTGCGTCCGCGCCCTGTGCGCCAGGGTCCGCGACGGCGGGCTGCGGCGCGGACAGGCACACGGCCAAGAGCAGGGCTCCGGCCGGGATAAAGCGTCGTGGACAGGGCATGGCGGGCTCCGGGAGATCGGTCACTTCAATGACCGGAGGCCCAAGCTAGCCGCGCCGGCGCGCGCTACACCTGCTTCTTGCGCACCGACCAGATGAAGCCGTCGTACCAGAAGTGCAGGATCGACGCGACGTGGCTCACCGCCACCACCGCCACGCCGACCCCCGGCTTCACGTTGGCCCACACACCGTAGGCCAGCGCAGGGACCACCAGCAGCACCAGGGCGACGCCGTGACGAGCGGGCACCTCGCCCAGGCGGAAGATCCGGACCACCGTCTTGCGCTCGCTCCACCAGACGATGGCGAAGTACTGCAGCGCGTGGAAGAAGTTCATCACGAAGAAGGCTTCGCCCACAGAGAGAAAGCCCCACGCGACCACCGAGCAGACCGTGGTCGAGACGTAGAGCAGCACCTTCTGCTGCGGCATGCGATAGCCGGTCTGCCGGGCGATTCGGGCGTAGGCCGCCACGTAGAGGGCGACCGCCGGCACGGCCGCGCCCAGCACCCAGAGCGGCGTGTCGGGCTGGCGGGCGAAGACCACCTCGCCGATGCTCGCGAGCGCCGGCGCGTCGACCTTGCTGAAGGCCTCGAAGTGCTTGAGGTGCTCCCACAGGCTGGCGCCGGCGAAGATGGGGCCGACGTACATCAGCAGGTTGAAGAGCTGGTCGACGCGGCGGCCCGCGGTGGGCGGGTTGCCGAGCTTGGCGTCGTAGATGCGCCCGAGCCCGAAGGTCTGCATCGCCGAGTGGTACACGTCCCACCACACCACCAGCACGCTGACGATGAGGAAGGCCCACTGGGAGGTCAGCATCGCCACCAGCAGCAGCACGGGCGCGACCCGGAACCGAAAGGGGTGCAGGTTGTAGATGCGCTCGTTGCCGTGACTGCGAAAGAACACGATGACGATGTGCGCGTGGGTGAACACGGCGATGACGAAGAGCAGAAAGGGCTGGCTGAAGCGCGGGTTGAGGCTCGGCAGCCGCACCACATCGTTGAGCAGGGGGACGCGAAAGAGCCACATGCCCATGGCCAGCACCCAGAGGGGCGCCATGGTGAAGAGCAGCGTGTCGTAGAGCGGCCCGACGATGAAGGCCCGCTTGCGCGCCGCACGGGCAGCCGCGGACTCAGGGGCCGCTGGCGGGGCCCTGTCGGACACGAGGGCATGTGAGCGCGCCGAAGCGGACGACGCCTGGGTCGTGGGGTTGCTCATCACAGAGATCCGTCGCGAAACAGCGGGGGACGGGTACGGGACGACAGGGGATGTTCGTACACGCATGGTACACGGTGGGCGGCGGTGCTCAAGCGGCGGTGCTCAAGCGGCGGTGCTCACGTCGTTGGGCGCGCGCGCCGGCTGCGCCCGCATCGCCCCCTGCTCTGCCGCGCCAGGACTCGCGGGCTGCGCCGCCGCCCGGAGCGTGACCTGAGCCAGGTGGCGTAGGCGTCCTTCTTGGTTCATGCTCCCCGCGCCGATCGACGCCGTGCGAGGCCCCCCTGCCGACGCGCGAGGAGGACGCTGCGCGCATGAAGCCCCAGGACACGACACCGCCGCCGGAGTCCGACCCGGGAGCAGCGCCGCCGGCCCCCGCGCACGTGGTGCCCAAGGAGACGGAGAACCCCTTCTTTCGCCGCTGGGCTGAGGTGGTGCTGCGGCTGCGTTGGCTGCTGCTGGCCTTGACCTTGGCGGTCACGGGGCTCTTCGTCTGGCAGGTGGCCACCAAGCTCAAGCTGGACAACAGCGTCGAGGCCTTCGCGTCGAGCAACTCCAACGCGCGTGAGCTGCTCGAGCAGTTCCGGGACGAGTTCGGCAAGGACAGCTTCTTCCTGATCATGGCCAAGGGCGACGTGTTCACGCCCGGCTATCTCAAGCGGCTGCGAGCGCTGCAGGACGAGATCGCCGCCATCGACATGGACCTGCCGACGCTCGGGCAGCGGCGGGCGCGGCCCCGACCCGCCGCGGGCTCCTCGGCTGCGCCCACCCCCCCGCCGCCGTCAGGCCACGACGCCCAGGCCCCGACCGCGGCGGGGGGCGCGGCTGGACCGGCGACGCAGGCAGCGGCCACCACGCCGACCGAGGGCGCAGCGGCCGCGGCGGACGACGACGGCTTCGGTGACTTCGACGACTTTGGGGACGAGGGGACCAGCCCCGACCCGGGTCAGGGCGACGAAGGCGCGGCCGGGCCCGGTGGCGGCGAGGCCCCGCGGCCCGACTCAGGCCCGACCGCGCGCGCCGCCGGCGCGGGTCCACCGGGGTCCTCGGCCGGGCGCGCGGGACCGGCCGCGGGCGGCTGGGGCAACGAGGCCGGCGGCTCCATCGTCGACGAGGTCACCAGCGTGCTCAACGTGCGCAAGACCAGCGGCAAGGGCGGCACCCTGCGCGTGGGCAAGCTGCTCGACCCCATGCCGGACGCCGCGGGCCTGGCGGCGCTCAAGCCAGCGGTGCTGCGAGACAGCCGGTACGTGGGTCAGGTCATCGGCCGCAGCGGGCAGCACGCGGTCATGACGATCCGCACCCAGTTCATGAGCGAAGACGACTCGGCCAAGGTCTACTTCCGCATCATGGCGATCTGCGACAAGCACCGCGCCGAGGGCTTCGAGCTGGGCGTGGCCGGACCGCCTGCGCTCGGCGCCGCCCTCAACGCGCTGATGATGCAGGACCTCAAGCGCACCGGCGTCATCGCGATCTTGGCGATGCTGCTGGCGCTGGTCTTCCTCTTTCGTCACCCCATGGGGATGATCGGCCCCCTCGGGGTGGTCGTGCAGGCGGGCGTGTGGACCTTTGGCGCCATGGCCGCAGCGGGCGTCCACGTCACCATGCTCAGCAACATCCTGCCGGCCTTCCTCTTCTGCGTCGGCATCGGCGACTCGGTGCACCTGCAGTCCGTCTATCGCGACGCGCGGCGGACCGGGCGCGGCAACCGCGACGCCATCGTCTACGCGGTCTCGACCACAGCGGTGCCGGTGCTCTTCACGACGCTCACGACCATGGTCGGCCTGCTCAGCTTCCGCTTCGCCTCGGTGTCCGCCATCAGCGACATGGGCACTGCGGGTGCCTGGGGGGTCGGTGTGGCGCTGCTGCACAGCCTGGTGTTCCTGCCCATCGTGCTCAGCTTCAACACGAAGTCCCTGCTCGGCGCGAGAGGCGCTGGGGGCACCGACGGGCTGGACCGCTGGCTCGACCGGGCGCGGCTGTTCAGCTTCGACGAAGGCGCCGCGGCCGGATCGCCGCTGGGCCGCACGTCGCCGCGCCGGACCCGCGCGCTCGCGCTGGCCGCGACCCTCTTCGTCATCGGCGGGGTGCTCACCACCTGGCTGCAGGTCTTTCACCACCCGATCACGTGGATCCCCGAGGGCAGCCCGGTGCGCACGGCCTTCGAGACCCTCGACGCCGAGGCCGGCGGCACGGCCAATGTGCAGCTGCTCATCGAGGCCAAGGAGGGACGGTCGATCAAGGATCTCAAGCTGCTGCGCGGCATGGAGCAGCTCGACACCCACATCCGTGGCTACGTCAACGCGCAGGACGGCGAGAAGCTCGTGGGCAACACCATCAGCCTGCTCGACGTGATCAAGGAGACCAACCAGGCCCTGCACGACGACGACCCCGCCTACTACAAGCTGCCGGACACCGACCGCGGCGTGAGCGACCTGCTCTTCATGTTCGAGAACGCCGGACCCGAGCAGCTGAGGCGCCTCGCCACCAACGATCTGCGCAAGACCCAGATGACCATCCGCGTGCGGTGGGTCGACGCCACCAGCTACGGGGCGTTTACGGAGCACATCCAGGCCGGCATCGACCGCTTCATCGGCGACCGCGCGGTGGTCAAGCCCACGGGCGCGATCTACTCGCTCTTCTCCGTCATCGCCAACCTCATCGCCGACCTGATGCGCAGCTTTCTGGTCGCGTTCGTGGCGATCACCGTGATGATGGTGCTGATGCTGCGGAACCTGAAGCTCGGCCTGATCGCCATGGTCCCGAACCTCTTGCCCATCGTCGCGATCATGGGCGGCATGGGGCTGACCGGCGTCCCGATCGACATGTCGACGCTGCTCATCGCGTCCATCGCCATCGGCATCGCCGTCGACGACACCATCCACTTTCTGCACCACTTCCAGGCCCACTTCCGGCTCAACGGCAAGGTTGAAGACGCCCTGGCCTACACCTTCGCGCACTCCGGCCGCGCCATGGTGAGCACGAGCGTGATTCTTTGCGGTGGCTTCTGCGTCTACATGACGGCGGGCATGTACAATATTGGCCGCTTCGGTGCGCTGGTCGCGGCCACGGTCGTGCTCGCGCTGGTCATCGACCTGCTCTTCGCGCCCGCGCTGGTGCGGACGTTCTACAAGGACCGCCCGACGCGGTGACACCGCGCGACCGTCCCCGCCCCCAGGCTGGGCGCCCACGCTCTACGGAGGCTCACCATGTTCGCATCTCAGCCCATGTTCCTCGGGTCGCTGACCGCCCGCTCCCCTGGACACGGGTCCACTCCGGCCAGCGCTCGGCCGTGGGCCGCCTCGCTCGTGATCGCTGCGCTGCTGGCGCTCGCCCCTCACGCCGCCTACGCCATCGCGCCCACCGAGACCGACGCCGCCAAGATCATGGCCGCTGTGGAAGACCGGGAGACCGGCGACAAAGGTCAGATGCGCATGCAGATGACCATCAAAGACAGCGCAGGCCGGAGCCGCACCCGCGTCGTGCGTTCGCGCACCATGAAGTTCAAGGGCGGCACCAAGCAGCTGATGCTCTTCGAGAGCCCCGCCGACGTCCGCAACACGGCCCTGCTGAGCGTCGACTACGACGACGGCGCCAAGGACGACGACCAGTGGCTCTACCTACCGAGCCTGCGCAAAAGCACGCGGATCTCGTCGTCGGACAAGTCGGGCGCCTTCATGGGGTCGGACCTCACCTACGCCGACATGACCAAGAAGGACCCGAAGAACTACACGTACAAGGTGGTCAAGCAGGACGTGAAGGCGGGCGGCGAAGCGTGCTGGCTGATCGAGTCGCGCCCCAAGACGGCGAAGGAGCAGCGCGAGACGGGCTACCTCAAGACCCTGGTGTGGATCAGCAAGAGCAAGCTGCTGCCGGTGCAGGTCAAGGCCTGGGTGAAAGAGGGGAAGAAGCTCAAGTACACCAAGTTCGGCCAGATCAAGCAGGTCGCCGGCATCTGGATCCCCCACCGCATCGCGGTGCGCACGGTCCGGGCGAAGAAGGTGGTGTCGACCACGCGCCTGAGCTTCCTGAGCTACAAGCTCAACGATCCCAGCGTGAAGGCCAGCGACTTCACGCAGCGCCGCTTGGAGAAGGGGCTCTGATGACACCCGCAGCGCGATGGGCGACGGTGTGCCTGATGGGCGTCGTGGGGCTCTCCTCTGCGCCTGCGCGCGCTGACGCGGCGCCCCCTGCGACGGCCGAGAGCGACGACGAGGCGGGCTTCGGCGACGACGACGGCTTCGCAGACATGCCCGCCGACGTGACCCCAGTGAAGGTGGCGCCCCCCTCGCCGTGGTCCCTGACCGGCTTTCTCCGCTCGGACCAGGGCGTGTGGCTCAATCGACTCGGCGCGGCGCCCGCTGGAGACGGGCTCTCGCTGCCCGGCGGAGACGACAACCCCTTCGCCAAGGCGCGACAGAGCGCCGACCTCACCCTGGCCTACAAACACGGCCGCTGGCGTGCCCAGGTGGCGCTGCACGGCGAGGTCGACGCGGCCTACCTCTACCGCGCAGACGACTACGACGACGCCACCAAGGACAGCTATCGCCAGCTGTGGCAGGTGCGCGAGACCTTCGTCGCCGCGGCCTTTGGCCCGCTGGAGGTGACGGTGGGCCGTCAGATCGTCGCCTGGGGCGAGGGCGACGGCATGAGCGTGGTCGACGTGGTCAACCCCCGTGACAACCGCGAGCCCGGCCTGGCCGACCTCGACGACATCCGTGTCCCCGTGTTGGCGACGCGCGTCGGTTGGTTCACCACCACCGCCCGCGGCGACCACCGGGTCGAGGCCATGGTCGTGCACGAGACCTGCAACACCCTCTGGCGGGAGACCTGCTTTGGCCTGCGCACGCCGCCCATGGGCCCGTTCTCGCCGCTGCCGGCCCTCTTCGCCGCGCCGGGTAGCCCGGCCCCGGTGGGCGCGCTGCTGAGCAGCAAGACCCTGCGCTTCGAGCACGGCCAGACCGCGCTTGCCCTGGCGCACCAGCAGCTGCTCCTGCGCTGGGTCTACAAGGGGGCGGGCGTCGACCTGGGCGCCTACGCCGCGAGCGTGCTCGACCAGCAGGGCGTGATCACGGGCCTGGACCTCGCCGCGCTGACCAACCCCGACGCGTCCACGGTGGCGCTCCCGCTGGCGCACCTGCGCTACGAGGTGCTGGGAACCTCCGGCGCCATGACCGCTGGCAGCGCCTTGATCAAGTGGGAGCTCGCCTACAAGCGACGGCGTCCGTTCAACACCGGCGACACCACGGCGCTCCCGCCGCAGATCTCCTACCGGCGCAGCGACACGGTCGAGGCCATGGGGTCGCTGACCTGGCGCGGCCTCAGCGACACCGTGCTCGGGCTCGAGGCGTCCAAGGTCTGGCTGCTCGACAAGCCCAACGACCTGCTCTTCCCCGCCGACGCGCCGAGCCTGTCGCTGCGCGCCCAGCACACCACGTGGTCGGAGCGGCTGCACATCACGGCGGTCGGCGTCGCCTTCGGTCTGCAGGCCCAGTACGGCTGGCTGGCGCGAGGCGACGTCACATGGGACATCCGCGACGCGCTCTCGCTGAGCCTGTCCGCTGTGACCTACCAGCCGGGGGACGAGTTTGGTCCCTTCAGCGGGCTCGACCGCCACGACCGCCTCGGCGTGCGCCTGCGGTGGGCCTTCTCTGCCCTGTGACCCCAGGCCAGCACCCCGCGTCACGCGCGCCGAGGCCCCGTGACCTCAGCGCGGGTCCCCGCTCGCTCAGCGCCCGCCGCGCGTTCGAACGCGGCGCCGTTTCCCGTTCAGCAACCGACGCTTCCGAGGTTTGAGCGAGTTTCTGTCGCAGTTGGCCTGGCCGTTGCATAACAGTGGCGCGGGCAGGTCACCAAACCCCGATGGTGCCGGGCCGTCTGTGGTTTGAGGGGGGCCTTGAAGAAGTGTGTACGACGCGTACACTCCCGGCCCTCAGACCAACAGCGACCACGCACTCGCGCCGTGCCGGTCGCGCTCTGCCCCGACTCCCCCCGAAGGGTCGGACCTGGCGCTTGGAGACGTAGCAAGATGACGCAGCAATCACACAAGCTGGGCCGCATCACAGCCGCCGTAATGGCCGCCGCGATGGCGCTCACATTTGCACAGAGCGCGTTCGCCAAGGGGCCGCTCAAGCACGACGGCACCATCGAGGCTGGCGTGTTCTTCGGGTACGAGATCGTCCCTGAGCAGACCGAGCTCGGTAACGCGTTCTACAACGACAACGTGCCTGTCTCCGGCCTCGCGCTGGGCCTCCGCGGCGCCTACAACCTGACGAACATGTTCGCGGTTGAAGGCGAGATGCGGATGACGCCGACGAGCTTCAAGAGCACGGAGGACCCCGCCACAATCCTGGGCCTGCGCGCCCTCTTCCTCGCGCACCTGAACCTGATGAACGGCCGCCTGCGGCCCTTCGCCGCCATCGGCTACGGCTTCGAGTTCCTGATGACAGAGCAGGAGTTCGCCGCCGCCAACGGCCGTCAGGCGGACCAGGCCGTGTCGGACGCGGACGCGGCGCTGCACCTCGGCTTGGGTGTGAAGTACCACGTCATCGACCCGCTGCTGCTGCGCCTCGACCTGCGCTACCTCAACGTGGCCGGGCGCGACGACCTGACCACCCACGGCTTCGAGATCCTCGTCGGCGCGAGCTACGTCATCGACACCGCGGTTCGGGACGGCGACGGCGACGGCATCCTCGACGACAAGGACAAGTGCCCGATGCAGGCCGAGGACAAGGACGGCTTCGAGGACGAGGACGGCTGCCCCGAGGCGGACAACGACAGCGACGGCATCCCGGACACCGACGACAAGTGCCCCAACAAGGCCGAGGACAAGGACGGCTGGGAGGACAAGGACGGCTGCCCCGAGCTCGACAACGACAAGGACGGCATCCCGGACAACAAGGACAAGTGCCCCAACAAGGCCGAGGACAAGGACGGCTTCCGCGACAGCGACGGCTGCCCCGAGCCCGACAACGACGGTGACGGCATCCCCGACGCCGACGACAAGTGCCCCAACGAGGCCGGCCCCGCGTCCGAGAAGGGCTGCCCGATCAAGGACGCCGACAAGGACGGCATCCCGGACAAGCTCGACAAGTGCCCCAACAAGCCCGAGTCCTTCAACGGCTACAAGGACGACGACGGCTGCCCGGACAAGAAGAGCCTCGTGGTCATCACCAAGAACGAGATCAAGATCATGCAGAAGGTCTACTTCGAGATCGGCAAGGCCGACATCAAGAAGGTCTCGTTCACGCTGCTCGACACCGTCGCCGTGGTCCTCAACAAGCACCCCGAGATCACCAAGATCGAGGTGCAGGGTCACACCGACGACACCGGCAACGACTCGATGAACCTCAAGCTCTCGAAGGAGCGGGCCCGGAGCGTGCTGAACTACCTGGTGGAGAAGGGCGTCGCCACGACGCGCCTCGAGTCCAAGGGCTACGGCGAGCAGCTGCCGCTGTGCCAGGAGGTCGCGACCCTCTCGAAGCAGAAGAGCCGGAAGGCGAAGAAGGCGCTCGCCGCCTGCCGCGAGCTGAACCGCCGCGTGCAGTTCAAGATGCGCGAGGTCAACGGCAAGCCGGTCGCCGGCGGTGACTCGGTCACCATCGAGACCAAGAAGATCATCCGCGCCAAGTAGGCGGACGACACCTCACCCCGCGGGGTGAGCCGGGCGGCGGGGCTGAGCGATCAGCCTCGCCGTCTGGCGTTTTGGCGGGTGCCGGCGAGGGGCTCCAGGCTCGGCTGAGATTGGCCGTGCGCAGCCCGGGTTGTCGCCCGTCGTCTTGCGCGACGCAGGGGGCGACCTACTCTGGGTCGTCGAATCGGGCAACGGAGCCCGCAGTGAAGGAGGGGGCTGATGCCCGGCACGGACGAACAGCGGCAAGACGGCGTACTGCTCTCGACCCGTAAGAAGGTGAAGCGCCCCAGCATGTGGAACGTCATCCTCCACAACGACGACTACACCACCCAGGAGTTCGTCGTGCAGATCCTCAAGGCGTGGTTTCACCGCACCGACACCGACGCGCGGCAGATCATGCTGACCGTGCATCACAAGGGTCAGGGCGTGGCGGGCACCTACACCCGCGACCTCGCCGAGTCGAAGGTGGCCAAGGTCACCGAGTACGCCCGCACCAACGGCATGCCACTCAAGCTCACCACGGAGCAGGCGTGACGACCCACTACGGAGGCCAGGCATGTTGAGCGTTGAGCTCGAGATCGCGATTCAGGTAGCTGCCAGCGAGGCCCAGGTGCGCCGGCACGAGTTCTTCGGGCTGGAGCACATGCTCTACGCCCTGCTGCACGACGCCAAGACCGCCAAGGTCCTGCGCAGCTGCGGCAGCGACGTCAACGCGCTCAAGCGCGCGCTGGACGACTTCCTCGCCAACGAGGTCGAGCGGCTCGGCGAGGACGTCGAGCTCTCGGCGCAGCCCACCATCGGCCTGCAGCGGGTGATCCAGCGGGCCGCCATGCACGTCCGCGGCGCGGGTCGCGAGCGGGTCGAGGGCCCGAACGTGCTCGTGAGCATGTTCGGCGAGGACGACAGCTTCGCGGTGTACTTCCTGGAGAAGCAGGGGGTCTCGCGGCTCGACGTCGTGAGCACCATCAGCCACGGCGGCGACGACGACGACGAGGGCGACGACGAGCACGCCATGTCGGGCGACGACGACGAGGGCGAGGGCGAGAGCGAGCGGGGCGCGCTGGCGCAGTACACCACCAACCTCAACGAAGAGGCCAAGCTCGGCCGCATCGACCCGCTGGTGGGGCGCGCGGAAGAGCTGGAGCGCGTCGCCCATGTGCTGATGCGGCGCCGCAAGAACAACCCGCTGCTGGTGGGCGACTCGGGCGTCGGCAAGACCGCCATCGTCGAGGGGCTCGCGCGGGAGATCGTGCAGGGGCGCGCGCCCGAGCCGCTGCTCGCGACCACCCTCTTCGCGCTGGACCTCGGCTCGCTCCTGGCCGGCGCCAAGTACCGCGGCGACTTCGAGAAGCGTCTCAAGGGCGTGCTCCGCGAGCTGGCCGAACACGAGGGCGACGCGGTGCTCTTCGCGGACGAGATCCACACCATCGTGGGCGCGGGCGCGACCTCGGGCGGCAGCCTCGACGCGAGCAACCTGCTCAAGCCGGCGCTGGCGTCTGGCAAGCTGCGGCTGATCGGCTCGACCACCTACGAGGAGATGCGGACCCACATCCAGCGGGATCGTGCCTTTGCCCGGCGCTTTCAGAAGATCGACGTGGGCGAGCTCAGCGCTGACGAGACCTTCGCGGTGCTGAAGGGGCTCAAGCGGCGCTACGAGGCGCACCACCACGTGCGCTACTCCAACGCCGCCCTGCGCAACGCCGCGACGCTGAGCTCGCGCTACATGCACGACCGTCGGCTGCCCGACAAGGCCATCGACCTCATCGACGAGGCGGGGGCGGCCGTGCGCCTGCGCCACGCCAAGCGCGTGGCCCGAAAGCGACGTCGCATCGCGGATCTGCCGCCGCCCGAGGCGAGCGCGACCGCCACCGAGACGGCGGACGTGGACGCCGTGCTCGAGACGGCGGAGACGCGCGCCGGCCTCAACGCCAGCGCGGTGGAGGGCATGCCCGAGCTGCGCGTCACGGTGCGGGACATCGAGGCGGTGCTCGCGAAGATCGCCCGCATCCCGGAGCGCTCGGTGTCCAGCGACGACCGCGACGCGCTGGCGAAGCTCGAGTTCGACCTCAAGCAGGTCGTCTTCGGTCAGGACGCCGCCTGCGAGCAGGTCAGTACGGCGGTCAAGGTGGCGCGCTCCGGCCTCGGGCCGCAGGACAAGCCGACCGGCGTGTTCATGTTCACGGGCCCGACCGGCGTCGGCAAGACCGAGCTCGCCAAGCAGCTCTCGTCGACCTTGGGGCTGGAGTTCGTGCGCTTCGACATGAGCGAGTACATGGAGCGGCACACGGTGAGCCGCCTCATCGGCGCGCCGCCTGGCTACGTCGGCTTCGACCAGGGCGGGCTGCTCACCGAGGCCATCGCCAAGACGCCGCACGCGGTGCTGCTCCTCGACGAGATCGAGAAGGCCCACCCCGACGTGTTCAACGTGCTGCTGCAGGTCATGGACAGCGGGCGGCTGACCGACAACAACGGCAAGACCACCGACTTCCGGCACGTGATCTTGATCATGACGTCGAACGTCGGCGCCCACGAGCTCGAGAAGGGCCGGCTGGGCTTCGGGTTGAGCGGCGCAGGCGAGACCGGCGACGAAGACCGCGAGTTCAAGCGCATCTTCCGCCCCGAGTTCCGCAACCGCATCGACGCCCGGGTGCGCTTCGCGCGCCTGTCGCCCTCGGTCATGGGCCGCATCGTGGACAAGTTCGTCGCGGAGATTCAGGGCCAGCTCGGGGAGCGCAAGGTGGTGCTCGACCTGACCCCCGCGGCCCGCGACTGGTTCGCCGACAAGGGTTACGACCCACAGTTCGGAGCGCGACCCATGCGACGGCTGCTCGGCGACGAGCTGCGCAAGCCCCTGGCCGACGAGCTGCTCTTCGGGCGCCTGTCCAAGGGCGGCGAGGTGTGGGTCGACGTGGTCGACGACAAGCTGGTGTTCCGCTTTGGCGACGACGACGCACCGGCGAAGAAGGGCGCCGAGCTGGTCACCGCGTAGACGGGCTCAGGGCGCACGGGCCTGCAAGGCCGCGATCACAGCGGCCACGAGGTCCGGGTCTTCGGGCAGCAGCGCCTTGCCGTCGCGGCCCCGCGGCGGGATGACGGTGCAGCCCAGCGTCGACAGCCGCGTCAGGCTCGCTCGCAGCACGCTGTTGACCATGGAGCCGTGCATGGTGGGCGCCAGGAGCACCCGCGTGTCCCCGTCTTCGACCCGGCCGAGGGCGCTCGCCAGGGCCGTGGTCACCGCGTTGTCGGCGATGCCCACAGCCACCTTGTTCAGCGTGGAGTAGGTCGCCGGCGCCACCAACCAGACGTCGACGTCGTCGGTCTCCACGTGCTGCGCGCGACCGTCGAGCCCGGCCACCAAGGGCTGCAGCGTGGTCCACTCCAGCGCGTCAGGGGTGACGAACTTCAGCGCCGCGGGGGTCGCCCACGCCGTGACCCGGGCCCCAGCCCGGCGCAGCGCGCGCGCCAGCCCAGGCGCCCGGTAGGCGGCGATGCCGCCCGTGACGCACAGGGCCACGTGTCGACCCGCCAGCTCGACCGAGGTCGCGGCCACCGCGCGGTCGCCCTCGAGCGGCGTCCCCAGATCCCAGCGGAAGTCGTCGCTCATCGTGAGCCTCCTCGCGGCGGGCGCTCGCTGCGGCCCCGCGCCTTGCCCAGGGTGAGCTGCCACTCGCGTCGCGGGCCCCCCTGCTCAGGTGTGCCGGCGACCGTGACAAGGTCACCGCGGATGGCCTCGGCCACGGCCGCGGCGTCGGGCGCGCGCACGTCTCGCAGCACCGCGGTGACCCGCCCGCCGGGGCCGCAGAGGTAGCGCCGCACGGGCCGCTGACCCATGGGTCCCCCGATCACCCGGAAGCGGCCGGCGCTCGTCTCGGGCCGGTCGGGCGACGCCGAGGCGGGCGCCAGGAGCAGGTAGCTGAACTTCAGCGTGTCGCGCTTGTGGCGGAGCATGCGGTCGCACGCCTTCACCAGCCGTGGCCGGCGCCACGGGTGCTCTGCGAAGCACCAGTCGCGGCTGCGCACGTCGCCTAGGGGACACGCCGGCGTGTCGACGCACGGGGCCAGCACCTGGGCCTCCCGCTGTGCCACGAGCCGGTCGCGCAGGGCGATCAGCAGGCGCGAGGGGCCGCGGGCGGCTGGCTCCAGCACCAGCAGTCGCCCCTGGGGCGCGAGGCGACCCAAGGCGTCGAGCAGCACCCGCTCGGCCGGTGAGCGCTGATGCGCAGGGAGCTCGTCGGTGCCGCGACGGCGGACCTGCTCGCGAAACTCGTTGAGCACATTGGCCACCACCACCAGGTCGTAGCCGCGGCCGAGCTGGTTGCGCAGGGCGCCGTCCCGCAGGTTGCCGTCGATGAGCCGGATCTTCGCGTCGGGTCGGATGCCGCGCAGCAGCGTCGCGCCGTCTTTGAGCGCGGCGCGAGAGCCGTCGACGGCGGTGACCTCCAGCGGGCGGTCGGGCCAGCGCAGCGCCACGCCGAGCGACGCGGTCAGCGGCCCTGCGCCGAGGTCGAGCACGCGCAGCGGCTGGGCGGCGCGCGGCGGCGCAGCCGCAGCGTCGCCGCGGAGCTCAGCCGACGTGGGGTCAGTTGAGGTGGGGCCGACTGGGGTGGGGCCGACTGGGGTGGGGCCGACTGGGGTGGCGGCGTTTGGAGACGGCCCCGCCTCCCAGGCGAAGGGCGCGCGCTGCGCGGCCAGCGCCAGCGCGGCCTGCACGGTCGCGGCGCCGGTGAGCGAGTAGTAGAGCAGGTAGGCCGCGCGGGCAGCGGGGGTCGACAGGTAGCCGGCACGGCGTTCGTTGCGCTTGTCGGTGAAGTGCTGGCTGAGCCGTCGCAGCGCGTCCACGTGCCGCTCGACCAGCGGCAGCTCGCCCCCCCGGGTGGGCCGGTAGTCCGCGTCGAGCAGGTCGGTCAGCGGCCCGACGAGCGGCTTGACAGAGGGCGTCCACCGCTCGGGGCCGGCGCTGTCTCCAGCGGGCTGGGCGGAGGGCGACCCGCTGCCAGGCGACCCGTCGCGAGGCGACCCAACGCGAGGCGACCCAACGCGAGGCGACCCAACGCGAGGCGAACCAGCGCGAGGCGACCCAACGCGAGGCGAACCAGCGCGAGGCGAGCCACCGCGAGGCGACCCGCCCTTGGGCGTCGCCGCGGAGCTCCGCTTGCCACCGGCGCCCCGGGCGGGCTTGCGCCGCGCCTCGCTTGGGGCGCCCACCAGCGGCGCGTCGTGGGCCTGCCGCCGTTCACGACGCTTCTTTCGGCTGCTCATGGGTTCCCTCGCCGCGACCGGAGCGCGTCTTCCACCAGCCCAGCGCGCAGCCCCGCCATGGACACCTGCCATGTCGTGACGCCCAGCGCCGCCGACACCTCGTCGAAGATGACCGCGCCCCCGAGCAACACGTCGGCCCGCTCGGCGTCCATGCCGGGCACGGCCAGGCGCTCGCTGTGGTCGCGCGCGCGAGCCAGCACGTCGCAGAGCTGCGCCAGGTCGGCGCGGGTGAACACGACCCCGTCGACGTCGCGACGCAGCGAGCCGCCTCCGCGCGCACGGACGATGCGAGCGATGCGCTGGGCTGATCCGCTGGTGGCGACCGCGGTCTGCCAGCCGCCCTGCCCTGCGCTGGTCTGGTCGGCGAGCGCGACGCGCACGGCGTGGCGGGCCGCCGCGATCGAGGTGGCGGGCACCGGCGCCTGGAGCAGCCGCGGATGAGAGAGGGTCACGGCGCCCACCGGCAGGCTCACCGCGCTGTGGATCTGCGCGCCCTCGCCGACGATGAGCTCGGTCGACCCGCCACCTACATCGGCGCACAGGACGCGGCCCGTGTCCGGCCGGTTGGCCTGCACGCCCAAGAACACCAGCTCGGCCTCCCGTCGACCCGAGATCAGCTCGACCTCGATGCCGGTGGCTGTCCGGATGCGCTCCAGGAGCGCGCCCCCGTTGCTCGCGCGCCGGACCGCCGCCGTAGCCGTGGCGCGCACCTGGGCGTCGTGGCCTGCGATGACCTCGGCGAAGCCCTCCAGAGCAGACACCGCGCGGGCCACCGCGTCCTCGGTGAAGCGACCGTCAGCGCCGATGTGCGCCCCGAGGCGGGCCTTGTGCTTCACCCGTGCGAGCACGCGGCCCGGTCGCCCGTCGACCACGGCGACCACCTGCAGGAACACCGAGTTGGAGCCGATGTCGATCGCTGCGACCGGGCGTTCGTGCTTCATCGTGTCCGCGCCAGACCGATGCCCGCGTGCCGCCGCCCGTAGGTCGGAAGCCGCGCTTCGAGCAGCGCGATGACGTCGGACGCCGAGTCGACGCCAAAGACCTGATCGTCTGGGATGTTCGGGTAGCGCACCCGCTCGTCGATGCGGGTGTCCGCGAGCTTGCCACTCCACCCGGCCACACGGTACGCCGCGATGAGCCGCTTGAGCTGCCAGGCGCCGGCGACCTCGCTGAGGGTCCCCGCGCCTCCGCCGATGGCCACGACGGCGTCCGCGTTGGCGACGATGAAGTTGCGCACGTGATCGAGCCCCGTGGCGATGGGCAGATCGACCCACGGGTTGCTCTCTGTCGGGTCGAAGCCGGGCAGGATGCCGATGATGTCGCC
Organism: bacterium; assembly: GCA_030425545.1. GTDB lineage: Bacteria > Myxococcota_A > UBA9042 > UBA9042 > UBA9042 > UBA9042. Next base: position 3,866 of record JAUIAC010000010.1, on the reverse strand, counting down.
CTCGCGATGGCGCGGGCTGCTCGCGGCGCCCTCGCACATGGCCGCCATGATCCCGCCGAGTCCGCCACACGCGACGCGATAGCCCGCGTCGATGAGCGCCCGACCGAGCTCGTGGGCGAGCCGCACACGCGGGTCGCCCGGCGGCAGGCTGCCGTTGCCAACCACCGAGATGATCCGTCGCGGAGCGGGCCGCGTGGCCGGCGCGAGGCGAGCGCTCGTGGGGCCCTCCGCCGTGAGCCGGCTGGCGTCGCCGCCGGGGCGCTCGTCGCCAGCTTCGGCCTGGTCAAGATGTGTGGACATCTGCAGCGCTCCCTTGGGCTTGCCTGCCCGCTGTTTACACGATCGCCCTCACCGCCGCATCCTAGCGCATCGTCCCCAGGCGCCGGTGGTGCCGACGGGGACGCACGCGAGCCGCCCCCCTCTTGCGCCAAGGTGCCTATGCCTCCGCTTTTGATCGTAGACGACGAAGACCTGATCCGCCGCATGCTCGGCAGGATGCTGCGTCGCAAGGGCTACGACGTGACCCTCGCGGGCAGCGCGAAAGAGGCCCGCGAGGCGTTGAAGGCGCAGACCTTCGAGCTGGTCCTCTCGGACGTGAACATGCCCGGCGAGTCGGGCCTCGACCTGGTCCACTTCATCACCGAGACCTACCCCGACACCGCGGCGGTGATGGTGACGGGCGTCGACGACCCCAAGATCGCCAACACGGCGCTGGAGGTGGGGGCGTACGGCTACATCATCAAGCCCTTCGAGACCAACGAGGTGCTGATCAACGTCGCCAACGCGCTGCGGCGGCGCACCCTGGAGATCGAGAACCGGCGCTACCGCACCTACCTCGAGCAGACCGTGCAGGAGCGCACGCGTGACCTGCAACACGCGGTCGTGGAGCTCGAGGCGGCGAGCTCGGAGCTCCGCAACTCCCGTGAGGAGACCATCCAGCGGCTGGCGCGCGCGGCCGAGTTCCGCAGCGACGAGACCGCGCTCCACATCCGTCGCATGAGCTTGTACTGCGAGCTCCTGGCCAAGAAGGCCGGGCTGGGAGATCGCGCCGCCGAGCTGATTCGCATCGCCAGCCCCATGCACGACATCGGCAAGATCGGCACGCCGGACCGCATCTTGATGAAGGCGGGCAAGCTCACCGCCGACGAGTTCGAGATCATGCGGCAGCACGCCGAGATCGGGTACCGCATCCTCAACGGGTCCAGCTCGGAGATGCTCCAGCTCGCGGCGAAGATCGCCAGGTCGCACCACGAGAAGTGGGACGGCAGCGGCTATCCGCAGGGGCTCGTGGGCGAGGACATCCCCCTGGAGGGCCGCATCTGCGCGGTGGCGGACGTGTTCGACGCGCTGACCTCGGCGCGCTGCTACAAGCCAGCGTTCTCGGTCGAGAAGTCCCGCGCCATCATGGAAGAGGGGCGCGCGCGGCATTTCGACCCCGCCCTGCTGGACCTGTTCTGGGAACACCTCGACGAGTTCCTGGAGATCAAGGCAGCCTACGTAGACCCGGTGTAGCGGCCGGTCGCGACGCGGCGCGCCAGCCCGCACCTTCACTCGATCCTCCCCCGGACGCAGCACATGAATGACGGCGAACGGCTCCTGCGCGGCAAACACATCGGCGGGCAGGCGGCAGACTTCGAGCGGATCGACCTGACGGTCGAGCGCATCCACGGGCTCTTCGCCCGCAGCTACTATGACCTGCGCAAGATGGCCGAGCACGGCCGCGACGCGGGCCGCCTCGACGAGCTGCGGCGACAATACGACCGCACCTACCTGGCGCTGCGGGACATCACCTCCGGCTTCCTCCGTCTCGAGCAGTCCCACGACCGGCTCTACGAGCTCATGGGCGACGACGAGGTCCGCACCTACGAGGCCCGTCAGGCGGCGCGGCGGCGCCAGCAATACCGGGAGCAAGAGGCGCGCGAGGCTGAAGAGGAGCGCATGCGCCGGGGCTTCCGCAAGACGCACCACACGCCGGGCGCGTCGCGGCCCGCGCCCAAGCCGGTGGTGGAGGACGAGGTCGACGCGACGATGATGGCGGGCTTCAACGCCGCCGACGTGGAGCAGGCGCTGCGTGAGGCGCGCGCGGCGACGGCAGCGCAAGACCAGCAGGCGGCGGAGGAGCTCGATCTGGACCCGACGCTGCAGCCTGGGATGCTGAGCGCCAAGGACATCGAGGCGGCCCTGCTGCAGCGCAACCAGGAGCAGACGCGGGCCCGCCCGGCGATGCCCGAGGCGCCCTCGCTCGACGACGACTGGGACATGGCGACGATGAAGGTGAGCGCCCGCGACCTCGCCGCCGCGCTGAAAGAGCGCGGCATCGAGTAGCGCGGGGCCCGGTCGGACTCAGCCTCGGCGCAGCTCTGCCGCCCGCGCGTGGGCTTCGAGCCCCTCCACGCGGGCCAGGCGAGCGGTGGTCCCGGCCAGGGAGGCCGCGCCGCGCCGCGTCAGCCGCTGCGTCGCGAGCGGCCGGAGAAAGGTGTGTACGGAGAGCCCCGCGCCGTAGCGCGCGGCCCCCGCCGTGGGCAGCACGTGGTTGCCGCCGGCGCAGTAGTCTCCGAACACCTCTGCAGCGTCCTCGCCGATGAAGAGCCCGCCGAAGTGACGGCACCCCTGCGCCGCGGCGTCGACGTCGCGCAGGTGCAGGTGCAGGTGCTCCGGCGCGCGGACGTTGGCCTCCGCGATCATGGCGGCGCGGTCCGCCACCACGACGACGCCCCCATGGGCCTCGAGCGCAGCCCGCGCGATGGCGGCGGTCGGCAGAGACGAGAGCTGCTGCGTGAGGGCGTCGTCCACCGCGGCCGCCAGCGCCAAGTCGTCGGTGACCAGCACGGCGATGGCGTGGGGATCGTGCTCCGCCTGCGCGAGCAGGTCGGCGGCCACGCGCGTCGCGTCGGCGGAGGCGTCGGCCAGGACCACGACCTCGCTGGGCCCGGCCAGGGCGTCGATGCCCACAGCGCCGAAGGCCTGACGCTTGGCCTCGGTGACCCACGCGTTGCCGGGCCCGACGATGAGGTCGACAGCGGGCAGGCGCTCGGTGCCCCACGCCGCCGCGGCCACAGCCTGCACACCCCCAGCGACGTAGACCGCGTCGGCCCCAGCGACAGCCGCCGCGGCGAGGATCGCGTCGTGCGGCGCGCCGTGAGGACCGGGCGGAGAGAGCACGACCACCTCGGCGACCCCGGCCGCGCGGGCGGGGGTCACCGTCATGATCACGGTCGACGGGAGCGGATAGCGGCCGCCGGGGACGTAGCAGGCCACGCGCTCCACCGGGAGCCAGCGCTGGCCGATGTGCACCCCAGGCTCCACCTCGACCTCGAGGTCCACCAGGGCGGCTCGCTGCGCCTCGGCCACGCGCCGCACGTTGGCGTGCGCTCGCTCGAGATCGGCCCGCACGTCGGCACCCACGCGCAGGCTCGCGGCCTGCAAGGCGTCGCGGCCCAAGACGAGCTCAGGCACCGACACCCGGTCGAAGCGCTCGGTCAACGTCGCCACGGCCACGTCGCCATTGGCGCGCACCGCGGCGATGAGCTCCGCGACGGCGGCCGGGTCGGCACCCGTGGCCGCCTGACGGCCGGTGATCCCGGGCTCCAGGCGGCGCAGCCGCAGCCCACGCGTGGCGTCTCGGTCGGGGCTCATTGGGGCTCCCTCCGCCGACCCTGGCGGCCGGCGAGCTCCCGCTCGACCTGCTGCAGCGTCAGCCCATGGCGCGCCAGCTTGGCGAGCGTAAAAAAGATCACGTCCGCCGCCTCCCACACCAGCGCACGGTCGCCCTCGGCTGTCACCAGCTCTTCGACCTCTTCGCGCAGCTTGGCGTCGATCAGCCCGGGCTCGGTCATCAGGCGGCGCGTGTAGCTGCCCGTGTCCTC
>JAUIAC010000318.1 GCA_030425545.1 bacterium | reverse complement strand
CTGCTCGCGAAGCTGCCCGACGCACCGGCGCACCTGGGCAGCTGCCTGCTGTGGCGCGACCTCGACAACGACGGCGCGGTCGACCTCGCCTGGGTCGGCAGCGACGACGGCAACACGGCCCAGTTTCGCGTGATCACCCCCGGCCCCGGCGTGCCCAAGCCGGTCAGCGTCGGCCTCGGCACCATGACCTGCGGCGAGGGCTGCGCGCGGGACTGCGTCGCTGCCGATGTCGACGGCGACGGCAAGCTCGAGGTGCTCATCGCCACCGCAGCGGGGCTGCGCGTGGTGCGGCGCGCGTGGGGCGGCGGATGGCTCCGCGACGACACCCTGCTGCCCGCAGAGGCCCGCGACGTGGGTGCCACCACCGTCGACGTGCTCGACGTGGACCGGGACGGCGACCTGGACGTCTTCGTCGGCCGGGCCCACGCGCTCAGCCGCTCGTGCGCGCTCTCGTGCGCGCAGGGCGTGTGCGCCGAGCGCGGCGGCTTCGCGCCTCACCCTGGGCTGCTCCTACTGGCGTCCGGCAGCGACCTCTCCGTCGCCCCGGCGCACGCCAACGCGGGGGGCCCCTGGGGCACGCCGGGCAGCGTCTCGGTCGCCGACCCGGACCGCGACGGCTGGCCTGACCTGCTGTTGGCGCCGCGCTTCGGCCAGCCGCGTTGGCTCCGCAACGACGGCGCTGGCGGGCTGGTGGCGGGGCCCCCGGCCGCGCTGGCGCCGGGCCCCGCGAGCGTCACTGCGCCGCCGGCGGCCTCGGCCAGCCTGGTGGCCGACTGGTCCGGGGACGGCCGCGCAGACGTGGCCGTCGGTGGCCTCGGCGCGGCGCGCGGCGCCGTGGCCTCGACCAGCGGCTGGGGGGGCGGTGGGCACGGCGCCGGAGCCTTGGCCGGCCGCGTGGCCGCCGTCGCGCGGCTGCCGGGCTTTGGCGCCCCAGGGCCCGTGGTGATCGGGCTCACCGGGGGCACAGCGGACCCGTCCGGCGCCGCGGCGTGCAGCGCGCCGCCGGGGCAGGGCGGCGCGCTCCACCAGTGGACGCTCTCCGGGCCGGGCGCCGGTGCGACCCAGGCCCTCTCCGGTGGCGCCGGCGCCGTGCGGGCCTTGGCGCTCGGCGGCAGCGGCCGGCCCCAGGTCGCCGTGCTGCAGGGCGCGGAGATCCGGGCCTACAGCGCCGGGCCGGGCACCCTCGCCGGCGGCGCCAAGGGCCACTGGCTCAGCGTTCGGGTCCAGGGCGGCGCAGAGGGCGCGCTGCTGCGGGCGCACACCGGTCAGGGCGTGCGCGAGCAGTGGCTCCGGAGCAAGACCGGCCGGGCCGTCTCGGCGACCCCAAGCACCTTCGTCGCCCTCCCGCAGGGCGTCTCGCTGACGGCGCTGGAGGTGTGGTTCCCCTCGGGCAAGCGCTGGTTCAAGCCCGACCCGCTCGCGGGGCTGCCCGGGCTCCCGGGCGCGGCGACGCTGACCGTCTCGGAGTCTGCGGCCACGGCCCCGGCCACCGCGCCAGCCCTACCCGGGCCCTGTCCGCCGCTGCCCACGGCGGCGGACGGCGCGCCGCCTCCCGTGGTCGGGCTCGACCTCGCCAAGGTCCCGGTCCAGGGTTTCGTCGACGTCACCGCGGCGCAGGGGCTGCCGACCACCAGCGACTACGCCCTGGTCACCTGTGTCGCCGACTTCACCGGCGACGGCGCCGACGACGTCGCCCTCGTCCGCACGGCCCTACAGAGCGCCACGCTGGTCGTGCGCCCGGGCGGCGTCGCGACAAAGCCGCTCACCACCAAGCTCGACGCGACGACCTTCTATCCCTCCGGAGCCTGTGGCGTGCTCGACGTCAACGACGACGGCAAACCCGACCTCGTGCTCGCCGGCGCGCCAGGGGTCGCGGTGCTGCAGAACAAGGGCGACGGCACCTTCACCGACGTGTCGGCCAAGGTGCTGCCCGCCGTGCTGCCGTGGACGTCCTACACGGTCACGCCCGGGGACTTCGACGGCGACGGCGACGTCGATCTCTACGCCGGCGTGGAGCGCGGCACCGTCAACTGCAACAAGCTGACCTGCAGCTACGCCGGCGACAACACCCTCTGCCTCATCGGTGGCGCTCCCACGGTGGACGACTCGGCCACCACCGACCGGCTGCTGCTGTGGCAGGGCGCCAAGGGCTTCGTCGACGTCACCACGGCGGCCAAGGTGCCGCTCGGCACCCTGAGCCCCACCGCGGCGCTCAGCGATCTCGACCGCGACGGGCGCGCCGACCTCATCGTCACGGACGACTTCGGCACCCACCGCTGGCTGCGTTGGAAGGGGGGGCAGGCCGAGACCTGGTTCGCGCAGCTCGGCTGGGGCGCCTACCTGCACGGCATGGGCTCGGCGCTCCTCGACCTCAACCGCGACGGCCGCTTCGACGTCTGGACCAGCGACATCGGGCAGAACGCGGTGCACCTGCGGGTCCCCGACGCCAAGCACCAGACCCTGCCGCTCTTCCGCCTCGCCCACGGCCACGAGGCGCTGCCCGGCGCGGCCGCGGGGGCCGCTCAGCTCATCGCCCGCGCCACCAAGGACGTCATCAGCTGGTCGCCGCTGGTCGCGGACCTCGACCACGACGGCAGCGACGACGTCTACCTGCCGGTGAGCGGCTGGCTCGCGCCGAAGGCCATGAGCCAGGTGATGGCCTGCAAGAAGCCCGCGAACACGCCAGCGCAGCACGACCTGGTGTTCCGCTTCCCGCTCGCTGGGGCCGCCGTGGTCACCCGCGCGCCCGAGAGCGCCAAGCCCACGGTCGGGCCTGTGCCCATGGCTGCGGCGCTCGTCGACGTGGACCTCGACGGCGACCTCGACGTGGTGCAGGTGCGCCCCACCGGTGCGCTGCGGATCCTGCGCAACGACCTCGGTCAGGCCGGCAAGTGGGCCAAGCTGCGGCTGCAGGGCGCCGCTGGAAACCGCCTGGCCCTCGGCGCGCGAGTCGAGGTGGTGACCAGCTCCGGCAAGCAGCTGCGCCTCGTCGGCGCGACCGGCTTCGGCGGCGGCGGCGCGGGCGCGGTCCACGTCGGCCTCGGCAAGGACGGCACGGCTCAGGCGACCGTGTGGTGGCCGACCCCGGGCGCGAAGCCCACCCAGGTCACGCTCACCGCGGGCAAGACGACCACGGTCTCCGCGCTGCCCTGACCCCCGCAGTGTCGCGTTTGGAGCACGTGTGCCCCAACAACGCGCGAAGACTTGCGGCCCGGGCCCGGTGCGGCAAAGCTTGGGGCACCTCAGGAGGTCCCTCATGTTCGTCGCTCGTCATTCGACTCTGCTGCCCGCGCGCTCGCTGCGGGCCCTCGCCGCCTTGGCCCTGTGTGCCGGCGCGCTCACGCTCACGCCCTCGCACGCCCACGCTGGCGGTGTCGAGTACCTCACCAACCAGAGCGCGGACTACATCCGCACGTTCAGCCGCAACGCCGCCATCGACGGGGTCGACGCTGTCACCTACAACCCGTCTGGCGTGCCCTTCCTCGGCAAGGGCATCCACCTCGGGGTCAACAACCAGACCATCTTCGGCGAGTACAGCGCCACCTTCCGCGGCACCAAGTACCCGGCCGACGTGCTGGTGCCCGCGCTGCCCTCGCTCTTCGCCGCGTACAACATGGACAGCCTCTCGCTCTTCGTCGGCGTCTCCGTGCCCTCGGGCGGCGGCTCGCTGGAGTACGGCAACGGCATCCCCTACCTGATCCCGCTCGTGGTCTACGCCGACGGCGCCACGGACACCAACCCGACCAACGGCAAGTTCTCGGGCAGCTCGATCAACTACGGCGTCAACATCGGCGCGGCCTACAAGATCCTCGACATGCTCTCGGTGTCGATCGGCGCGCGGGTCAACCTGCACAACAAGGCCTTCGACGGCGAGGTCACCTACGGCAGCGCCGTGGCTGAGCTCCACACGGAGAAGAAGGCCACCGGCTTCACCCCCATCGCTGGCCTGACCCTGCGTCCCGGCTTCGGCCTCACCGTCTCGCTCCGCTACGAGATGGAGACGGCCATGGAGTTCGAGTCCACCAGCACGACCAAGAACCTGCTCGACCAGGCCAAGTGGGGCGGCACGCCGCTGGAGTCCTTTGCCACCGGCGCCAAGGAGCAGCGCAACATGCCTGCGGTGCTCGGCGGTGGCATCTCGTGGAGCGGGCCCATGGGCCTCACGCTGAGCACCAGCTTCCACTACTACTTCACCAAGAACGCCGACAAGGACACCGACAACCCCGCGACCATCCAGGAGACCGGCCTGGGTTCCTACGTGAAGGGCTGGGACGACGACTACGACAACGGCTGGGACCTGGCGGTGAGCGCGGAGTACACGGTGCTCAGCACCCTCACGGTGAGCGCGGGCTACATCCGCACGGTCACCGGCGGCAACGAGAAGACCTACAGCGACTTCGAGTACGCCCTCGACAGCCACAGCGTCGGCGCCGGCGTGCGCGTGCGCATCACCAAGCTCATCGGCGCGACCCTGGGCGTGTCGCGGACCTTCTTCACCACCGGCAAGGGCAAGCTCGCGGACCCGATTCAGTTCAACGCCGACACCGAGACCTTCAACAAGAAGGCCTACGACGTGGCGCTCGGTCTGCAGGTCAGCCTCTAGCAGATTGCGGCGAAATTGATTGTCGCCGCAATCTGCTAGCTTTTCTATTGGGGGGCTACGAGCGCCCCCAGCCACGGCAAGCCGTGGCTTCCCCTTCCCAGCAGACTGGCGGGGGCAGCCGCAAGAACGGACAAAAGGCGCAGTCTGCTAGGCTCAGCAGACACCGCTTCGACGCCGCTTCGACGTCGCTTCGAGACCGCCACGCGCGCCGCAGCCCCAGGTTGCGGCGCGCGTGCGCGTTCAGACGGCTGAGACCACCAGAGACACGCCCGCGGCCATGGCTGCCACAGCGGCCCACTTCGCCACCGTCAGCGGTTCGGCGAAGAGCACGCGGCCCACGACCACGGCGCCGACCATGCCGGTCGCGCGCTTGACCGACTCCATGACCCCGACGGGCAGCGTCTGCACCGCCGTGAGCTGCAGCCCGAGCGCCAGGGTGCTCACGACGACCCCCAGGACGAAGGCCCGCGGCTGCTGCAGCACGCCTTGGGTCTCGCTCCAGCGCCCGCGCAGCGCCAGCCAGCCGGAGAGCAGGAGCGCCAGCACCAGGGTCTGCAGCCCGGCGTGCACCGCCATGCTGGCGTGCTGCAGCGACACCTTGTCGTAGACCGACGTGCCCGCCCAAAGCGCGGCGGTGGCCGTCATCCACGCAGCGCTCTGCAGGCGTCGCCCCGCCGCGCGGGGGTCCGCCGCGTCGCCCAGGTCAGCGCGCGGCCAGGCCAGCGCCACCGCGCCGCCGACCACGAGCGCGACCCCGAGCCACTGGTGCGCGACCAGCGCCTCGTCGAGCACCCACACCCCCAGCAGGGCCGAGAACACCGGGCTCAACGAGAGCAGGGGCACCGTGCGGCTCAGGTCGCCCAGGCGCAGCGCGGTGAAGAAGGCGAGCGACGCGCCGGTGTTGAGCACACACACGGCGAGACCCGGAGTGACATAGCCCTCGGTGAGCCGCGGGGCCCCGTCCGCGGCGGCCCACAGCGCGAACACGGGCGCTTGGGCCCACGCCAACGCGGCAGCCACGGGCACGGGGCGCACCTGGTCGACCAGCGCCTTGCGGCACGCGTCGAAGGCCGACCAGCACAGGGCCGCGGCGACCGTCAGTAGCAGCGCTGAGGTCATGGCACGTCGCTCGCGGAACCGCCCGCACCGGTGCAGTACCACGACGCGCGCGGGAAGGCAGGCGCCGCTGGTGCGGGAGCCGAAACACCAGTCGGATCGATCCCTTGCGGATCGCGCTACCCCCTTGGAGTTACAGCGTCTTATCGGTCAACTAGTGAAATCGATCACTTAGCGCGCGCCCCTTGACCGCGATCGGGCCGATCGCTAGCAACGACCTGGATCCGCAACGATCACGCGGTGTCCGGGAGTGCCAGGGTGCTAGGACGCAGACGCAGGCTACCCACGCGCCGATTTCGCCCCGCCGGGCGTGGCCCGCTGCTCGAGCGCGGCGCCCGACTGCGCGCTCAGCGTCGCACCAGTCGAACGTGGACACGCACCGCCGTGCCGGTGGCGCTGACGCTGGCCGCCGCGTCGTGGGTCTACGTCATCGGCCCCGACCTTCGCGGGGGCGCCAAGGCTCAGCAGCCGAGGTCTACCGCTGCGGCCCGCCCGACCAAGGTGGCGGGCCCCGCCCGGGTGGCGCCGCCGCAGCCCCGCGACACCAGCGCGGTGCCCGCCACGCCCACGGCCGACCGGCTGCCCTTTCGCCTTCGCGCGCCGGTCCGCTACGCCCTGCTGAGCGTCGCGCGGGACCACGTGGCGCGGCGCGTCCACGCCGCGTGGGGCTCGGTGCCGGACCTGGACGCGGTCAAGGGCGCGGACGTCGACCTGGTCGAGCGCGGGCTCCACCTCGCCGGCTTTCCGCTGCGCGAGGCCATCATCCGGCACCGCTTTGTCGACCACCCGCGCTACGGCCTGCGCGGTCGGCCTCCGGCCACCGAGGCGCAGCGGCGCCGGGCCTTGTCGAAGAAGACCCTGCGCGTGTTCCTCGACCGCTTCGCCCAGCAGCTGCCGACCACCTGGGACGGCGTCTCGGGCGACACCTACCTCGGCGGCGACATCGTGCTGGTGGAGCGCAGCCGCGGCGCCCGTCGTCGCCAGATGTTCGCCGTGGTGACCGACCGCACCGACCGCGACGGCGTGTCGCTGCTGGTCACCCTGGACCCGCGCGAGTCGGTGGCGCGCGAGCAGCACCCGCTGTCCATGTT
>JAUIAC010000317.1 GCA_030425545.1 bacterium | reverse complement strand
GACCCCTGCACCGAGGGCGACACGTGCGCCGGCGGCAAGTGCGTCGGCGCGGCGAAGGACTGCGATGACAAGAAGCCGTGCACCGTCGACGCGTGCGACAAGACCTCCGGCTGCACCCACACCCCGGCGGCGGCTGGCGGCGCCTGCGACGACGGCGACGCGTGCACCTCCGACGACGCCTGTGACGGGGGCTCGTGCACCGGCAAGAAGAAGAGCTGCGACGACGGCAACGCGTGCACCACCGACGTGTGCGACGCCAGCTCGGGGACCTGCAACAGCACGCCCGGCAGCGGCTCGTGCGACGACGGCGACCTGTGCACCGAGGGCGACACCTGCGGCAAGGACGCGGGCAGCGGCCAGCTGGTGTGCATCGCCGGCAAGGCCAAGAGCTGCGACGACAGCAACCCCTGCACCAACGACAGCTGCGACCCGAAGAAGGGCTGCGTCAACACCGTCGACGTGACCAAGACCAAGCCGTGCTACACCGCCGCGCCGAACACCAAGGACGTTGGCACCTGTGTCGGCGGCACCCAGGCCTGCAAGGTCGACGGCAGCCTCGGCGCGTGCGAGGGCGAGGTCACCCCCGCCGTCAAGGAGGCCTGCGACGGCAAGGACGACACCTGCGATGGCAAGACCGACGAGGGGTGCCCGGGCGGCGGCAAGCCGCAGCTGTCCTGGCGCCTGGGTAGCACGACGATCGCCGGCAGCGCGGGCACCACCCAGGTGCGCGTGTTTGTCGGCGGCGACAGCGTCGTCGGTCCGTCGGTGGCCGCTGGCAAGAACGGCGTCGACATCGGCTTCTACGCGTGGGTGCAGAGCCTGCTCAAGTAGCCGAGCGCCGGACCTGCGCGACGGGCGCCACGGGCTCGCGGCACCCGCGGGCACCGCTGCGCCGAGCGGCCCGTCAGCCCAGCGCTCGCCCCAAGGGCAGGCTGCGGGCCGCGGTCGCCACGCCCGGCGAGGCGCAGGCGCGTCCGGCGCCCCTAGAGTTCCCAGTCCCGGCCGCGCGGCCAGGAGGCACAATGCGATTTGACGTGAACCGGCTCTCCAACGTGAAGACCCTGCTGATCGCGGCGTTCGCCGCCGCGTGCTGGCTCCCCACCGTGGCGAGCGCTGGCGCGCCGCAGACCCTGCTCTTCGAGGGCGCGCTGGCCGCGGCCACGGGCGGCCCGGTGGTCGACGGCAAGTACAACATGACCTTCAAGCTCTACGCGTCGCAGAACGCGCAGGTGGCGTTCTGGACCGAGCAGGCGTCGCTGCAGGTCACCAGCGGTCGTGTCAGCTACGCGCTGGGCAGCACCACGCCCGTCAACGCCACCGCCATGGCTGGCGCGTCGCAGGTGTGGCTCGGCGTCGCCATCGGTCTGGACCCGGAGCTCCCGCGGCGGCAGCTGCACTCCGTGGCCTACGCCCTACACGCAAAGCAGGCCGACATCGCCTTGGGGCTGGCGTGTACAGGCTGCGTCAAGGCTTCGTCGCTGAAGTGGGACAGTGACCTCGACCTCTCCGGCAACAGCCTGAAGGCCAAGCAGGTCACCGCCAGCACGGTCAACGCGCAGCAGATCGTGGCGCAGCAGTACGTGGGGGACGGCTCCAAGCTCACCGGCATCAAGATCCCCTCCGGCTCATGCCCGTCCGGCCAGTACGTGACCGGCATCGACCAGAGCGGCAACCTGATCTGCAAGGAGGCGCAGGGCACCACCGGCGGCGCGCTCGAGCAGGTGTCCAACGGCGCCCTGACCAACCAGTTCACCAAGCTGCTGACCGCGCCGAAGAAGAACGTGCCGATCCCCGACAACACCGGCATCGACGCCCTGAGCAACATCTCGGTGCCCGACGTCGGCAGCGCCAAGAAGGTCACGGTCACCATCGAGATGACCAACACCGACCTCAGCAACGTCTCCGTGCTGCTGCTGCCGCCCAATGACAAGAAGGTCGGCTACGCCGTGTGTGACCCCTGCGGCGTCGAGAAGGACAAGGCCTTCAAGAAGGCGTACACGGGCCAGCTCAAGGTCGGCGACCTGGGCGCCTGGATCGGCAAGAACCCCAAGGGGTTGTGGAACCTCAAGGTGAAGGACACCTCGTTCTGCCTGCCGCAGGTCCCGGGCAACGCCGGCATCTGCGACGTCAAGAACAGCACCGACGGCGTGGTCAAGGACTGGTCCATCGGCATCGACACGGTCAGCGCCAAGGACGTCAAGGTGAACGGCGTGCTCGTGGCGCAGGCCGGCATCCAGGTCGGCGCGTCCTCCGCCCCGTGCACCGACGACCGCAAGGGCACCCTGCGCTACCTCGACGGCAGCGGCCTGCAGGTGTGCGACGGCAAGGCGTGGACGAGCGCCGTGGGCGGCAAGGTCATCCACTACCTGGGCACCTGCACGTCGAACGGCTCGTCGAGCACGCGCACGTTCTGCCTCAACAAGACCCTGGCCAACACCGCCCAGGACTACCTGACCGTGACCACGACCAACACCGGCACCTCGTCGAGCTTCAACGTCGGTCGCGTGCTCTTCAAGAAGAAGGGCTACTACCGCGTGACCTGGCACCAGCGCAGCCGCGGCAACCTGCAGGCCTGGCTCTACAAGAACGGCTCCCAGGTCCACTACCAGTACGACCAGAGCTACTCGTCGTACTACGGCTCCATGAGCGGCAGCCGCATCATGTACTTCGACGTCAACAACTACTTCAACATCCGCTTCTACAGCCAGTACAACGCCTGGTATGCCAACGACTCCACCTTGGAGATCGAGTACCTCGGGCAGTAGCAGCAGCGTCCCTGGTCCGTCTCGGCCCCGCCGCCGGTGCGCACGTCGCCCGCGGCGCGCGGCCCGGCCCTCCGCGGTCCCCTTGCCGGTGTCGGGACCCCCGCGCTATAGCGTGCGCTGCGCCCGAGAACGCGGGTCGCGGGAGGCCACGTGGACCAGACCGAGTACCTCATCGTCGGCGCCGGTGTGTCCGGCCTCAGCTTCGCCAACTGCCTGCCTCCGGGCAGTGACTGGCAGTGCGTCGAGCAGCTCGACGAGCCGGGCGGCTACTGTCGCACCATCCATCAGGACGGCTTCGTCTGGGACTTCTCAGGCCACTTCTTTCACTTCCGGCACCCGGAGGTCGAGGCCTTCTTGCGCGCGCGGATGCCGGCCGACGAGGTGTTCCGCGTCGACAAGCAGAGCTCCATCCTCTTCAAGGGCGCGCGGGTCGACTTCCCCTTTCAGAAGAACATCCACCAGCTGCCGAAAGACGACTTCATCGAGTGCCTGCACGACCTCTACTTCCGTGAGGGCGACGCGGACGCGGCCGAGAGCTTCGAGGCCATGCTCTACGCCAAGCTCGGCCGCGGCATCACCGAGAAGTTCCTCAAGCCCTACAACGAGAAGCTCTACGCCTGCGACCTGGCCAGCCTCGACAAGGACGCCATGGGGCGCTTCTTTCCGCACGCGGACGTGGCCGACATCATCCGTAACATGCGGAACCCCGACAACAGCAGCTACAACGCCCACTTCACCTATCCGAAGGGCGGCGCCATCGAGTACATCAAGGCGCTGCTGCACGACCTCGACCCGGCGCGCATCCACTACGAGGAGCGGCTCGTGGGCGTCGACGTCGCCGCGAAGATCGCCACCACCACACGGCGGCAGATCCGCTTCGAGCACCTGGTGAGCTCGGCGCCCTTTCCGAAGATGCTGAACCTGTGCGCGGTCGAGCACGACGCGTCGCTCTACAGCTGGAACAAGGTCCTGGTCTACAACCTGGGCTTCGACCGCAAGGGGCAGGACGTCGACCACTGGATCTACATCCCGGAGCGCGACAAGGTGTTCTACCGCGTCGGCTTCTACGACAACATCTTCGCCACGCCGCGCATGAGCTGCTACGTCGAGATCGGCCTCGCCGCGGACGCCCCTGTGGACGTCGAAGGGACGCTGCCGGTGGTGCTCGCGGACCTGAAGAAGGCGGGCATCGTCACCGACCACGAGCTGGTGTCCTGGCATAGCGTGGTCCTCGACCCGGCCTACGTGCACGTCGGCGGCCCGGGGCAGGCTGACTTTCGCGCGCGCCACGCCGCGCTGCACGAGCAGGGCGTGCACTGTGTCGGACGCTACGGCGCGTGGAAGTACTGCAGCATCGAGGACAACATCCTCGAGGCGCGTGACCTGGCGCACGCCCTGACGGGCCACCCCTCGGGGCTGCTGACCGCGGCCGACGAGGTGGAGCGCGCGGGAGCCGAGGCGTGAAGACCTACCTGGAGCTGATGCAGCGGGTGCTCGACGAGGGCACGCCGAAGGCCGACCGAACCGGCACGGGCACGCTGAGCCTCTTTGGCGCGCAGTGTCGCTACGACCTCGCGGCCGGCTTCCCGCTGGTGACGACCAAGAAGGTCCACCTCAAGAGCGTGCTCATGGAGCTGCTCTGGTTTCTCCGCGGGGAGACCAACAACCGATGGCTCACCGAGCGCGGTGTCACCATCTGGAACGAGTGGGCCGACGCGGACGGCGAGCTGGGGCCGGTCTACGGTGCCCAGTGGCGCTCGTGGCGCGGGGCCCAGGGCGAGGTGGTGGACCAGGTGGCCCAGGTGGTGGAGTCGATCCGCACGAACCCCGACTCGCGGCGCCACATCGTCAGCGCGTGGAACGTGGCGGACCTGCCGCGCATGGCGCTGCCGCCCTGCCATCTGCTCTTTCAGTTCTACGTCGCCGAGGGTCGACTGAGCTGTCAGCTCTACCAGCGCAGCGCAGATCTCTTCCTCGGCGTGCCCTTCAACATCGCCAGCTACGCCGCGCTGACGCTGATGATCGCGCAGGTGACCGGGCTGCAGCCGGGCCACTTCGTTCACAGTTTCGGCGACGTACACCTGTACACCAACCACCTGGACCAGGCCCGCCTGCAGCTCTCGCGGACGCCCCGCCCGCTGCCCACGCTCCAGCTCGACCCGAGCGTGGCGGCGCTCGACGACTTCGAGTACGACCACTTCCGGCTCGAGGGCTACGCACCCCACCCCCGCATTCGCGCGCCCGTGGCGGTCTGAGGTCGGCATGTACACGGAGCTACGGGTGTCGGCCATCGCGGCCGTGGGGACCAACGGCGTCATCGGCGACGGTGGCGCGCTGCCGTGGCACCTGCCCGGGGACCTGCGTTACTTCAAGCGGGTCACGCGCGGCCACGCCGTCATCATGGGGCGCAAGACGTGGGACACGCTGCCCAAACCCCTGCCCAAGCGGCTGAACATCGTGGTGAGCCGACACCTGGCGCCCGTCGATGACCCCCGTGTGAGGGTGGTTCGGAGCGCCGAGGCCGCGTTGGCCGCAGCGGCCGACTGGGAGCGGATTACGGCGGATCGCCCAGGCCCCGACGCGCCCGAGATCATGGTCGTGGGCGGCGGCGGCATCTACGAGCTCTTGTGGCCCTGGGTCGACCGCTTCTATCGCACGTTGGTGCACGCGAGCCCACCGGGGGACGCGCGCTTCGCCGAGGCGCTGATGACGGGCTTTGCGCGGGTGAGCCGAGAGCGCGTGGCGGCCATGGACACAGCGCCGGCGCACGACTTTGAGGTCTGGGAGCGCGCCTAGCCCTGTACCCCACAAGCCGGGGCGGGCTGGCATCGCAGGAGTCCGGAGCGGCTCCAAAAACACGGAGCGCCCCGACCGACACCCTACGCTTCCCCCCGAAAGCATAAGACACCGGACCGAGGCGTTTCCGTTCGAAGGCGAGCCTGTGGCTCACCGACGTGTGCCTCTCCACGGTGGGGGCAGAGGACCCCCCTCTGACACCCCGGAGGCTGGCTTGCACCAGCGACCGCCTGAAGTCTCAAGCGGCAGACGCACTCCTATTTCGCAAGTCGCGTGCCAGCTCTGCACGATTTATCCTAACACACCAAAATACAGTGATTAAATCCGGCGCCCGTCGCGGGTGTCACATGGGTCACCCGATCGGGGGATAGGGGCTGAGACATGTGTGAGACGTCGGTGTCTCGCATCTGTCTCATTCGGCGGGTGTGGAGGTGTGAAGATGGACTTATCGCCGCCTTAACAGACGTTTAGGGTGTCTCATCATGTGTCTCATGTGTGCGCCGGTGGCCCGGGTGCCGCCGCGCAGCTCGCCGCTCGCTCGGCAGCTCAGGTGCTGGGCGGCACGCCGGCGTCGCGCAGCGCGGCGGGCACGTCGTCGCGGAGGGCGGTGAGGTAGGCCTGTCGGAACGCCCCGCTCTCGGGGATGCCCACCGCGGCGAGCTGGGCTGCGGCCTGCTCGTCGGCGAAGAGCGCGGCCGTGGCCGGCTCGACCACGTCGCGGCCGCGCAGCTCGGTGACGCCCCGGTCGACCCACGCCTGGACCTGGGCGTCGCCCGGGTAGCGCGCCCACGAACAGTCGGGCGTCCGCTTCAGCCAGGCAAAGACAGCGGGGCCGATGCGGGCGTGAGACACCTCGTCGCGCAAGATCTCTCGCAGCGTGTCGCAGTAGCCCGACGGCGGCAGGCTGTTCACGCTGTGCCGGAGCAGCCCGAAGGCCGTGACCTCGCCCACCATGTAGGTCGTCGCCAGCATCTCCAGGAGCTGCTGCTCCGGCGGCGCGTCGGTCCGGGCCTGCTGGAGGTCGGCGAGCTGAAAGGAGACCTCTCCGTCGCTGCCCAGGCTGCGCGCCGCCGCCATGCAGAGCGACGCGTGCTGCTGCTCTTGCACCGTCATGGTCAGCGCGAGCTCCTGCAGGTCGGCGGGCGCGTTCACGTCCACCAGGAGTCCGTGCAGCCGGCGCACGATCATCACCCCCACGTACTCTGCGGCGGTGCGGTCTTCCCACTCGCGGCGCGCCACCGCGCGCACGTCGTCGCGCAGCACCGG
>JAUIAC010000316.1 GCA_030425545.1 bacterium | reverse complement strand
TGGCGTTGTTCTTCTCATCCTTGAGGATGGTGCACAGCTTGGTGCAGACGCCGCCGTAGCAGAGGTTGGTGTCGCACTGCGCGTTGAGGCAGTCACGGTAGGCCTGGGCCGCCGGGGAGTTGCTCGCGGTGCCCGCGGGCGGCGGCTGGCAGTCCTTGGTCGGGCCACAGAACTCGCCGAACTTCTTCAGCTGAACCACGACCTTCTTCTCGCACTTGTTGTTGACGCACTTCTGGCCGGCGCCGCAGGAGCCGCAGCTCTTGGGGCAGCCGGGGATGAAGCCGCACTCCTTGCCGGCGCAGCTGCAGTTGTCGCCGCCGCCGCCCGTGTCCGTGGTGCCGGTGGCGTCACCGCCGCCGCCGCCGCCGGTGTCGGTGCCGGTGGTCGCGTCACTGCCGCCGCCGCCGCCGGTGTCGGTCGCGGCGCCGCCGCCTGTGTCGACTGTGCCGCCGGGGGTCGTGCCGCTGCTACCGCAGCCGACCGTCAGCGCTGCACAGGCCACGATGGCCAGGATGCTAAGCTGCTTCATCCGTATCCTCACTTTCTAATTCAGGCCAGGGAATGCACGGCCATGAAGGTTGTTGGTCCGCCTTCCCGTGGCGTCCTCATCTCGCTCTCGGCGAGGCGTCTCCCATGAGCCGCTTGCACCCGAGCTTGCGCTGCTGTTCAGCATGCGATCGGGCGGGGCCGCAGACACGGACCCCACCGAGAATCGCGGAATAGTAGGGACTCGCCTCACGCAGCGTCAAGGACCCGCGTGTTGCAACCGTGCAAGCCGAAAAACAATCTGGAATCACTAAGGAATCAACGCGACGTTGTCGATCAGCCGGGCCTCGCCGAACCACGCCGCCACCGCGGCCCTGGCAGGCCGGTCGATCCGCGCGAGTTCGTTGAGGTTCTGCGCGTCTACGATCGCGACGTAGTCGGGCTCTCCGCCTGCCGCCACGATCTCGGCCTTGGCGGCGTCGATGAGCCTGGCCGCGTCACGCTCGCCTTGGCTCACCGCGGTCTGTACGCCGCGCAGCGCGCGGTAGATCGCCGCCGCAGCGTGGCGTTGCGGCGCGGAGAGGTAGCGATTGCGGGAGCTCATCGCCAGGCCGTCTGGCTCACGGTGGGTCGGCGCTCCGACGATGCGCGTCGGGTGGTGCAGGTCGCGAGCCATGCGCCGGATCACCTGCAGCTGCTGGTAGTCCTTCTCGCCAAACACCGCCGCGTCGGCCTGGGCGATGTTGAGCAGCTTCAGCACGACCCGCGCGACACCGGCGAAGAAGTGTGGGCGCGTGACGCCGCACAACCCGGAGCCCAACGCCGGGGCCTGCACCTCGGTCTGGTCTCCGTCCGGGTACATCTCCGAGGCCAGCGGCGCGAAGACCACGGCGACCCCGCGGCTCGCGCACAAGGCGCAGTCCGCCTCGAACGTGCGCGGATAGCTGTCGAAGTCCTCGCCCGGGGCGAACTGGGTCGGGTTGACGAAGATCGACACCACGACGTAGTCGGCGAGCGTGGCGGCGTGGTCGACCAGGGTCAGGTGACCCTCGTGGAGGGCGCCCATGGTGGGTACGAGGGCGACGGACCCCGCGAGGCCACGGCGCAGCGCGCGGAGCCCCGCGACGGTGCGGACGACGTCGACGCCGGCCACGCGACTGGGGCGCTCGGGGGGCCTGGAGAGCCCCGCGGCGTGGTCGTCGCCATCGTCGTCGACGGCCGTGGTCGGCGTGGCCGCGATCGGTGTGGCCGTGATCGTCGTGGCGGCAGCGGCCTTGCTGGGCGCGTGGCCGGCGGACCGAGCGGCGGTCACGGCACGGCCTTCAAGGGCGGATCGCGCTCGAGCGTGGGGTCGCTGTAGCTGTGCGCCTCGGTGGGAAAGGTGCCCGCCTGGACCTCGTCGGCGTAGCGCGCGAGCGCGTCGCGGGTGGCGGCCCCGAGCTCGGCGAAGCGCTTGAGGAACTTGGGCGTGAACCCCGGGTTGAGCCCGAGCATGTCGTAGAGCACCAGGATCTGGCCGTCGCAGCCGACCCCCGCGCCGATGCCGATGGTCGGGATGGTGAGCTCGGCGGTGATCTCCGCGGCGAGGCGGCTCGGGATGCCCTCGAGCACGACCGCATAGGCGCCAGCCGCCTGGACCGCGTGGGCGTCCCGGAGGATGCGCTCGCGCTCGGCATGGCCACGCCCCTGCACGCGGTGGCCACCCATGGCGTGAACCGACTGCGGCGTCAGGCCGATGTGGCCCATCACCGGGATGCCCGACGCCACGAGGGCCGAGATGACCGGCGCCGCGTCGACCCCGCCCTCGAGCTTCACGGCGTGGGCCCCGCCCTCCGCCATCAGCCGCGCGGCGTTGGGCAGCGCGACGGCCGGATTGTAGTAGGTCATGAAGGGCAGATCGGCCACGAGGTGGGCCCGGAGGAGGCCCCGTCGCACCGCGCGTGTGTGATAGAGCACGTCGTCCAGGGTCACGGGGAGCGTCGACTCCTGTCCCTGCACCACGTTGCCCAGCGAGTCTCCGACCAGCACGACGTCGATGCCGGCCTCGTCCACCAGGCGCGCAAAGGTGGCGTCGTAGCAGGTCACCGCGGAGATGCGGGTGCCCTTGCGCTTCATGCGGCTCAAGGTCGGGACGCGCACGGGCTTGCGTGGCTTGGTCGGCTGTGGGGCCGCGGGGCCGCCGGCGCCGCCGTAGAGCGCGATGGGCCCGTCGGTGGGCGCGGCGCGTTCGGGCTGGCCGTGAGCTGCGGACGCTCGACCGTCGACAGACGCTGGGGACGCTCTGCTGTCGCCAGACGCCGGAGGGGCGCCCGTCGGCAACGAGGTCATGGTCGGAACGGAGGGTTGGCCAACTGGAGCCGGGCGCAGGTCTGCCAACGAAGACAGCTGCCCCGACACACCGGCCCGCGGACGATGGTCGATCTCGGTCATGGTGGGTGGCCTCCGGCGCATGTGACGCCTTGAAGTGGTAGACCCCGCGATGTGGATCGCACTTGTAGGGCAAGCCCTGCCCCGATGCAACGCTGATCTCGGCCGACGCCCCACACGAAGGCGAACACCGGCCGCGCGGTCGAAGTGATTGCCCGCCCGGCGCGACCGCTGCTATGGTCCCGCGCGCTCGCACGGTTTGTCACCGGTCGCCCTCCGCCGCCCTGCGCTGAAAAGGAGGCCGACCCGACCACCGACCCGCTCCAGCCGGAGCGCCTGCCCTGCGCGCCTTCCTGTTCTCTCCGGGGCTACGGCTCCGCGCCTGTGAGGTCTCTCGATGTCTGACGCCCCCCGCACACCGCGCTTCGCCCGTCGCCTCCAGGCCACGATCGCGGCCGCAGCGACCCTGACCCTCGTCGGCGCCGCCTTCGCCCCCGCGGTCAACGCGGCCTGGCCGCCGCCCAAGGGCGCCGACTTCTCGGACCCCGCCAACTGGCCCAATGATCCGGGCTACGCGCAGTGCAAGAAGGACAAGGACGGCAAGTGCGAGATGGACGGCGGCAAGGCCGTCATCACCGGCGGCGACTGGAACCTGTGGTCGTTCACACCGCCGAACTACGCCAAGTTCAAGGGGTTCCGTCAGGCTGAGGTGAAGATGGGCGTGGGCATGCACGCCGACACCGCCTGGACCAAGACCGTCGGCGATCGTCGCGTGCGCATCGCCGTGCTCGACTCCGGGATCCGCTGGGAGCACGACGACCTGGTCAACAAGCACTACCTCAACATGGGCGAGCTGCCCGCGCCGGAGGAGGCCTGCCGCACCAAGGACTTCAACAAGGACAACCCGCACGACGCCAACGGCGACGGCATCTTCAACATGCTCGACTACGCCAAGGAGAACGGGAACGCGCGGCCCAAGACCTCGTGCGACAGCCGCCTCAAGGACGTCAACAAGAACGGCATCCTCGACCCGCAGGACCTGATCAAGACCTTCAGCGACGGCAAGGACGGCGACAACAACGGCTACCTCGACGACATCTCGGGGTGGGACTTCTTCCGCGACGACAACGACCCCTACGACGACACCCGCTTCGGCCACGGCACCGGCGAGGCGCGCGACTCGGCCTCCGAGGGCAACAACGGCCGCGGCTCCATCGGCGTCTGCCCCGAGTGCACCATCATCATGGTCCGCGTGGCTGACAGCTTCGTCTGCGACGCCAACGACTTCGCCGGCGCGGTCATCTTCGGCGTCGACTCCGGCGCGCAGGTCATCCAGGAGGCGCTGGGCTCGATCAACATGACCCCCTACGCCCGCGACGCCATCGAGTACGCCTACAACAACAACACGGTCATCATCGCGTCGGCGGCGGACGAGCTCTCGTTCCACCACAACATGCCGGGCACCAACAACCACACGGTCTACGTGCACGCCATCGTCTACGACGGCGCCTCGCCGAAGAGCTCGACCACCTTCCTGAACTTCAACAACTGCACCAACTACGGTGGCCAGCTCGTGCTCTCGACGCCCGGCACCGGCTGCTCGTCGGAGGCCGTGGGCATGACCTCAGGCCACGCGGGCATGATCTACTCGGCCGGCCTCCAGGCCAAGGTCGACCCGCCGCTGAGCGCCGAGGAGCTGCGCGGCATCCTCGTGGAGTCCACCGACGACATCGACGTGCCCGAGAGCAAGACCGACCCCACCAAGTTCCCGTCGGGGCCGGGCTGGGACCTGCACTTCGGCTACGGCCGCAACAACGTCTTCAAGTCGGTGTCCATGGTCTTCGACGACGAGATCCCGCCCGAGGTCGACATCGTCGAGCCGCTTTGGTTCGAGCCGATCGAGGTGACGCAGACTCCGAAGGTCAAGATCCAGACCCGCATCGGCAAGCGCATCGACGGCAAGAAGCCGCGCTACGCCAAGTACACTTGGAAGCTCGAGCTCGCCAAGGGCGTCGACCCCAAGAGCGGCTGGAAGGAGCTCACCAAGGGCGACACCGACGGCCAGGACGGCGACCTGTGGGAGTGGGACGCCGCGGCGACCGCCAAGGAGATGTTCGACTACGACGCGCCGCTGATTCACCACGACCAGTACACGGTGACCCTGCGGCTGACCGTGACGGCGAAGAACAAGGCCGGCAAGGAGCTCCGCAGCGAGTTCCGCAAGACGGTGGGCCTCTACGAGGACCCGAACCTGCTGCCCGGCTACCCCAAGCGCCTGACGACGAGCTCCGAGGCCAGCCCCAAGCTCTTCGACCTCGACGGCGACGGCGGCGACGAGATCATCGTGCCGACCTCCGACGGCGTCATCCACGCGTGGAAGGCCGACGGCTCCGAGGCCAAGGGCTGGCCGCAGAAGTCGCCCATCCGCCGCGAGTTCACCGACGCCTGGAAGGCCAACGTCAAGAAGGCCTGCGCCTACCGCACCGACAAGAAGGACTGCTACGCCAAGATCGGCACGGCCCTGGTCCCCGAGTACCGCGAGACGATGATCGTCAACTCGCCGGCGGTCGGTGACATCGACGGCGACAAGGACGTCGAGGTGGTGGTGTCGACCTACGACGGCTCGCTGCTCGCCTTCCACCACGACGGCACGCCGGTCAAGGGCTTCCCGCTCCGCATCGAGGCGAAGGACGTGGCTGAGACCAACCCCGACCGCACGCTCGACGACGGCATCGCCGGCAGCCCGGTGCTCGCCGACCTCGACAAGGACGGCAAGCTCGAGATCATCATCGGTGGCATGGACCAGTGGCTCTACGTGTACCGCTTCGACGGCAAGCAGCAGCCCGGCTTCCCGGTGCTGGTCAGTGACCCGGCGCTCGAGGGCAAGCTCCGCGCCCGCATCTTCGCCTCGCCCTCGGTGGGTGACGTCAACGGCGACGGCCTGCTCGACATCGCGGTCGGCACCAACGAGGTGCTCGGCGCCGCCGCGGTGAAGAACGAGGCCCGCGGCTACGTGATCCACGGTGACGGCAACAACCACGAGGGCGGCGCCTTCCTCCCCGGCTGGCCGGTGAAGGTGTACGGGCTCATGGCCGACGTGCTCCCGCTCGTGGGCCGCGGCGTGCCCGGCAACCCGGCGCTGGTGGACATCGACTTCGACGGCAAGCTGGAGGTCAACTTCGACTCCATCGCCTCGGCGGGCTTGATGTACCGCCACGACGGCACGCCCTACACGTGGCCGATCACGGGCTCGAAGAAGAAGCTGAAGACCCTGGACAACAAGAACTTCGGCCCGAAGTCCGACAGCACCGACAGCCCGGCCTACGTGCTCATCGCCAACGCGGCGCTCGGCAAGATCGACCCCAAGGGTGGTGTGGATCTGGTCAAGGCGACGGCGGGCTTCGACTTCGCGCTGACCTTCGCCTCGGGCGGCAAGCGCGCCGAGTTCGACCACCACCTCTCGGCCTGGGACCTGCAGACCGGCAGCATGCTCGAGGGCTGGCCGCGGGTGATGGACGACTGGCAGTTCTTCCTCAACCCGGCCATCGTCGACATCGACGGCGACGACGCGCCCGAGGTGGTCGCGGGCTCCGCCGGCTACTTGGTGCACGCGTGGAACCACCTGGGCAAGGAGCCCGAGGGCTTCCCCAAGTACACCAACGGGTGGGTGCTGACCTCGCCGGCGGTGGGCGACGTCGACGGCGACGGCAAGTACGACGTGGTCGCCGGCACGCGCAACGGCTGGTTCTTCGCCTGGAAGACCAATGGCAAGACCGCGGACAGCGTGCGCGAGTGGTCCTTCTACGGGCACGATCTGCACAACACCAACAACTACCACATGCCCATCGACCCCTACCGCCAGACCGGCAGCAGCGGCGGTGAGGACGCGGGCGGCAGCGACGACGGCGGCGGCAGCGACGCTGGCGCCACCTCCGACACGGTGACGGCGGACGGCGGCGGCGAGACCGACGCGGGCGCGACCACCGGTGGCGGCAAAAAGGACGACGGAGGCTGCACCGCG
>JAUIAC010000315.1 GCA_030425545.1 bacterium | reverse complement strand
GCGGCGCTCCAGCGCGCCCTCGGCAACAAGCCCTGGCTGCTGCTGCTGGACTCGCTCGACGAGGTGCCGCTCGACCGTCGCAAGCGCCTGGTCGCCCACGTCAACGCGGCCATGAAGCGCTTTCCCACACTGCGCACCGTGGTCTTCACCCGGCCGCCCGTGTTCACCGGCAACTACGGGCTGCAGCACGCAGAGGCCCTGGTGGAGCTGCCGCAGCTGTCGTGCGCGCGCACGGACGACGCCCGCGCCCGCCTGATCCAGTCCGACAGCGCCCGCGCCACCTTCAACGCCTTCACCAAGCGTTACGGGCTGGACCGAAAGGCCGTGGGCGCGGCGGACCGCTGCTACTACCCGCACCTGTCCACCTACCGCGACTTCTTCGTGGTCAAGCGCATCTCGCAGGCCGGCACCCAGGGCGCGCAGCTCGCGAGCCGCGCGCACGTGTACGGCTTCTACCTGACCGTGCTCTTGGTGAAGGACCTGCAGGGGGTCGGCGTGCTGCCGAAGGACGCGCTGACGACCATCGACCGCATGGTCCAGGCCCAGCGACCGACGCCCGCGACCCGCAACCTGCGCTTCGCTCTGCCGGACTGCGAGGCGAGCCTGCCCGTCGCTGACGCGGCCAAGAAGCGCGGCGCGTGCGAGCGCTTGATGCAGTCGTCTCTGTTCACCGCCGACACCAAGCCGGGCACGTTTCGCCTCCGCAACCAGTCGCTGGCGGACCTCTTCTTCGCGCGGCACACCGCCGCGCTCGTGGCCAAAGACGGGTGCGACGTGGTGCAGCGGCGCTCCGCGCTCTTCGAGTCCAACGAGGTCGCCGGCTTCTTCGTCGGGCTCGCCGAGGGGCAGCGCTGCCTCGCGCAGCTGACCCAGACCCTGTGCGCCCACGGCGGGTTCGCGCAGCACAACTACGAGCAGCTCGACCAGGGCCTCCCCGGCGGCGCCAAGCGCCTGGCTGTCATCCGCCAGGCCCAGGCCGCCAAGGGCCAAGAGCCCGACCTCTGCGTCACCGCGCTGCTCGACCGCCTGCACAAGGCCGCGCGCGGTGACCAGGGTGCGCAGCAGGCCCCCGACCAGACGCCGGCGCCGGCGCTGCCCGGGCAGTAGGCCGCGCAGGAGCCGCGGCGCCCCTGACGTCGTCGTCTTCGAGCCAGGCGGCCGGCTCAGGCGGCGGCGGTGGTGCCGTCGTGAGAGGCGTCGGCCTGCTGGTCGGTGGCGTCACGCAAGCGCGCGGTGAGCACGCGAATCACGCCCTTGGCCAGCGCCGGGTGCAGGTCCAGCAGGTCCTGGAAGTCGTCGCGTGAGATCGCCCACAGGTCGCAGTCCTTGACGCAGCGGATCGACGCCGAGCGGGCCCCCTGGTCGAGCAGCGCCATCTCGCCGAAGCACTCTTTGACCCCCAGGGTCGCCACGCGCTCGCCGTCGTGGATGACCTCGACCTCGCCCTCGAGCACCAGGTAGACGTGCAGCCCGGGCTGGCCCTGCTCGAAGACCACGTCGCCGCGCTCGAAGGCGACCTGCTTGACGATGTCGGTCACGGGCAGCAGCTGCTCCCCCGACAAGCCGGCGAAGAGCGGCACGCCCTTGAGCAGAAACACCATGTCCATGGGGTCTTGCGTCAAGTGCGTGCCTCCTTCGTCGCTGAGGGTCGGGCGCGGGTCGAGATCCGTCGCGACCGCCCAGGTCCACACTCGCGCGAGCCAGGGGCTTCCAGCGCGCAGCGAGGTTGCCACCACGCTGTCGACATCGTCCAGCGCGCGCTCGCCCACGACCTGATCGAAGCCCAGCTCGAGCAGCGTGACAAAGGGCCGCAGCTCCGCGTCGCGGATGTGCTGGTCGAGCAGCTCGAGCGCGTTGCTGCGGATGCGGCGGCCGGAGCTGCGGTAGTTCACGTAGGCGCGGTACATCGCCGCACGCGGGAAGATCAGCCCCAGCAGGCGAAAGATGCGTGTCTCACACTGGAGTCGGAGCGCCTTGACCTCGTCGAGGAAGAAGGTGCGCCGGATCGTCGTGCCCTGCACCAGCCCACCCACCGTGAGGTAGCCCTCCAGCGCCTTGAGCTCCGCCAACACGCGGCGGCGCGACCAGCCCGGCGGCGGCGTGGGCCGAGACGGGTCCCGCGCCATGCGCCAGAGCGAGAGCACAGCCTGGTTGCGCAGCGCCACGGAGTCGGTCTCCGCGGACTTGGTCAGCATGTCCACGGCGGCGCCGTTGCCGATGCCCTCGACCACACTCAGCAGGCGGATCTGGGTCGCCAGGTTGAGCGTGCCGGCGTCCATGCGCCGCTCCACCTCGTCGACGAGCTTCTCGCCGTAGCGCATCAGCGCCGTGCGGGCGCGATCGCTCAGGTCGGCGCGGCCCAGGGCGCGGATGAGCGGGTCGACATACTGCGGCAGCCCCACCTGACCCATGGCCTCCACCGCGTTGCGACGAACCACCTCGCTGGGGTCGTCCACCATCTTCGGCAGGTCGCGGGTCGCCTGCACCCACTGCGTCCGGCCCGCCATCTCAGCGGCGCGGGCGCGTCGGCCCTCGTCGTCGCTGCGGATGTCGCTCATGAGGTCCATGTGGATGTCCATGGTCGACTTGTAGCCCGCCACGTCCTTCAGCCAGATCACCGCCAGAGAGGCCACCCCAGCGTCCGGGTGGCTGGCGTAGCTGCGGACCTTGCCCACGAGCTCCTCGTCTGGGTAGCTGCCCAACATGCGCAGGGTCTCGCGCAGGATGGGATCGTCCTGGTCCATGCGCAGCAGGTTCAGCAGCGCGTCGCGGGGCGCCACCTGGCCGAGCAAGGTCATGGTCTCGAGGGTCCGCCGCACCACCTCGGGGTCCTCGTGCCGCAGCAGGGGCGTCAGCGCCTCGGGCAGCACGGGCAGCCGCAGGTCACGCAGCAGCTCCAGGGCCTTCAGGACGTCGGAGGGATCCTGGGAGCTCAGGCGCTCCTCGACCTCGGCCAGGGCCGTGCGGGCCACCCACTCACGCATGTTCGGGTCGGCGCTGGTGTCGAGCCGCCGCGCCCGGAGCGCCTCGAAGAGCGTCCGCCGGTAGTGGGGCCCGATGCGCAGCGCCACCGCGACGACGGCCACCGACGCCAGGATGGCGAAGGGCGCCAGCCACCACAGCTCGTCGGCGCCCGGCTGCGCGATCAGCAGGGCCACCGACACCACGATGGTCGCCGCGCGGTAGATGACGCCGTCGATGAGGGTCTTGGCCCGCTCGCCCTTGCGGGTCTCGATCGGCGTCACCAGCATCTGCATCGCGTTGCGGCTCAGGGCGAAGCTGGTGATGCGCTCGAAGAAGGACGCGCCCACGATGACCCAGAAGGCCGACCCCTTGGCCAGGCCCAAGCTCAGGGCCAGGTAGAGCGCGCTGCCGATGGCGATGGCCCCTGCGCTGCTCGCCACCGCGAGGCCGATGCCCACGGCGCGCACCATGCGGCCCCCGGCGAAGAGCGCAAACACGAACGCGAGCAGGTTCGAGATGCCGTAGTACTTGCCCAGAAAGCCAGCCAGCTCGTTCTTGGGGAAGGTCGACTTCAGCTCGCCCGAGAACGTGTAGTCCAGCAGCACGGACGCCACCTGCATCAAGAAGACGAAGAGCGCCAGCCGCGAGAGCAGGGGCGAGTCGATGAGGCTGCGGGCCCCTCGGGACACCTCCGAGCCACCCTTGATCTTGGCGACGCCCTTGCCCGACTTCCGGCTCACCGTCGCCTCGCGCTCGACCCCGGTGGTGGGCAAGGCTCCGGCCAGCTCGCGGATCACGCGGCGCACCGCGAAGAGCGGCACCAAGAGCAGCGCCACGCTCACCCACACCAGGTCGTGCGCCGGAAACTTCAGCGCCAGCACCGCCTGCACCAGGCCGCCGCCCACCGCCGCCCCAAGGGTCGAGATGGCCGCAAACACGGGGAACAAGCGCTTGCCCTGGCGCGCGGGCAGCAGCCCCGACGACATGTTCCACATCTGGATCAGCACCAGGTGGCCGACGCCGGTACACCAGACGAAGAGGATGAAGCTCATCGCCTGTTCGTGGAGCGGATAGAGCATGCGCAGCGCGCTGAAGGTCACCACCGCTGTCAGCAGCAGCGCGGTGAAGCGCCGGTGCATCGCCATGCGCTCCATGAGCATGACGTAGGCCACCGAGGCCACCGCGGTGAAGGCGGAGGCGCCCAGGAACATCCACGGCATGGCCGTGAGCTCGTTGGCGGAGAGGAAGAGGGCCTTGGTGAACGTCGCGACGATGACGCTGCTCGCCGTGGCCACCGCGAAGAGCGGGCCGAGCAGCATGAGCACGCGACGATCGTCCCTATGGAACGCAAACAGCCGCAGCAGCAGCCCCTTCATCCCGGCTCCCCAGCGTGACCCTTCACACCTGCGGGTAGTGGTAGCCCAGGTACCCTAGGAGAGCAATGCGTGACGCGTCGTGCGCGGCGGCTCATCTGTAGCGTGGGGGGCGGAGTCAGCCTCCGGCTCCAACCTACTTGTGCGGCACCGCCGGGGTGCCCTTGGCGACGGCCGTGGCGAAGAAGGTGCCGACCTGCTTGTTGCAGAGCTTGTCCTTGAACGCGATGAAGTGGCCGTCGTAGGCCTTGCCGTTGGTGGACTGCTTGGTGTCGTTGAGGTGCTGCACCGTCACCCCGGTCACCTTGTAGGTCTTGCCGTTGAACTTGGCCGAGATGTTGCCCGACACCGTCGCCTTGTGGTCGGCCGGGATCACACCCAGGTCGTCGATGGGGTCGAACCAGTCGCCCGCGTCGGTGGGCTTGAGCAGCTTGCCCCCCGTAGACGCGGCGTAGATGCGGCTGGTCTCCGGCGGGGTGTAGGTGTCGCCTTGACCGAAGGTGTGCAGCACGTGCACCGGCTGGCTGTCCGGCTTGGTGTAGTAGAGCGGCCCGTACACCAGCGGATCGACCTCGTCGTAGTAGTACTGAAACAGGGCCAGCGCCGGGTGGTACTCGTCGAGATCCACCTCCTGCAGCGCGAGCTTGATGCCGATGGTGGCGTCTTCTGGCGACTTCTTGTTGAGCAGCGAGAACACCAGGCCCGCGCCAGCGCCCGAGAACACGTAGGCGTGCAGGTAGCTGTTGCCCGAGAGGTCGTGCGCGTAGGGGGCGAAGAGCGGGCCGGTGGTGCCGCCCTGGCTGTGGCCCATGTAGTAGAGCTTCTTCGGGTTGAAGTTGACCTTGCCGGCGCCGACCAGGTCGAGCTTGGCGGCGCGCACGTAGCGGATCAGCGTGAAGTTGTCCGCCGCGCCCTGGTAGAAGTTGCCCTTTGCTGCCGGCGGGTTGGCGAAGTTGTAGAAGAGCGGGCCCGGGTCGATGTTGGCCGCGTGGGCGGCGACGCCCCGGCGGTTGCCGTGCATGGAGCCGTCGATGCCCAGCGTGGCCATGGCGACGCTGGTCGGGCCGTCCTTCAGGGTCGAGAGCTGCTTGCCCATCTGCGCGGCGCCGCTCCGGTGCGAGCCGCCGGTGCCGTGGGCGTAGAGCACCAGGGGCCAGCCGGCCGCGGGCTTGGCGCTCTTGGGCACGGTCAGGGTCATGCACACCGTCTCATAGCCCGTGATCTGGGGCTTTCCGCTCTGGACCTTGAGCTGCCCGCCGCCGTCGAGGTAGGGCCGCGCCCCGTCCTGGTAGGTCGGCATCTCGAGCTGCAGGTGGTACTCGCGCCAGGGGTTGCTCGCCGCGTTCGCCGGGCAGCCACGGGGATCGGTCGTGCCCGCCTTGATGCCGGGCGTGGCGCAGGGCGAGGTGCCCTTGTCGACGCCGCACTGAAAGGCCTTCGCCATCAGCTTCGGCGCCTTGGCCTTGAGGGCGATCTCGTTGAACTGCCGCATGAAGCGGGTCGGGTCCTGGGTGGTGAACTGCGTCGCCGCCACGATCTTGGCCACGGGCTGCTTCTTGTCGGCGATGACCTTGCGCAGGGTCTTGTAGGCGTCCCACGCCGCCTTCTCCGTGGCGTCCTTGGGCGCGACGTTGGAGAGCAGGGTCTTCAGGTCGGCGCTCTGCGCCGGCACGAGCTCCTTCGGATCGGCGCCCTCGCCCAGGTCTGCGCGCACGCTGTCGGTGATGTAGACGACGTAGGTGGTCTTGGCGTCGAGGGCGTTCTTCCACGTCGGGTGGATGGCGAGCCAGTTCGCGCAGATGTACTTGTTGCGCGCCGGCTTGAACGACTGGGTGAACTCGACCTGCTCGCCGGTCTTGGCGTTGAAGAAGAAGACGTTGCGCTGCGGGCCGCTGGTGACCAGGGACTTCGGGTCGAGCGGTCGGGTCCACCGGAAGTAGATCGTGGGGGCGATGGAGAAGCCGTCCATCTCGGCGCTGAGGCCGTCGATGACGTTGCCGATGAGGTCGAGGCCAATCAGCCCGGTGCCGGGGCGCGGGTGGGCCGAGAGGTCGACCTTGCCCTTCTTGATGCGCAGGTCGCTGGGGAAGGGGGTGGCATAGAAGCCCTGGGTCGCCTCGTCGCCACGGGGGATGTGGTTCCGCGCCTGGAAGGGCAGCTCGGCCTCCTCCCGCACGGGGCAGGTGGAGCCGGGGAAGAGATCGGGGCTGAGCGTGACGCTGCCCGGCATGCACTGGCCCGAGGCGTTGCAGTGCAGGCCGGGCCAGCACTCCTTGGTCTCTTTGCAGCTGGCATAGAGGTCCTTCGGCACCTTGGCAGGCGCCGTGCAGAAGCCGGTGACCCCCTGCAGGTTGCAGAAGAGCCCCTTCTCACAGTCGCTGACGCTGGTGCAGGTCTCGTTGACCTTGCGGTCGCCGCTGACCACGCAGAAGCCGAAGAAGCCGCACTGGAGCTCGCCCTCGCACTCGGCCGAGAGCAGGCACGCGTCGTTGGCGGCCTTCTTGCCCGAGGGGGCGCACGCGCCGCTGGTGCAGGCGAG
>JAUIAC010000009.1 GCA_030425545.1 bacterium | reverse complement strand
CTCACCGCCAACGACGTGCTCGACTTCTGGTTCCCCGAGTCGCCCGACTTCTCGCTCTGGTTCACGAAAGACGCCGCGCAGGACGCGCGGATTCGGGCCCGCTTCGAGCCCACCCTGCAGCGGGCCGCGGCGGGCGCCTTGGACCACTGGGCGGAGACGCCGCGGGGCCGCTTGGCGCTGGTGGTGCTGCTGGACCAGCTCTCTCGCAACATCTACCGCGGCACGCCCGCCTCGTTCTCGCAGGACGCGCGCGCCCGACAGCTGGTGGTGGACGGCATGGAGCTGGGACACGACCGGGCGCTGTCGCCCATCGAAGCGGCGTTCTTCTACATGCCGCTCGAGCACGGCGAGTCGCTGGACTGGCAGGACCGCTCGCTCTCGGCCTTCACCGCGCTGCTGGCGCGGGCCGAGGCGGAGGGCGCCGAGCCGCTGGACGTGTTCCGCAGCTTTGTCACTTACGCCGAGCGCCACCGCGACGTCATCGTCGAGTTCGGCCGCTATCCGCACCGCAACGCCATCTTCGGCCGCAC
Source organism: bacterium (assembly GCA_030425545.1). Lineage (GTDB taxonomy): Bacteria > Myxococcota_A > UBA9042 > UBA9042 > UBA9042 > UBA9042. The sequence goes on along the minus strand of JAUIAC010000009.1, from coordinate 50,772 downwards.
CAACACGGCGGAGGAAGACGCGTACCTGGCGAAGCCGGGCGCGGGGTTCTGAAGCCGGACGCGGGGTTCTGCAGCCGGGCGCGAGGCTAGAACTGCTGGCCGAGCTCCAGCTCGAAGCCCTCTCGCGCGCCAAACACGAGCATGTCGCTGCCGTGGCGCTCAGCGCGGTCCTGGCAGTGCTTCACGAGCATGTCGATCTGCTCGTCGGTGTGCATCGGGTCGTGGTGGAACACGGCGAGCTGCTTGACCTGCGCGTGCACGGCGAGGTCCGTGACCGTCGTCGCGCGCGCGTGGCCCCACCCCACGAACTTGGGGTACTGGGCGTCGGTGTACTGGCCGTCGGCGATGAGCAGGTCTGCGCCGCGACAGAACTCCACCAGATCCGAGGGTACGGCCCGCAGCGCCCGCGAGTCGCGCATCGGTAGATCCGGGTCGTCCAGGTCGAGGTCGATCTCGCTGTCCGTCGCGTAGACCACGGAGACGCCGTCGCGCTCGAAGCGGTAGGCGTAGCTGACGCCCGGGTGGTGCTGGTGAAAGACCCGCACCCGGACACCGTCAACCACGCGGTCGCCGTCGCCCAGGTCGTCGGCGTGGATCGTGCCGCCCAGGTCCTGGAAGTCGACCGGGAAGTAGCTGGAGTGCATCTGGCCCTGGAGCAGCCGGGCAAAGCGACGGTCACCCGTCTTGGGTCCCCAGATGGTGAAGTGGTTGTCGGGCACGTACACCGGCCCGAAGAAGGGGAAGCCCTGGATGTGGTCCCAGTGCATGTGACTGAAGAAGAAGTGCGCCTTCAGCTTGCCCAGGTTGCTCGACATCAGCTCGATGCCCAGCTCGCGGATGCCCGAACCTGCGTCGCAGATGTAGCGGACGCCGTCCACCTCGACCTCGACGCACGACGTGTTGCCGCCGTAGCGCTGTGTCTGGGGGCCCGGGGTCGGGATGGAGCCGCGAACGCCCCAGAATCGCACGAAGAACGACATCAGCTTCCCTCGTGGTACATGAGGACGACGTTGCCGAGCTGCACGTGGTCGCCGTCCCGCAAGATGGCGCTACGAACGCGCACATGGTTGACGTAGACACCGTTGCGGCTGCCCAGGTCGATGCACTTGAAGCCGCGACGCGTGCGCTCGACCCGCATGTGCATGCGACTCAGGTCCGCCGTCATGATCCGGACGTCGGCCTGGTTGGAGCGGCCGACGACCATGGTGTCACGCGTCAACGGGATGGTCCGCGGTGGGATGTCTCCCTCGACGATCTGAAACATGTGCGGTCGGCGAACGAGCCGCTTCGGCAGCATCGAGATGTCGGTGGCCTCGGTCTTGGCGAACGCGAGTTTGCCGTCCAGGGTCTCGTCCATGGGTACCGTCCTACAAATTCCCCGCAAGCGTAGCCGCGCGCCGCAAGCGGGACAAGGCCGGGCCGTGTTTCCGGTCGAGACGGCGCTGTGGCGAGCCGTGTGCCCGGGTTTTGGCGACGTGGGGCCAAATGGGTCTACCCTGTGCGCGCACCCGGAGCCCAACCCCATGACGTGTTGTACGACGAAGCTTGCCTGCCATGCCGACCTGACGCGCCCGAGGGCGCGGCTTGCGTCGCTGGGACGATCCGCGCTCGTGTCGGTGGCGCTGTCGGTGACCCTCGCCGCGTGCGCCCCGATGCAGGAGCAGCTGCGGGAGCTGATCAACGAGGGCCGCTACACCGAGGCCGTGAGCCGTGGCGAGCGCTTCCTCGACGACAACCGCTACGGTCCGGCGCTGCCCGAGGAGATGTTTCAGGTCGAGAGCTTGATTGCGCAGGCGGCCCTGGCGTCGGCGCGCAAGAAGGACACGGTTCAGGCCTACCGCGCGTTTCGCAAGGCGGTCCCAGAGACCCAGGCGACGACCAAGCAGCACAGCCTGGCGTACCAGCTCGAGGCGGCGGCCTGGTATCGAGACATCACCCTGCAGGCCGACTCCATTCGCGCACACCGGGCCTTTCGCAAGCGCTACCCGGGCACACCCTCAGTGGCGCGGTCGCAGCGGCGCGAGGCCGAGCTGGCGTTCGCGTCGGCCCAGCGTGAGGGCACCATGGCGGCCCTCGACCGCTTTCAGATCCTCTACAAGCGCTGGCCTGCCGCGAAGGAGATCGTCGCGCGCGCCGTGTCGCTCGAGGCGCAGGTGGGCTACGACGAGGCGATGCGCGCGACCAGCGTGGACAAGTGGCGCGCCTTCAACGCGCGCTTCGCTGGCACCACCTGGGCCACCAAGGGGCTGCTGCACGAGATGAAGCTCGCCCTGGCGGAGGCCAAGGTGCGGGACACGGTGGCCGCGTACCAGGCCTTTGCCCACCGCTACAAAGCGGTGCGCTCGGCGGCGTCATCTCTGTCCGAGGCACGTCGCGCAGAGGTGGTGGCGGCCTGGCGCGCGCTCGGTCAGCGGCCCACCGACGCGGCGCTGGTGACCTTCTTGAAGCGCTACGAGTACTGGGCGGAGGTCCGCGATCACGGCAAGGCTGGCCGTCAGCGGCTGGCGCTGTTGCGGCTCGAGGTGGCGGTGGCGGCGGGGACGGTGACGGCCCTCGAGAGCTGGTTGACGCTGCATCAGGACTGGAAGGAGATCGGCGACGTGCGGAAGCAGGCGCGGAAGGCGCTGGTGGTGCTGAGTCTCAGCGAGGCGCGCAAGCTCGGCACCCGGGCGGGCTTTCAGGCCTTTGTCGCGCGCTTCAAGAGCTGGCCCGAGGCGGCGCGCGAGGTGATCGAGGCGACGCGCCTGTCGCAGCGGGTCCGCTGAGCGCTGGCCGGCGGGCTCAGAACCCCTGGACCGCGAGCCGCTCGCCAACCGTCGGCCCCGCTCCGGTGACCGCCTCGACCGCGGCGACCGACTTGGGTGTCGCGGCGCTCAGGATGTCCGGAGCGCCCAGGGTGACGGCGACGTCGTCTTCGATGCGGATGCCACCGAGGCCGATCCACGACGTGGCCCGCGACCAGCTCACCCGGTCCCCGAGCGTGTCGCGGAGCTTGGGGTCGTGCAGGATCTCGGGCACGGCGTAGAGGCCCGGCTCCACCGTGACCACCCAGCCCGCCTCCAGAGGCAGGTCCAGGCGCAGGTTGCAGGTCCCGAACTGCGTCGGCCGCGGCTGGTCGCTGGGGTACGAGGGCAGGTCGCCGAAGTTCTCCAGGTCGTGCACGTCGAGGCCGATGAGGTGACCGGTGCCGTGGGGGTAGAAGAGGCCGTGGGCGCCTGAGCTCAGCGCCTCGTCGACGTCACAGGTGAGCACGCCCTCGTCGATGAGGAAGCGCGCCAGGACGCGGGACGCGGCGTCGTGGACCTCGCGGTACCGCACGCCCGGGCGACAGAGCGCGATGGCTTCGTCCTGCGCGGCGAGCACAGCCTCGTAGGCGGCTCGCTGCCGCCCCGTGAACGCGCCGCCCACGGGCCACGTCCGGGTGATGTCCGCGGTGTAGCCCTCGGGCCCTTCGCCGCCGCCGTCGACCAGCAGGAGGTCGCCGGCCTCGAGGACGCCGTCGTGGGTGCGGTTGTGGAGCACCTCGCCCCGACGACTCAGGATTGTGCCGTAGCCCGGCGTCAGCCCGCGGCCCGCGAGGACGGCCTCGAACACCGCTTTCAGACCGCGCTCGGTAGCGCCTGCGCACGCGGCCTGCGCCACAGCCACGTGGGCCGCGGCGCTGTGCTGAGCCGCCGCCCGCTGGGCCTCGATCTCGGCGCTGCTCTTGACTCGCCGCTGCGAGATCACGGCCTGCACCAGGTCGTCGTCACCGTGGTCGACGCCGAAGTTCAGCGCGCGGCCGGTCCACCAGGACGCGAGCTTCGACCGCGCCGCGTCGGCGACCGCCAGGGACGCAAGGGGCCCCTGCGCGAGCACGTCGGCCACGGCCCGCTCCAGCTCGTTGTGAGGTCGCACGTCGTCGACCCCCAACGCGGCGCCGCGCTCGGCCAACGAGGGCGTGGGGCCGTGCCACAGGGCGTCGTCGTCCCCTGGTTGGTGCAGAAAGAGGGTGCACTTGCCGTCCACCAGCAGCGCCGCCGCGTCCGGCTCGCGACAGCCGGTGTAATACAGGAACGTGCTGTCCTGCCGAAAAGGCACCGGCACCATCGGCAGGTTGCGCGGTCGGTCCCCGTGACCCATGAGCAGCACGGGCCGGCCCATGGTGGCTGCGAGGGTGGCTCGTCGTGCGGCGCGCTCGTCTGCTGTGATCATAGGGGCTCCTCGCGGCTCGGGTGCGGGCTTCGGCGGCGTGTTGGCGATCCCTCAGCACCGCTCGATGATGGTGGCGATGCCCATGCCGCCGCCGATGCAGAGGGTGACGAGCGCCGTCTGCAGACCTTCGCGCTCCAGCTCGTCGAGCGCGGTGCCGAGCAGCGCGGCCCCGGTGGCGCCGAGCGGGTGGCCCAGCGCGATGGCGCCGCCGTTGACGTTCACCTTGTCGCGCGGGATGCCGAGCTTGCGCATGGTCTGCAGGGGCACCACCGCGAAGGCCTCGTTGATCTCCCAGAGGTCGATGTCGCCTGCGCTCATGCCGGCCTGAGCCAGCGCGGCCTCCGACGCCGGTGCGGGCGCGGTCAACATGATCACTGGCTCCGCCCCTGCCGTGGCGAGGGCGCGCACACGCGCGCGGGGTCGCAGCCCAGCGCGCTCGCCGAACGCCGCGCTCCCGAGGAGCACCACCGCCGCGCCGTCGACGATACCGCTGGAGTTGCCGGCCGTGTGCACGTGCGACAGCGCCCCTGCCTCCGGGTAGCGGAGCCGCGCGATGTCGTCCAGCGTCTCTCCCTGAGGGCCGACCGGCGTCGCGCCGAGGCGCTCGAACGCCGGTCGCAGGCCACCGAGAGACTCTAGCGTGGTGCCGGGACGCATGTGTTCGTCGCGGTCGAGCAGCACCTCACCGGCGGCGTCGACCACGTCGAAGAGGCTGCGCTGGAAGCGGCCCTCCTCGGTGGCGAGGTGCGCGCGTTGCTGGCTCTCGAGCGCGAAGGCGTCGACGTCGGCCCGGGTGAAGCCGTCGAGGGTCGCGATGAGGTCCGCGCTGATGCCCTGCGGCACCATGGGCGTGTGGGCGCGCAGCGCGAGGTTGAGCCCGTCGATCATGGCCTCGTCGCTGCCCATGGGCACGCGCGACATGCTCTCGACGCCGCCTGCGACCACGGCGTCCTGAAAGCCGGAGCCGACGCCCATGGCGGCGAAGTTGATCGCCTGCAGCCCCGAACCACAGAAGCGGTTGACCGTGACGCCCGTGACCGAGTCGGGCCAGCGCGCGGCGAGCACGGCGTTGCGCGCGATGCACGCCCCCTGCTCCTTGACCTGCGAGACGCAGCCCACCACCACGTCGTCGACCAGGGACTTGTCGAGGGCGAGGCGCTCGGCCATGTGGTTGAGGCTCTGTGCCAGGAGCTCCTGGGGGTGCACGCCGCTCAGGGCGCCTTTGCCAGCCTTTCCGCGCCCGCGTGGGGTGCGCACGGCGTCGTAGATGAACACGTCCGGCATGGTCGACTCCTCGTGTCCCGCGCCAGGTGGGCGGCGCGCGGTCGGTTGGGGGGCGGCGCGGCGCCCTCGGCGGCGCGAACGCTACCACAGCCACGTTGCTCTCGACGCGGCGGCGGGGCACAAGGGACCTGCAGGAGGTGCCGATGCAGCATGACCCCCAGGAACACCGGACCCCTCGGCGTTCGGTCCCCGAGGACGCCAAACGAGGTCTGCGCTCGTCGCCGATCACGTCGCTGCTGGTCTCGGTGGCCGTCGCGGGGTGCTGTGGCGCGCCGCTTCGCCCCACCGCCGCGCAGCCGCCCAGAGCGCAGGCCACCCAGTCGCCGACGCCTGCCACCACCGCTGTGCCCGCGCCGCCGTCGGTCGCGGACCCCGGTTTTCTCGCGCAGTACGCCGCCACCTTCCGCTTTCGGCTCGGCAAGCCGCGCAGCTTCGCCTGGCTGCCCGACGGCTCGGAGCTGCTCTACCTCCGCTCGCCCGGTCGCTCCTTTGTGCAGCGGCTGTACGCGCTCGACCCGGCCACCGGCGAGGAGCGGGTGCTGCTGACAGCGGAGCGCCTGCTGGGTGGCGCGGCAGAGACCCTGAGCGCCGAGGAGAAGGCGCGGCGCGAACGGCAGCGGCTGGCGGCACGCGGGCTCGCCCGCTTCGCGCTGAGCAAAGACGGCAACACCCTGCTGGTGCCGCTCTCGGGTCGCGTCTTCCTGGTCGACCGCAAGACGCGCCAGTCCAAGGAGCTGGCCCTGCCGGGGCGCGGGCCAGTGCTGGACCCCCGGCTGTCTCCCGACGGCCGACGCGTGGCCTGGGTGCGGGGCGGCGAGCTCTGGGCGCTGTCGCTCGACACACACAAGGCGGTGCAGCTGACCCAGGGCGCGTCGAAGCACGTGACCCACGGCCTGGCGGAGTTCGTCGCTCAAGAGGAGATGGGGCGACACCACGGCTACTGGTGGTCGCCCGACAGCCGCATGCTCGTGTACCAGCGCACCGACACGTCCGGCGTGGAGCGCATGCATGTGCACGATCCGCTGCACCCGGAGCGGCCGGGGCGCGGCTGGCCCTATCCGCGGCCCGGCAAGGCCAACGCCAAGGTCCGCCTGGGCGTGGTTCCGGCCACCGGCGGCGCCACCGCGTGGCTGGACTGGGACCGGGCCCGCTGGCCCTACCTGACCCGCGTGCGGTGGTCCAAGGGCGCCCCGCTCACCGTGGTTGTTCAGAACCGGGCACAGTCGGAGCTGGTGGTGTTGGCCAAGCGCGCGTCTGGGGGATGGGACACCCTGGTGACCGAGACCGACAGCGCCTGGCTCAACCTCGACAGCAGCATGCCTCGATGGATCGACGGCGGCCGCCACTTCCTCTGGTCCACCGAGCGCGGCGGGAGCTGGCAGCTGGAGCTCCGCGCGGCCAGCGGGGCCCTGGTGCGAACCCTGACGCGGCCACAAGACGGCTACCGGCGCCTCCTGGCGGTGGACAGCAAGCGACGCGAGCTCTGGCTCTCCGCCTCTGCGGAGCCCACCACGTCGCACGTCGCGCGGCTGCCGCTGGGGCCGCTCCCGGCGGCGCAGAAGGGCCCGGCGCCTGAGGCGAAGGCCGGGTCCACCACAGCGAAAGACGACGCGTCAACGTCGGCGCTGGTGCGGGTGACGACCACCGAGGGATGGCACGGCGCGAGCGTGGCCAAGAGCGGCGACGCCTGGCTGCTGGCGCTCGGCCCCCGAGACGGTCCTGCCCGGGTCGAGGTCCACCGCCGCGGCGGCGGGGCGGTGCGCCAGGTCCGCAGTGAGGCGGAGGCGCCCGGCTTCCCGGTCCAGCCGCAGTGGTACACCGTGGGTCCGCGCAAGGTGCGCGCGGTGGTGCTGCGCCCCCGCAATCACCGGCCGGGACGCCGCTACCCTGTCATCGTCTACGCCTACGGCGGTCCGCACTACAACGTGGTGCGGGCCCACGCGCCGCGCTTCGCGCTCCAGCAGTGGCTCGCGGACCACGGGTTTGTGGTCTGCAGCTTTGACGGGCGCGGCACCCCTTGGCGCGGCAGGGCGTGGGAGCGGGCGACCCGCAAGGACCTGCTGAGCGCGCCGCTCGCAGATCAGGCCGAGGCGCTGCGAGCCCTGGCGCGCGAGCTGCCCGAGATGGACCTGGCGCGTGTCGGCGTCTTTGGCTGGTCGTTCGGGGGGACCTTCGCGTCCGCCGCCACCATCCGCCTGCCCGAGCTCTTCAAGGCGGGCGTCGCCGGCGCTCCGGTGACCGACTGGCGCGACTATGACACCCACTACACCGAGCGCTACCTCGGCCTGCCCGGCGAACCTGGGCACGCCTACCGCGTCAGCTCCCCCATCCACGGTGCGGAAAAGCTGAAGGGAAAGTTGATGCTTGTGCACGGAACTGCCGATGACAACGTGTGGTTCAGTCACTCAGTCAAGCTGTCGAAGGTGCTCTTCGAGGCGGGCGTGGCGCACCAGTTCGTGCCGCTGCCGGGCCACACCCACATGGTCCGTGACGCCAAGACGCTTGAGCAGCTATACGCCCGTATGATCAAGTTTTTTCACGCGTCACTGTGACCTGAAGCTTCGCGATTGTGAGGCGTGGCCCACGGCTGGGCGCAGTCTGCTAGACGCTGAAGCTCGTGCCGCAGCCGCAGGTCGTCGTGGCCTTGGGGTTGTCGAACTTGAGGCCGGTGCCGTTGAGGCCGCCCTCGTAGTCGAGCGTGAGCCCCTGGATGTAGCCCATGGACGCGTCGTCGACGAAGACCCGCGGGTTGTCGCCGAAGACGTTGTCGTCCAGCTCCGGGTCGTCCTCGAAGTCGAGGTTGTAGGAGAAGCCCGAGCAGCCGCCGGCCATCACCGAGATGCGGATGCCCTTCACCTCAGGCCCGCCGCTCTCGGCGATGAGGTGACGCATGTGCTCGGACGCGGCGGGGGTGACGGTGATCATGGCGGGCTCCTGGGCGCGACGCAGCTGTGCCGCGCCTTGAACCATAGGACGCACCCGCGGGGGCGGCAACGGCAGGGCGCGCAGTGGCAGGAAACTCGGGGGATTCGCGGCGCTACTTGCGTGGCAGCTTCTGCACCTGGAGCTTCGGGTCGGCGAGCACGTCGGCCTCGGAGAAGCGCGCCGTCTTCCACTGCTGCTTGGCGAACATGGCTGTCTGGTCACTGTGCCACGGCGAGTCCGGCTCCGCCGACTGGCTGTACGTGACCAGGGTGCGCGCGACTGGGCCCTTGTCGGTGAACTGGAGCGCCATGACGAAGCTGCTGCCGTAGTTGACCGCGTAGCCGCTGGTGGTGAGCCCGGAGGCGCTGTGGACCACCTTGTCGCGGGCGAAGTGGCCGAACGTGGTGCTGTCGCGCCCGGCGGACCAGCCGATGACGTTGAACGCGCCCTCGCCGTGGAACGCGCCGGGGACCGGCATGCGCTTGCCGTCCTTGAGCGTGAACTGCTGGTCGCCCAGGGGCGCGTCGAGGGGGATCTTCTGCTCCTGGAGGCGGAGCACCGCCAGCGCCAGGTAGCGCATCGCTCGGGTGGCCGCGGGGTCGGCGTCGTCGAGCTTGAGCGTGTGGGGCGTGGCCACGGGCGACTTCACGTCGAAGGGCGTCGCCCAGAGCTCGCCGGAGCTGTCGCGGTTGTCGTAGCCGGCGAACCACTCGCGGAAGAGCACCGCGCCCTTGCTGCTGGCGGTGAACCCGCCGTCCCACGCCTTGAGCACGGCGCAAGCGGGCGTCACGTCCACGGTCTGGTCCTGCTTGTCGACGAGCAGGGTCACCGACGTGACCTGAGCGCACAGGTCGACGACGCCCTGGTGCAGCAGCGTCGCGCCCATGGTGTGGCCCGCGTCGACCACGGACTGCAGCTCGTCGAGGTTGAACTTGCCGTCTGCGCCCCTGGCGCTGTCCTTGCCCTCGCTTGTGAGCAGGTGCAGGCCCACGCGGGTGCGCAGCGAGCGGACCGTGCGCTCCAGGCCGAAGACGGTGGAGTAGCCCTCCAGGGGGGCCGACGCGTTGGTGAGCCAGTGCGACTCGTTGGCGTTGGCGACGTAGTCACGCCGCTTGAGCGCCGGCACGTTCTTGCACGCCACCAGGCCGGGCTGGCGCGCCGGGTCGGCGTCGTCGACCCAGTCGTTGATCTTGAGGCTGCCGTCGAGCAGCACAGCGCCGAGCTGGTAGGCGAACTCCGTGAGGAAGTCTCCGTCGTCGATCTTCTTGGTGTGGAGGTCTTGCGCGGCCTGGCTGAGGTTCGGCTCCGAGCAGGCGTCCGAGAAGAGGGCGTCGCCCGCCGAGTCGGCGCCCATGAGGTTGACCCACGGCAGGCCCTGGACCTCGTGCAAGACCTTCTGCGCGTCGGCCACGCTCTGCGCTCGGTCGATGGCGAGGAAGTGGTCGATGAGCGCGAGGTTCGCCTCGTTGGCGTCGCGGATGGTGAAGGCCTGCGACTTGGTCCATTCCGCCACAGCGGGGAGCGCCGCCATGACCCCGACCTCCGAGCGGTAGTAGGTCCGCGTCTTCTGCGTCACCGTGCCGTCGGGCTGCAGGACGTCGATGGTGCTCTCGGTGCCCGTGATCTTCCGCTCGTCGCCGTCGACGATGTAGGTCAGCGGGTCGCCCTCCTTCAGCTTCAGCTTGTAGAAGGTGAACTTCGACGAAAACGACACCGTGTGGGTCCAGCCGAAGCCCTGGGTGAAGCCGATCTGGACGCCGGGCACGCCGATGAGGGTGCCGCCGTACACGTCCATGGCGCCGTGGGTGGGGTCGTTCTTGACCGTGAGGTGGTTCTCGTAGAAGCGCAGCTCGCCGAACCAGGGGAAGTGCGGGTTGCCCAGGACCATGCCCTTGCCGTTGTCGCTGAGGTCGCCTCCGACGGCCCACCCATTGGAGCCGATGGCCTCGTCGGCCGGCATGCCGAAGACGCGGCCCTGGGCGAGCCCCACGGCCAGGTCGGCGTAGCGGCCCAGCCAGCGCGCCTGCGTGTCCGCGCTGCGTCCCGCCACCTGTCGGGGCGCGCGTCGCGGCGTCGCGGCGCTCCACTCGGTGTCGGGTGGGCGGGTGGTGCCGATGTACTGCGCGAAGTTCCTGTTGCCGGCCTGGAGGGCGATGGTCAGGTACCAGGTGAGCAGGTCGACCGGCGTGATGGGCTTGACCCACTTGGCGTCGCGGCAGCGCTTGGGCAGCTCGCCCGGAGGGGTGGTGTCGATGTAGTGGTTGGTGCCCGCGGCGTAGGCGATCAGCGCGGCGCGGCCGTCTTCACTGAGCTGGGTCCACGAGGCCTCAGCGCGCGCGCGGACCCCCAAGGCGAGATGGGCGAAGTCGGTCTCGATCCACTTGCCGTCTTTGCCGGGACCGAGGTGCGCCGCGCGCTTGCTGTTGGCCATGAGCACGATGTCGGAGAACGTGCAGATGTTGAGGGTCGCGTTGGCGAAGGCCTGGCCGAAGATGGCGTCCCCGATGGTGTCGCCGACGACGTGCGGCACGCCGTGGTCGGTCCACCGGATCTCCGCGCTGTAGCGGGACGCGTCGGGCAGCTCGAGGCCGCGCTCGGCGGTGGGTGCGAGCGGCGTCTTGGCGTCGTCGTCGCTGCTGCAGGCGCTCGCGGTCAGGGCGAGGGCGAGCGCGAGGCACGCGCGGCGGCCGATGGCGGCTCGTGGGGACAGACGGCCCACAGCGCGGGGCAGGGGAGGCATGAGGGGCATGGTGTGGTCCTGCGTGCGGCCCGGCGCGCGGAGGGCGCGGGGGCGAGAGGGCGCGCCGTGGCCGCGCTGGCCTGGCGGGAAGCGCGGGGGGAGCGACGGAGGCCGGGAGAGGGTAGAGCGGGCGCGCAGTGAAGTCATCTGCAGGGCCCGGGTCGCGGCCCCTTGCCGTGTTGGGTCCGTGCCGCTAGATTCCGCCGCACTTTCAAGCTATACGGCGCCGTGACACGCCGTCGCAGCGCCTGCCGCAAGCCGGCCAGCCGCCCTCGCCGCCCCCGGCACCGCGAGCGGCCCGAACACCTCCCCAGCACGACGCCCCCGATCGGCGGACGTGTCCCGCATGAACCGAAACCCCGGAGCAATGAACATGACTCGCAAGATGACCCTCCTCACCCTCGCATTCGCGCTCTTCGCCGCCGGCTGCGGCACCACCCGGCAGAACGTGTGCGGCCAGCTCGTGCCCAACGCCACCGCTCAGGGCAACGCCGCCGAGCATGTCGCTGCAGGCGACGCGGCCTGGAAGGAGCGCAAGGACATCACCTGGATCAAGAAGGCCATCGAGAGCTGGAACAAGGCGCTCGCCATCACGCCGAAAGACGCTGAGACCCGGGTGAAGCTCAGCCGCGCCTACTACCTGCTCGCCGACGGCCACCTGCGCATGGACGACGAGAAGGACGAGGAGATGAAGGCCACGTTCCGGAAGGGCATGAAGGAGGCCGAGATCGCCTTCGCGCTCAAGGTGCCGAAGTACCGCAAGGACTTCTGCGCGGAGAAGCCCTTCGCCGAGTCGATCAGCACTGCGGACGCCACTGCTGTGCCGGCGATGTACTGGTTCGCCACCAACCTCGGCAAGTGGGGCCTCGAGGAGGGGCTGACCACGATCCTGAAGTACAAGGACGACATCAAGGCGATGATGGACCGGGTCGAGTCGCTGCAGCCCACCTACTTCTACTACGCGCCCTACCGCTACTTCGGCGTGTACTGGACGAAGATCCCGGTGTTCCGGGGCGACGAGGCCAAGAGCAAGGCCGCGTTCGAGAAGTCGATCAAGGGCGCGCCGCAGTACCTGGCCACCAAGGTGCTCATGGCCCACCGCTTCGCCGCCAAGTGGAAGGATCCCGCGCTCTTCGTGAAGCTGCTGAAGGAGGTCATCGAGTTTGACCTGACCACCGCGCCGGAGCTCGCGCCCGAGAACGCCATCGAGCAGAAGAAGGCCAAGGACCTGTGGGAGGACGCGGACACCTACTTCAGCGAGGACGACCTCAAGGCCGCCGGCTGGAAGGGCTAGGCCTCCCAGCAAAACGCCTCGTGGGGCGCGGCGACCTGGCTCGAGGGCCGGTCGTCGCGCCTCGCGGCGTTTTGGCGGCGTTTTTTACGGTGTGTGCGTGGCGCGCTCACGCGTGCGAGCGTGAGCGCTTGTAAGGGGGCGCGTGGCTGCGCCGGCGCCTCTGCTAGCCTGCCTCGCACGCGGGGGCGACGCGCGGCGGGAGCGAACCATGGCGACGCGGAGGTGGGCAGGGGTGGCCGTGGCGCTGGGCTTACCGCTGCTGGCGTCGCTGGGTGGGTGTGGAGCCGACACCCTGGCAGGCGGGCCGATGGCCGCCGCAGGGAGCGATGGCGGCGCGGTCGCGGACGCAGCTGCGCAGCCAGACGGGCAGGCTGGAGTCGGGCAGGGCGGAGACGGCCGCGCGCAGGCCCTGGCCTGTGACAACGACCTGGAGTGTCTGGCCCACCTGGTGGCGTCGCCGTGCGCGAAGCCGCGCTGCAGCGCGGGCCAGTGTCGCGTGGAGCTGGTGCCCAAGGGGACCGCCTGTGCGCCGACCGGCCTCGAGCCCGCCGCGTGCCAACAGACCGTGTGCAACGGTGAGGGCAGCTGCGTCTTCGAGGACCGGCCCGACGGCACGAGCTGCGGCGAGGGCCCCTGCGGCGAGGCGTGCCTGGCCGGCAAGTGCGTGCCCGGCGGCGCGGCCGACGACGGCAACCCGTGCACGACGACGGCCTGCGTCAATGGCCAGATCCAACACCTGCCGGTGGTCGGCCAGGACGTGGTGTGTCAGGACGCGAAGTGGTGCGTGGGCAAAGGGGTCTGCGCCCACGGCACGTGTGTCGCGCCCAAGGTGCTCTGTGACGACGGCGTGGCCTGTACGGTCGACTTCTGCCAGCCCGGCAAGGGCTGCGTGCACCTGGCCGACGACACGCTGTGCCCCGGGGACGGCGCGTGCACCACCGGCGTCTGTGACGCCGCGCTCGGGGCCTGCAAGACCGGCCCCAAGGCCGCGGGCAGCCCGTGCGACGACGGCAACGTGTGCACCAAGGGCGAGCTCTGCGACGGCGTCGGAGGCTGCAGCGGCGGCAACAACGGCTGCGCTTGCGGCAAGGACACCGACTGCACGCTAGCGACCCCGTGCGCGCCGCAGGCTTGTGTCGCGGGCGTGTGTGTCGTGGCCAAGCCTGTGGTCTGCGCGCAGTCTGGCGGCGCGTGCGTGAAGGCGGTGTGCTCCGACGCCACCGGCACCTGCGTCAGCCAGGCGACGAAGGCGGGCACACCCTGTGACGACGGCGACCCGTGCACGTTGAAGACCGCGTGCCAGCAGGGCGTGTGCGCGGTGCAGGTGCTCGGCGTGTGCGACGACGGCAACCCGTGCACCCAGGACGGCTGCACGCCCGGCTCCGGGTGTAGCGCGACGCCGTGGGCCGGCGCGGCGGGTGCGTGCGACGACGGCGACGCCTGTACCAGCGACGCGTGCAACGGCGGCGCGTGCCGCCACGCCGCGATCCCGGGATGTCAGGGATAGGATCTCGCGGCCAGCGCTGCAGGCACAGCGCCTCGAGGACGGGGCTTCAGCGAGCGCGCCTACTTGAGCGCCATGCCGCCAGGGAAGCCGTAGCTCACGTAGTTGTCGTAGCCGTAGACGATGAGCCCGACGGGCACCGACGCCTTGACCTGGTGCGTGCCCGGCTTGAGCGCCATGCGCACCGCCTTCCACTTGCCGCCGCTGAAGAGCGACCAGCTGCCTGGGTTGACGGGCTGGTTGTCCACCAGGACCTGCGCGTTGGCGGGGCCCATGATGTTGATGTAGCTCTCCTTGTACTTGTCCGGGACCAGGACGACGTAGTCCTCGAGGAAGCGGTCGGTGGAGATGGAGAGGATGAAGGCCGGATCCCCGATCTTGGCGTCGGTGGGCTCCTTGATGTTGGGGCAGTCAGCGTTCTTGAGGCACATGATCGGCTCGCCGAGCTGGGTCATGTGGTGGCCGCAGACCTTGGTGCCCGAGAACTTCGCGTTGCACACGTCGTTGTTCGCGTTCGGCGCGTTGGCAGAGGCCATGAACTGGCCGACCATGATCGGCTTGTTCGCCAGGATGACGAAGTCGCTCTTGGACTCGAACTCGAAGAACTGGCCCTTCTTGAGCACCGGGATGATGCCCTGCGGGGGGTCGGTGTTGACCTGCGTGCCGTCCTCGCTGGCGACGATGCGCCAGACGTCCTTCTCCGCGCCGCGCGGCTTGAGCTTGCTGGCCACGTAGGTCTTGCCCCAGGCCTTGACCGGCAGCAGCTGCTCTTCGAGGTGGTCGGCGCAGCAGGTGACCGGGCAGTCGGCGTTGGTGGCGCACGGCCAGCCCTGCGTCGCGCACGTGCCCTGGGTCGCGCCGGGCGGGATGACGCACTTGTTGGTGTCCGGCACGTTGGAGCCCTCGGAGCCGCCGAACACGGCGATGGGCTTGTCGGCGTCGACAGTGGTGCCGGTGAGGTCCGCGCCGATCTCATTGGTCTCGATGTTGAGCACCTCGCCCTGGTTGAGCGCCACCTTGTGCAGCTGGCCAGCCTTGAGCGCAGGGATGCCCTTGCCCGGCAGGGTCTTGCACGTGGGCTTGACCGTGACGTTGGTGGTGCCGGAGCCGGTGGCGACGATGGTCACGTAGCCGCGCAGGTTGTTGAAGTTCTGCTGGCGGCTCATGACGAAGTACTTGGTGCCGAGGGCGTTGGTCGGCAGCAGCAGCGACGCGTCGTTGCTGAACACGTCGTAGTTCTGCAGTGGGTTGAACTGGTACGCGACGATGGGGACGTTGCTCTGGACGCGGTAGGCGTTGGTGCTCACGCCGCTGCCGTCGATGTTGAGCGGCTTGCCGCCCAGGGCGCCGCCAGGGAGGTTGATGATCTGCAGGCCCTTGCCGGGCACCTGGAACTTGGCCGACTTGCCGGCGCCCGTGGTGACGGTGACCGTCGCTGGCTTGGATTTGGTGTTCGACACGATGAGCGAGTACTG
Source organism: bacterium (assembly GCA_030425545.1). Classification (GTDB taxonomy): domain Bacteria; phylum Myxococcota_A; class UBA9042; order UBA9042; family UBA9042; genus UBA9042. The sequence goes on along the minus strand of JAUIAC010000009.1, from coordinate 35,356 downwards.
CATGTTCTGCGCGTCGCAGAGCTTCGGGCCGCAGGGCACCTGCGCGTTGTCGAGGTCGACCGCCCAGTAGTCGCAGCCCACGGCGGTGTTGCTCTTGAAGTCGGCGCCGCAGGGGTCGACGCAGAGGCCGCCCAGGCAGGCGAGGTCCTTGCCGCCGCAGTCGTCTTTGACCTCCCAGCCCGAGCCGTCGCTCTTGCAGCGCATGGCCTTGGAGCCGTCGCACTTCTGCAGGCCCGGGGTACACAGCTGGCACTTGCCGTCGATGCAGGAGGTCGAGCCGCTGCAGGCCATGACGAAGTCCGCGTCGCTGCCCGTGGCGTTGCACTTGAGCACCGACTTCGACTCCGTCTTGCCGGGGGCCGGCGGCGCGCAGAAGGTCAGGTTCGGCTGGCAGAGGGCGCACTTGCCGCCGACGCAGTAGGGTGTGTTGTCCGGGCAGGTCTTGTAGTCCCAGGTCTTACCGTCCGCCTGGCAGATGGCGATGAAGTTGTTCTTGCACTCGGTGGATCCGGGGGTGCACTTGATGTCGACGCACTTGTAGTCCTGGCAGTTCCCCGTGGTGCTGTTGCAGTGCAGGTTGGTGACGCACTCGACGCAGTAGCCCTCGAGCACGGCGCAGTAGGGCGTGGTCTTGTTGCCGTGGCAGTCCGACGGCTTCTTGCACACCGTCTCGGAGATGGGGCCGGTGTCGACCGGGCCGCTGTCCTGCGGCGGGGTCGCCGTGTCCTTGGCGCCGCCGGAGTCGACCGCCGTCGCGCCGGTGTCCACCGCGGCTGCGTCACCGACGTGGACGTCGGAGACGGCGCCACCGGTGGTGTCGGGCGCGGAGGTGCCGGTGGCGTCGCCCGGTAGTCCGACGCCGACCGTGTCCGCAGGTGGGGTGTAGGGCTCGGACTTGCTGCCGCAGCCGGTACTCACGAGGAGCAAGGCGGCCAGCGCCGCTGCGGCGTGGCGGGTCGCGGGTTCAACGGCGCTCAGGGCGCGGCGGCGCGCGCTCCGGTCGGCGATGGGGAGACGAGGTGTGGGGCGCATGCGTGGGATCTCCGAGCGGGTGGACCGGGCGTGGGCGGCGCCCGTGAGGCGTGCGGGCCCGCGGTCGCGACTTCGCATTCGCAGAACCATACACCCTGCCGCTGCCGGTCGCCACGACGACGCCCGCCGCCTGGGGCCCGGCGACCCAGCCCGCGACGCGGTTTACGACCGCCGGCGCGCTGCGCCACACTCCCGGCCACCCGCGCCCGGAGGAGCTCCCATGTCCGAAGCCCACGCTGTGTTCACCGACCTGATCGACATGCTCGAGCGCTCCGTGGCCCGCTACGGTTCGCGCAAGCTCTTCGGCACCAAGCAGGGCGGCGCGTGGCGGTGGATGACCTACGCCGAGTTCGGCGCCGAGGTCGACGCGATGCGCGCTGGCCTGGCGTCCCTCGGGATCGGGCGCGACGACGCGGTGGCCATGGTGGCCGGCAACCGGGTCGAGTGGGCGGTGTGCGCGTACGCGTCCTACGGGCTCGGCGCGCGCTTCGTGCCGATGTACGAGAGCCAACAGCCCAAGGACTGGCAGTACATCCTGCGCGACTCGGGGGCGCGTCTGCTGGTGACGTCGACGGAGTCCATCTTCGAGCAGATGCGCCCCTGGGCTGCCGACGCTGGCGTCGAGCTGCGCTGCATGGCGCTGCCGGCCGGCCACGAGTCCAGCCTCGCGTCGCTGACGGAGCCGCCGCGCCCGCCGGTGCCGAGCGCCCGCATCGAGCCGCAAGACGTCTGTGCCTTCATCTACACCTCGGGGACAACAGGTCAACCAAAGGGTGTCTTGCTGACTCACAACAACCTGATCTCCAATGTCAACGCGATTCAGGCGTTCATCCCCTGGGGAGGCGACGACCTCACGCTGAGCTTCCTGCCGTGGGCCCACTCGTTCGGGCAGACCGCAGAGCTCCACTGCCTGATCAGCGTGGGCGCCGCGACCGCCTTCGCCGAGTCGGTGCCCAAGCTGGTCGACAATCTGGTCGAGGTGCGGCCCACCGTGCTCGTGGCCGTGCCGCGGGTGTTCAACAAGATCTACGACGGTGTGAAGAAGCGCATCGCGGCGGAAGGCGGCGTCAAGCAGCGGCTCTTCGAGGCCGCCATCGCCAACGCGGCGCGGCGCAAGGCCCTGGCGGAGCGCGGCAAGGTCGATCTCCGTGTCGAGGCCAAGCATCGGCTCTTCGACCGGGTCGTGTTCAGCAAGGTGCGGGCGCGTTTCGGCGGGCGCCTGCGCTTCGCGTTTTCGGGCGGCGCGGCGCTGGCGCCGGAGGTGGCGGAGTTCATCGACAACCTGGGCATCCTGGTGATCGAGGGCTACGGCTTGACCGAGACCAGCCCCATTGCTTGCGCCAACCGGCCGGACGCCCGACGGATCGGCTCGGTCGGGCTGCCCATCCCCGGCGTTGAGGTGCGCATCGATCGCAGCGCGCTGGACGGTGAGGTGGACAGCGAGACGGACGGCGAGATCCTGATCAAGGGGCCGAACGTCATGAAGGGCTACCACGGCTTGCCAGAGGCCACCGCCGCGGTGATGACCGCTGACGGCGCCTTCCGCACCGGGGACCGCGGTCGAATCGACGCGGACGGCTTCGTGTGGATCACGGGGCGGATCAAGGAGCAATACAAGCTCGAGAACGGCAAGTACGTCGTGCCCGCGCCGCTGGAGGATCAGCTGCAGCTGGCGGGGGAGGTGGCCCAAGCCTACGTGCACGGCATGAACCGGCCCTACAACGTCGCGCTGATCGTGCCGGACCGCGAGGCTGTGGAGTCCTGGGCACGCAGCCACGGCGTGTCGGAGGGCTGGCCCCAGCTGCTGCGGTCGCCAGCGGTGCACGACCACGTCGGTCGCGCGCTGGCGGCCGTGAGTGGCGGGTTCAAGGGCTACGAGCGGGTCCGCAAGTTCGCGTTGATCGCCGACGAGTTCTCGGTGGAGAACGGTGAGCTGACACCGAAGATGAGCCTCAAGCGCCGCGTCGTGGAGTCCCGCTACGCCACGGTCATCGACGGGCTCTACGCCGACGAGGGCTGAGCGCTTCGGCGCGCGAGGCTTGCGCGGCGTGTCGCCCCAGGCTGCACGCTGCTAAACGTCGTCGTCCTCTTCCTGAGCGGAGAGCAGGGACTCGGCGTCGTCGAGGGCCGCTTGGGCTGCGGCTTCGAGCCGGTCGTTGCCGATGTCCCGCGCGATGGCGACCGCCTCGGTCGCCGACGAGACCGCGCCCGCCAGCTTGCCCTGGGCCAGACGACAGAGGGCGATGAGCCGGAGGGCCTCGGGCAGGGTGTCGAGCGCGTTCATGCGACGCATCTCGACCTCCGCGGCCTCGAGCTCGAGCAGCGCCTCGGTCACGCACGACCGGTCGAGCAGCACGTTGCCGAGGTTGGTCCGCGCCATGGCGACGCCCTGCACGTAGTCGATGTCGGCACAGTGGGCGACCACGTCTCGGTACACGCGCTCGGCGCGGTCGAGATCCTGGGCGAGGTAGGCCGTGTTGCCGACCGACAAGAGCGCGATGGCCGCACCGACCCGGTCGCCGCCGCGCTCGTGGTGACCCCGGGCCTGATGGTAGTGCGTGACCGCGGCGTCGAGGTCGCGGTCCCGCGTGGCGAGGTGGCCCAGCACTGTGCGCAGCCGCCCCAGCCCGTTCTGCACGTCTTGGGTGGGCACCGCGTCTTCGAAGCGCGCGAGCGCGTCGCCGGCCAGGGTGCGCGCACCCTGTGCGTCGCCCGAGCGCAGCAGCACCATGGCGCGCCGGCCCGCGGCGATGGCCGCGAGCCCCACGCCCGGGATGCCCGCGCGGTCCGCAGACGCCGCGTCTTCCAGCGCGCTCAGCGCCCCTGCGTAGTCGCCGCGCCGTGAGCGGACCTCGGCGAGCACGACGGCGGCGCGGGCCCGCAACACGCGCTCGGCGTCACCCTCGCCGGGGGCCAGCTCTGCGACCGCGGCCGCGGCGGCGAGGGACTCGTCGAGGGCACCGACATGGAAGCCGATCTCGGCCACACCCAGCAGCGCGTCGCGGAGCAGCTGACGGGCCTCGGCGGCCTCGTCGGCGCCCGAGGCGTCGGCCTCCTTGGACCACCGGCGCGCGGCGTCCACGGCCGCGCTCATGGCCTCGAGCGCGTCGCGGTTGGCGTAGGCCCGCAGCGCCTCTTGGGCCGCCTTGAGCAGAAAGCGCGTGCCCTGCGCGTCGTCGCCGGCGGCCAGATAGTGGCGTGCCACGAGGGCGCCGAAGCCAGGGGGGCGCGAGCCGTCCCAGCGCGTCAGCCACGCGGCAGCGCGGCTGTGCAGCGCGCGGCGACGCCCCTCAGGTGTGGTCGTGCTCACCACCTCGGCGACGGTGCGCTGGCGCAGGCGCACCGCGCGGGGGTCGTCGAGCCAGCGCCGACTCGCGCGCAGGGCCAAGCCCTTGCGGCACAGGGCTTCCAGCTCGCTGTCGTCCACCGGCCGGTCGAGCATGGCGGCCAGCAGCGTGCGGGGCGCCGCGTCGCCGCTCACCGCCAAGGCCTCGACCAGCTCGCGCTCTGCCGGGGGCATCCGCGAGAAGCGACCCCGCACCAGCTCGCCGAGCGAGCGCGCCAGGCTGACGCCGATGTCGACCCCGGTCCGCAGCGCCCAGCCCTCGGCCCGCCGCACGATGGCGCCTTCGTCCCGGAGGCTGTCGACCACCTCCTCGATGCGCGCCGGCAGCCCGTCGGTGAACTCCCGCACCTGCGTGGCGAGGGCGGCTGGGACCTCTGCGGACCCGAGCAGCCCGGAGATCATCGCGCGGGTCTCGCGGACGTCGAGCGGGGCGGCCTCGACCACCAGCAGCCGGGTGGCGCCGACCGGCACGCGCGTCAGCACCGCGTCGGCCTGCGCGGCGTCCATGCTGAGCACGAAGAGCACCGGGCAGTCGGCGCAGGCGCGGACCAGGTGCTCCAAGAGGTCGAGCGTGGTCGGGCGCGCGTGGTGCATGTCGTCGACGACGATGGCGAGGGGGCTCTCCGCCGCGAGCCCGCGGACGAAGGCGGCGTAGGCCTCGAACGCGCCGTCGCGCTCGGCCTCCGACGCTGGGCGCGCGGCCTGAAGCAGCAGCGTCTCCTCGGCCCCCACCCCCATGAGGCGCCCGAGCGAGGCGAGGCGACGCTTGGCCAGCGCGTCGACGTTGGCGTCGAGCAGCCCTGGCACGCTCGCCACACGGCCGGCGCCGTCCGCCCGGGCGTGGTCGTGGAGGATGTCGGCGAAGGGCTCGTAGGGCCTCGGCAGCCCGATGGCGGTGCAGCGCGCCGCCTCCACCCGCCACGCTGGAGACTCGACCTGCAGGCGCTCGGCGAGGGCCGCCACCAGCCGGCTCTTGCCGGAGCCGGCGGCCCCATGCACGGCCACGACCCGCATGTCCTGGTCCCGTGAGACCCGACGTGCGCTGGCGAGCAGCTGCGTCAGCGAGAGCTCCCGCGCCACGAGCGCGTCGTGCGCGTGGGTCACCCCCCAGGTCGGGCGGCGCCGCCGGCCGCCCTTGTGTCGCGTCACGCGGCGATGTTGGCCGATGACCTCCGTGGTGAAGGCCCCTCGCACCTCCCGCCAGGTCGACGGCGCGAGCACCAGGTCGCCGGCGCCCGCCAGCTCCGAGGCCTTGCGGGCCTGCGTCACCGCCTCGCCGCCTGCCCACGCGGTCCCCCAAGCGACGCCGACCCCGCGGGTGCGGACCCGGCCCACCCCGACGCCGATGCGCACCTGCGCGGACTCGCGCTCAGCTGCGCGGGCGATGACCAAGGCGGTGTCGATGGTGGCCTCGACCTCCCCGTCGCGCATGCCGCCCAAGCCGAAGACCGCGACGAACTCGTCGCCGAGGACGGCGAGCGGCCGGCCACCCTCGCGCTCGATGATCGCGGAGAAGGACGCGGAGAGCTCGTCGGGGTCCTTCGCACCCTCCATGCGCACCGCGATCACCGCCGCGGTGACCGCTTGGTTGGGATCCGAGACCGTGCCCTCGCCCTCCCGCACCGAGCGGCGCGTGGGCATGAGCAGCGACGTGCCGCAGGCCGCGCAGAAGTAGCGCTCGCCGTGGCGCTGCGTGCCGCAAGCCGGGCAGTGCGCCATGGGCAGCGCGGAGCCGCAGGCCTCGCAGTAGGCCGAGCCGAGGTGGCCTTGGTGGCCGCAGGCGGTGCAGGGCACGGCCTCCGCGCGGCTGCGTTGTCCGCTGAGCCCGGAGGCCGACTCGAGACCGTCGGCGAACTCCAGCACGGTCGGGTGGCGTTCGTCGGACGACTTGGCCAGCGCGCGCTGGAGCTCCTGGTCGAGCGCGTCGACGACCCCGGGCTGCACGTCGGGCAGGGCGGGCAGCGGCCGAGGCGGATCCACGAGGTGGGCGATGAGCAGCGCCTGCATGCCAGACCGGTAGATGGGCAGGTTGCCGCAGAGCATCTTGTACGTGAGCACCGCGAGGGCGTAGAGGTCGCAGCGGCCGTCGAGCGCCTGGCCTTGAATCTGCTCCGGAGCCATGTAGGCGGGCGTGCCCAGGAGCGCGTTCTGGCCGGTGACCTTGGCGGCGACCGTGACGTCGTGGTCGAAGGCGCGCGCCAGCCCGAAGTCGACGACCTTGGCGAGGAGCGCCCCCGAGGCGAGCTTCCTCAGCAGCACGTTCCCCGGCTTGATGTCGCGGTGGATGATGCCGTGGGCGTGGGCCTCGGCGAGCCCGCTGGCCACCTGTCTCGCGACCGAAACGGCGTCAGCCAGCGGGAGGTGGCCGCGCTCGTCGAGGGCGTCCTCCAAGCTCGGTCCGTCGACGTACTCCATGAGGATGTACCAGGCGCCCTCGTGCCGACCGAAGCCGTAGATGGCCACGACGTTGGGGTGCACCACGCGGGACAGGACCTGCGCCTCCCGTTGAAAGCGGGTGGCGCTCTCGAGCTCCTCTGCGACGTCGGTGTGGAGCAGCTTCACAGCGACCCGTCGGTCGAGGCGGGTGTCGCGCGCGACGTACACCTCGCCCATGCCGCCGCCGGCCAGGAAGCGCTCGATGACGTACATGCCGTCGAGCACGTCGCCCTTGCTCAGCTGTTGTTGGTGTGACTGCGTGGTCATGGTCCCCTGCCGCGCGGGAGGCTAGCAGAACGTGCGGGGTGTCGCTCACCCCGAGTTCAGTCGCGGGGGGACGCTGGCGAGGTCCCGCTCAAGGCCCGGGGACGATAGCGAAAATCGGCCGAGAGTCGGGGGCGGCTGGGGTGCCGGTTGGGCCACGCGCGGTGCACGCAGAGGCCGTGAAAGATCACCGCGTCGCCCGGCTCGAGCGGGCCCGTGGTCCAGACTGCGTCAGGGGGCACAGCGCAGCCCAGCTTGCCCGGGTCCGTCTCGTGATGAGGGCGCAGCGGGCCTTGGTGCGAGCCCGACCACACCGCCAGCCCCCCTTCGTCTGGCGCGCAGGGGTGCAGAGGGAACCACGCGGTCCACAGGTTCGGCGGCCCGGGCACATACCACGCGTCCTGGTGCGGACGCGTGGCGTGCTCGGGCGCGTGGGGCAGGGCGATGCGGCAGATGTCGCCGACCCGCGTCGTCACCTCGCCACCGCAGAGCGATCGCAAGACGGCGAGGAGCGCGGGTGCGTCGCCCAAGGCGCGGAACTCCTGTGTCAGGGTCAGCGTCTGCTGCAGGCGGATCCAGCGTGGGTCCTCGTACATGGTCGGGCGCCAGGCCAGGCCCGCCGGCACGCCCCCGGTGGGCGTCAACAACCCGCACCGGCACGCGTCTTCGATCGCGCGCGCCCTCAGGGCCGCGACGTGGCCGGCGGTCACCACCCCGCGCAGCGCCACCACACCCCCGGTGCGGGCCGCGGACATCGCCGCGTCGCGCTCCACAGGGAGGGCGAACGAGGGCCACGGCCGCCTGGGGAGGTGGTCGCCGGTGTCGGCTGGTGGCGCAGGGGCCGGCTGGGCGTCTCTCTGGCTCAATCGGTCGGCCCAGCGGCGGGCGCCCGCGGAAGGGGACGACCCTCGGCGTCGCAGCCCATGCGGGCGAGGATCCAGGAGCCGGGCAGCGCCAGGTCGAGCCCGACCGCCTCACCGTCTGGCTCCACGAAGCGCGCTCTGTCGAGCAGGCCCTCCAAGGTGCTGCGCCCGGACTGCCGCGCCGCCTGTCGCATGAGCGCGACGCCGCCGCGGATCGTCTGCGCCAGCTCCTCGCTGTGGCTGGCGTCGGTGGCGTCGAAGTCGAGGCTCATGGCCACGTCTTCGTTGACGTTCATGCGCAGCCGCGCCCGTTGCGTGAGGCGTCGCAGGGCCTGCGCCATGGGCTGCTCGGGTGTGCCGTCGGCGCCCGGCTTCGACCCTCCGCTCCCGAGGAAGGTCGCGATGTCGCCGGGCAGCAGCTGCCCCTGGACGTCACCGTTGCCGGGGGTCACGGGCTCGGAGGCAGCCCGCCCCTCAAACCGGTCGACCGCGGCTCGCGCCTCCGCGGCGCTCGACGCGACGAGCAGGGTGTGGTCCCCGATTCGGGCCAAGACCATCGGCGGCCTGCGCGCCTTCGCTCCCGAGCTCCCGGGCTCGGCGGGCGCCCCTTCGCTCGCGCGCGCGGGCAGGGTCACCAGGCGGGCGCCGTCGCCGTAGCGCTCCTCCGTCGCCCCCGGCGGCAGCTTGAAGTCCTTGATACGCCCGGTCACGGCCATGACCTTGTCACTCATGCCGACGGCGTCCACGTCGCGCTGGAGATCGACGCCGCTGACCTCGCGCAGCCGGTCGAAGCCGGCGCGGGCCCGCTGACCGCGGCAGCGCAGCATGCGCTGGGCCAGCTCGCTGCGGAGCAGCGCTGCCGAGTTGATCACGAGGTGACCTGTCCCGGGCGGGGAGAGCGCCCGTCGCATGGCGAGCTCGTGACCGCGGGGCCCGCCAGCCCCAGGCAGAGGCGGCAGCTTCCCGGGCAGCACCAGGCCTCCCGGACCCTGAGCTGGGGCGTCCGTCGCCGCCGACGGGGCCTCGTCGTCCCCGTCGCCCTCGTCGCTGTCCACCTCGTCTCGCGGAAAGGCGAGCGGCACGGTGTCCGCGGCGGGGGGCTCACTGCGGCCCAGCCACGACGCCAGCCCGACGAGGACCACCGCAGCTGCGACACCCAGCGCTGTTCGGCGCGACTTCATGGGCTACCAGTCCTTCCGCTCGACGCGGACGATGGCGAGCGCCAGACAGGCGCCACCGAAGGCTGCCGCGCCAAGGATCGCGGCGCCGGCGTCGGCGGTCCACAGAGCCTCCAGACCGTCGCTGCCGATGGCGCGCGCGAGCCGGCCCAGGGTGCGCACCCGTGGCAAGGGGGCCACCACCCACCCGGCCAGCTCGCGGGTCCAGCCCGCGGTGAACCACGAGCGCACCTCCTCGCGGTCGTCCGCGATGACGCTGAGCAGATAAACCAGGAAGCCGGCGGCCGACGCCAGGGCGGCGGAGCGGGCGAGCGTGGTGGCCAGCAACATCACCGCGTAGACGACGAGAAAGCCGAAGACCGACATCAGCGCGCCGGCGACCGGCGCGTACGTGGCGAAGCCGGCCTTCCAGAAGAGGACGGCGCAGAAGCCCGTCACGGCGAAGAGCATACCGCCGAGCGCGATGAGCCCGACACCAGTGAAGGTGCCGAGCATCAGCTCCCAACGGCGCACCGGCAGGCTCAGCAGCAGCTCCACGCGTCCGGGTGAGAGGCTCTTGACCGCGATGTCCGCCGTCGCCAGCACGCCGAAGATCAAGCCCAGGTGATAGGTCGCGCCGGTCAGCGCGGCGAACACCGGTCGGAGCTGGTCGCTCGCCGCGGCCCCGGCCGTGGCGGTGCCCCCGAGGGCGTTGCCAAAGAAGCGGCTGGTGACGATGGCGCCACCGACGACGTCGAGGTCCAAGGCGAGCGCCAGCGTCACCTGGCCGAGCGCGATGAGGCCGAACACGACGGCCATGTAGCGGCGCGCCGTGGCCTCGCGGAGGACGTCGGCGGCGATGTGGCGGACGACGCTCATGGCTGGCCGCCGGCGGGGTCGAGCGCGCCCTGGACGGCGACGACGTCTGCGAGCACGTCTTCCAGGCCGTGGCTGTCGCGACGCGCCTCCACGACCGTGAGCCCTGCGGCCAAGGCGCCGCGCAGCGTGACGCTGAGCGCCACGGCGTCGTCGATCTCCAGCGACACCTCCCACACCGGCTGGTCCGAGGTGGCCCACCCCTGGTCGGCGAAGTAGGCCGCCGCCTGGGCGTCACCGACCACGCGCAAGGTGTAGCCCTGGTGCTTGCGCAGCAGGTCGACGCGACCCGAACGCATGACGCGGCCGCGACCCATGATGGCGACCTCGGCGCAGAGGCGCTCGGTCTCCGCGAGCAGGTGGCTGTTGAGGAAGACGGTCGCGCCGCGCGCGGTCTCCTCCTGAATCACGCCTCGAATGGCGGCCCGCCCAAGGGGATCGATGCCGTCGGTCGGCTCGTCGAGCACCAGCAGGTCCGGCTCGCCCAGCAGGGCCGCGGCGAGGCCCGTGCGCTGGCGCATGCCCTTGCTGTAGCCCCCGGTGCGCGCTGCCCAGGCCGACTCTTCCAGCCCCACGCGGCGCAGGGTGGCGGCGATGTGCGTCGCCACGTCGGCGCCGCGCAGCCCCTTGAGACGCGCCACGCTGCGGAGGAAGGCCAGGGCGCTCCAGGCGCCGGGGAGCTGGAGGTTCTCCGGCAGGTATCCGATGCGCCGACGCACCGCGACGTCGTCGGGGCGCCCTCCGAGCAGACGCACCTCGCCGCTGTCGGGGCGCGCGATGCCGAGCAGCACCTTGATGAAGGTGGTCTTGCCCGCGCCGTTGGGGCCGATGAGGCCAAAGGCCACGCCGCGGGGAACCGACACGTCCACACCCGCGAGCGCTTGCACGGCGCCGTAGCGCTTGGTGACGCCGCGGGCCGTGATGGCGCTGTCGCTGTGGGAGGTGGTGGGCATGGGGCTCCGTCGCTCTCCCCAACCCCAGGGGTGAGGCGCGTATTCACCTCAGTTTCACCTTGCCGACAGGGCCGCGTCCATGCCGTCGGACGAATGTCTGTCTCGCCGCGGCGTCGAGTGGGCCGCGGAGGAGGTCACATGGACTCGAACACGACGAAGACGACACGAAGCGGGCGGGGTGCGGGCACCGCTGCCTTGGCTGCGCTGCTCGCGCTGAGCGCGGCGGTCCCGGCGGAGGCGGGGGCGCGACCGCGCAGGGCGCGACACCGCGCCGCGCCGCACGGCGCGCCCCGACAGGCCGCCGCCGACCCCACCCCGGTCTCCCGGTCGGCGGTGCGGGTGGTGCGGCTCGTGGGCAAGCGCGTCGAGGCCCAGGGGGCGGCCGCGGCGCGGTGGGGGCCCGGTCTGGTGGTGTGGTTCTCAGAGCGTGGGCTGACCATGGCCGAGGGCGTCGTTCGCTACCGTCAGGGAGCGCGCGTCGTCATCGAGCTGGCGGACGGGAGCCCGGCCGTGTCGGTCGGCGCGCAGGTGGAGCCCCGGTGGCAGGCCGAGGCGCGACAGTACGGGGCGAGGCCCGCTGCCGACGAGCCAGCGAAGGGTCGCTCGCCCAGCGCCGGCTCTCAGGGCGAGACGGCCGGCGCCGCAGCCCGCGACGCTGCAGCGGCGGCTCGCAAGGTGTGGCATCAGCCGCCGCGCCAGCTGCCCTGGGGCGGAAAGCTGTGGCTGGAGATCGTCGCGGGGCCGCGCGTTCGCGCGCCCGTGGTCCGCTGGCGTGTTGGCCGAGAGGGGCCCTTTCGCTCGTCTCCGATGAAGGCCGCGCACGACGGACGCTGGACCGCGCGGCTCGCCCCTGGGCAGACGCCGCGCGAGACCAACGTGCTGCAGTACTACGTCGGCGCGACCGTCGCGCCGGCCGGTGCGAGCGGTGGGGCCGCGGCGCAACAGGAGGTCGTGGTCGGGCACCCCGCCCGTCCCATCGCCGTGGCCATCAACAGCCGGCCGAGCCGCCGGCGGCGCTCGACGGTCGACCACGTGCCGCCGTCACGATGGAGCCACCAGAAGCCGCTGCCCCTCACGGCCCGCATCGACCGTCGCTATCGGGCGCCGGTGGTGTTCTACCGGGCGCGCGGCGGCGGCAGCTTTGAGGTGGCCCGCATGAAGCAGGTCTCACCGCAGGTGTGGCGCGCGACGATCCCGTCGCGGCGGGTGGTGGTTCCGGGCGTGAGCTACTACCTGGCCGCCACGGACGAGCACGGCATCACCCGGCCGGTGTTTCGCACCGCGCGGCGCCCCATGAACGTGCGGGTCACCCGCGGTCGCATCCTGGCGACCGACGAGCGCCGCAACCGTGTCTCGTTGGCGTGGACCGGCGCGGATCAGGGCACGCCCGGTGACGCCTGGCAGCGCGTCGACATCGGGCTCGAGCGGCTCTTCTTCGGCTTTCTGGTCGGCCGTGTGGGCGCCACGGCGACCTGGGGCCAGGGGCCGCGTCTGACCGCGTCTGACACGGACGCTGCCCCGGTCGTGTCGGCGCAGCCGATCAACCTCTATGGCGGCCACGCGGGCCTCGAGCTGCGCGCTGGAGACTACCTCTCGGCCTCCGGCGATCTCCTGGCGGCGATCCACAACGGCGGCGCGGGGCTCGGCTATCGCTTCGGGGGGCGCATCGGCGACGAGGCGGGAGCACACCTCTCGGTCAGCTGGGCGTCGATTCACGACCTGGACGACGGCGCTGCGCTGCTCAAGCGGCTGCGGCTGGGGCTGTCGACCCCCGTCGGGCAGCGGCTGCGGCTGGCGGGGGTGGTGGTGCACGAAGACGTGCTGCAGGACACCAGCGAGGCGCTGCGGTTTCAGGTCGAGGCGACCGTGGCGGTGGCCGAGCGGCTCTTTGTCACCGCGCGGGTCGGGCTCTCGGGTCGGGACGCCGACACGCCGGGTGTCACGGGCGGAGGGGGCGTCGCGCTGACCTTCTAGCCGAGGACACGGTGGACCCGAGCCTGGGGCGCGCAGCTGCTGCGCACACCCTCGCCGCCCGCACCTTGGCCGCCCGCGCCTTGGCGGCCTGCACCGTCGCCGCCTGTCAACGTCGACTGCGGCGCGCCCGGCGGTTGTGGTTGCGCTGGATGCGGCGGCCGTGGCGAGCCCCCGGGTCGGGGCGGACCCAGACGCAGATGTCGTCGTCCTTGGCCGGTGGGTCGCCCTCGCGCGCCTTGCCAGACAGGGCGCGCCGGGTCTGACGCTGCAGGCGTCGTCGGTCGTCCTCGACGTTGGCCACCGCGCAGCGGTCACGCTGGCCGTTGGCCCCGTGGCTGACCAGCGCAAAACGGTACTTGCGCCCGCGCCGGAAGACATAGGGCTGCTGCCAGAGGTCCTCGGCCGGGTCCCGAGCGAGCCGCGCACGGTGATTGTCTCGGAGCCACTTGGCCAGCTGCCGGGTCGACCGGGGCGCTCGCTCGCCGAGGGTGATGTCCAGCTCCAGATGGCGCGCGGCCTCCGACAGCTCGTAGCGCGTCATGACCGTCTTGACCGTGTCGATGACCGTCGTGCCCACGGCGCCGCCGCCCTTCAACGCGACGCCGCCGCCTCCGACGAGCAGCAGGGCTGGCAAGAGGCGCGACATGGACATGTCAGCGGGCCTCCAGCGCGACCAGACGGCGCGCCACGGTCTGCTCCAGCGCGACCCCGGTCTCCAGGTCGTCCATCAGCAGCTTGTCCAGCACCGTCGCCGACACGCGGATCAGCGTCGACTCGTCCAGCGTGCGCACGGTCGCGGTCCGCTCGACCCCCCGGAGCACGGCGATCTCGCCGAACCAGTCGCCGGGTCGCAGCTCGCCGATGGCCAGGTCACCGCCCTCGTCCTGGGCCCGGGCGACCTCACAGCGGCCTTCACGGATGACGAACATGGCGTCGCCGTCGTCCCCCTCCTGGACCACCACCTGCCCAGCGTCGATGCGCTGCACCTCCACGCCCGCCAGCAGCTGTCCCATGAGCCTGGCGCTCAGGTGAGTGAACACCCGCACCTTGCGCAGGAAGGCCGCGTTGCGCACCTGGTCGAGGATCGCCTCGCGGGCGAAGCGGCTCCGCTCCACCAGCGCGACGAAGGTCTCGCGGTCCAGGGTCAGGACCTCGCACGCGGTACGAGCGACCACGGTCGCCGTGCGGGGGACCGCCTCGATGAGCGCGATCTCGCCAAAGAAGTCGCCTGCGCTGAGCCGCGCCACGCGGTGCTGCAGGCCCGACTCCTCCTCGTAGATGACGTCGGCCTCGCCGCCGTGGAGAAAGCAGAAGCGGTCACCGGTCTCGCCCTGGGTCACGATGGCGGCGCCGGGGTCGTGCCGCTCGCGCCGCATGCCCGCCACCACCGCGGCCAGCTCGTCGTCGGGCAGCGCGGCGAGGAAGGGCACCTTGGACAGCTCCTTGGTCAGGCCCTCAGCGTCGGTTCCGATGCGGTGGTTCTCGCGCGGTGGGGTGCTCTTCGGGCGCCGAAGCAGCTGCAGGGCCGCGCCGCCCAGGACCACGACGAGACCGACGACCAGCAGCAGCACCAGCCCCGCCGCCACCAGCCCGATCAGCGCCATCACCACGCCCGACGCGCCGCCCAGGTCGGCGCCCACCCGCGCGGCGTGAGCCACCGCCTCCATGGTCCCCGGGAGCAGGTGCCATGTGAGCAGGAAGAGGCTGAGCAAGGCGTGGCCCAGCCAGGCGCTCGCGACCGTCAGGTAGGTCTGTTCGAGCGGGGACACGGGCTCGCTGCGCAGCATGTTGCGCAGGCTGCGTCGGAGCAGAAAGGCGGTCGACCGGCGGCGCAGGTCGGGGATGCCCGTGAGGATGCCCACGAGGTGGAAGCCGTCGCCGCGGCCGTAGGGCGCCGCGTTGGCCACCACCAGATAGACCGCCGCTGAGGCGAGGATGCGCATGCGGCCGTCGTCTGGTGCCAGCAGCAGCCACGCCAGGGTCGCGATCCCCGCGCCCAGTCCCATGGCCGCGAGCCCCGTGCTGGCGATGCGGAGGCGCTGCTCGCGGCTCGCCGTGCGGCGGTCCCGGTCGTCGATGTCACCGTAGAGCACGAAGAGGGTCAGGCGCAGGGCGGCGCGTGGCAGCGGTAGCCCGAGCGCGGCGAACGAGAGCCCGCGCCACAGGCCCCGCCAGGAGAGCAAGAGCGCGAGCGAAGCCCAGGCCCACAGCGCCTCAGCCGGCAGGTCGCCGCCGTCGAGCGGGGCGAGCAGCTCGCCCGTCCGTCCGCTCGCCATGGTGGCGACCAGGCCGGCCACGAGGGTCAAGCCGGCCAGCCAGGGCAGGGCGCCGAGGGTGCCGGCGCCAAGAAAGCGGCCCACGCCGAGAATGCGGCCCAGGGCTGGCACCGGCACGCGGAGGTCGATCGCCCGGTTGAAGCGCGCCCACCGGGAGCGGCGCCGGTCCACGATGTGCCCCTCGACCGACGTGAGGCCCTGCACCAGGTGCGCGCCCTGGAGGCGACGCAGCAGGGCCAGGGTGGCCATGGCGCGCACCGGCGGCGTCGCGGACAGGCCGGCTCGGACCAGGGCTTCGACCGTGCGCTGACCGTCGATGAGGGCGACGATGGGCTCCTCTTCTTTGTGGACGGTCATGACGTGGGCGCCGCCCGGGTCGACGAGCACCAGCTCTCCGTCGTCGTTGCGCCGCTGCTCCACAGCGGAGACGAGCGTCGGCACCGCCTTTTGCAAGGCGGCCGAGCTGCCGGGAGCGTTGGGGGGCGGGGAGCGCATCAGAGCGATGGTGGGCCAGCGCCCAGGTCGCTTGCAAGCGCGGTCCGTGGTGGGCGGTCCCTCAGGCAGCGCGGAGCGTCACCAGCGTGAGCTCGTGCGGGGCACCGAGGCGCATGGGCGGCCCCCAGTAGCCCGTGCCACGGCTGACATAGATCTGGCAGTCCGCGGTGTGCTGATGCAGGCCGGACACGTAGGGATGCACGAGCCGAACCAGATAGCCAAAGGGCCAGATCTGCCCGCCGTGGGTGTGCCCGGAGAGCTGCAGGTTGACCCCGTGCTGGGCCGCGTCGGTGATGGCGGTGGGCTGGTGAGCCAGCAGCACCAGCGGGCGCGACGTGTCGCGGCCTCGAACCGCCTTGGGCAGGTCGGGCCCGTGGTCGCCGCCGAAGCGCGCGGCGTGCGCGTCGTCGATTCCGGCGACGTCGATGCCGGCGACCTGGACGTGCTCGTTGCGCAACACCCGCACCCCCAGGCGCTTGAGCTCCGCGATCCAGGCATCGGCGCCGGAGTAGTACTCGTGATTGCCGGTGCAGAAGTAGCTGCCCCAGGTGCTCTCGAGGCTCGCGATGGGCGCCATGTGCTCTCGGAGCGCCGGCACGGAGCCGTCCATGAGGTCTCCGGTGAGGGCGACGAGGTCCGGCTTGAGCCCGTTGGTCAGCTCGACGACCCGCTCGACGTAGGGGCGACGGATGGTGGCGCTGACGTGCAGATCGCTGATCTGCACGATGCGGAAGCCGTCCATGTCCGCAGGCAGGCCGGGGAGACGGACCTCGACGCGCTTGATCTCCGGGTCTCGCACCGCGCCGTGGACGGCCGCGCCGGTGGCGAGGACCGCGCCGGCCGTGGCCGTGCCGCTGAGCGCGCGCTGGAAGAAGAGCCGACGCTCCGGGTCGATGGCCTCGTTGGCGCCGTCTCCGAAGATCCGCTGCGCCAGATCCACGCCGACCTTGACCAGGTCCGTGCTGCCCATGGCGACGAGGAAGAGAAAGAGGCTGCCCAGCCAGGCGAAGGCGCCCGCTTGACCGAGGTTGGCGGCCCGGCCCCCGAGGGTTCGCGCCGCGACGGGGCCGACGAAGAGCCCGACGCACAGCAGCGCGAGGAGCGCGGTCACCACGTGTCGCCAGGGGCCTGGCAGCGCTGCGTCGCGGACCATGCGGATCCACATGTAGCGATGGGCGCCCACCGCCACCGCGGAGACGAGGGTCAGGAAGATGACCGTGTAAAGCGTTCGGCTCATCGCGTCCTCATGTCATGCCCACGACACGCGCAACGACACGGCGTCGGTGCCGTCGCGCCGTGCCTGACGCGCCACCAGCGTGCCACCGGTCACCCGAACGATGCCGCCGAGCGCGAAGAGGTTCAACGAGAGCCACGTGCGCGTGGTGAAGGTCGGCGCCCCCATCACCTGGATCAGCGCCTGGCCCGGCTGGAGGTTCACCATGGCGCTGCCGCGGTCCCAGATCCGACTGTGCAGCGCCGGCGCGTGGGCCAGCAGCCGCGCCACGCCGACACGACGGAGGACGCCACGCGACAGGGGGCCCAGCTTGGCGGTGGTGTCGTCAAACAGGTCGGGCTCCAGCGCGCGGAGGTCGTGGCCGTAGTGGTGCGAGACGATGGCCTCCGTGAGGGCGAGCTGCACGCGCGCCGGAATCCACAGGCTCGCTGGCGGATCCGCGGGCAGCGCGTCTGCGGACAACCCGAGCCGCTCACGGAGCGCCTCGGCCGCGCCGGCACCGTGCCGCGCGTCGACGTTGGCGGCCCACCCGCGAAGGGCAGAACCACGGACCCGGGCCGCGCATTCCGCCAGGGTCGCCTGGTTGGGCGCGGGCTCGTTGGCCAGGTCGTCCAGGGACAGCCAGGGCGATGTCATGGGGCGCGTCGCTCGCCGCGGGCCAGGGCCCGGAGCGGAGACATCAGTAGTGACGCTCGAGCACGTACCAGCCGAACGAGCGGAGCATCAGCTTCGGCAGCGACTCCTCCACCAGCGGATCGAGCGCCGCCCACGCGTCTTCCACCAAGGTCCGCGCCTCCCGCTCACACTCGGCGAGCGCGCCGCACGACTCGATCTGCTCGATGATGGTGCTCAGGGTCTCGGGGTCCTGGTGCTTGGCTTTCACCTCGGTCCACAGCCAGGTGCGACCGGCCTTGTCGAGGCGGGGCAGGGCTCGGGCCACCGGCAGCGTGACCTTGCCCATGGCCAGGTCCTCGCCGCGCGACTTGAGGTCGCCCTTGAAGCCACGCAGGTTGAGCACGTCGTCGATGATCTGGAAGGCGAGCCCGACCGCCTCGAAGAAACGCCCGATGCCCTCGATCTGCGCCTCGGTGCCCTCGCCGACCACAGCGCCCATGCGCGCGAGCGAGGCCGCCGGGATCGCGGTCTTGAGGCGGTGGATCGCCAAGATGCGCTCCTCCACCGCCGTGGCGTCGCCGGTCTCCACCGCGGCGGGCATCAGCTCGTCGAGGCCGCCGATGTCGAGCGCCTGGCCCGAGTGACCAGCGCGCAGCGCGGCGAAGTAGAGGTCGTAGAGCCGCAGCCGCCCGTGGGCCGAGACCTTCTCCGAGAAGAGCAGCTTCTGGCCGAGGAAGTAGCAGGACGTGCCCGCGTTGATCGCGATGGCGTCGCCGAACACGGCGTGGCAGGTCGGGCCGCCGCGGCGCACCTCCGAGCGGTCCTGCACGTCGTCGACGATGAGGGACCCGGTGTGCATCAGCTCCGGCATGGCCAGCCACTGGCTGAACTCGCGGGAGTCGCCGCCGACGACGTCGCAGCAGGCCAGGGCGGCGTAGCTGCGCCAGGACTTGCCACCGCGGTCGGTGATCTCTCGAATCGGCTTGATCATTGTGTCGACGAATTGATCGGTGTCGACGCCTACGATCCAGTCCGGTCGGTCTGGCATCGCCACCAGGTCCTGGATGAGCTTGCGGTCCGGGTTGTAGGGCAGCAGCGCCTGAACCGACGCGCGCGTGGCCTTGCCGACCGAGCGGAAGAAGGAGTCCAGGTCGTCGATGGCCGCGTAGCCGCTGCGCTCGATGAAGCCGGTGCCACGGACGGGCTTGCCGTGGCGCGTGCCAGTGACGTGCACGCGCCCCTCCCAGAAGGCCGGCTTGCTGATCAGGGTGATGAACTCCTGGTCCTCGAAGGCGACCGCAGCCTCGAGCACCAAGCCCTCCGAGGGCAGGGCGACATGCCAGTGGTTGGGGTACTCGTTGAAGGTCCGCGTGGACCGCCACTCCCCCGAGGGTGAGAAGGCGGCGTCGGTCTGCCCCCGCCAGGTGCCGTCCGCGTCGATCGCCACGGCCCAGTTGCCCGCGGGCGTGTCGCTGACGAGGTCGTGGAGCGCGTACGCGGTCATCTCACTGCCGTCGTCGAACTGCACCGAGATCCAGTTCCAGGCGATGTCGACCTTGGTGGTGTCCTTGCCCGCGCTGTCGGCGTCTCCGGTCGCCGTGGGCTCCGAGACGGCGCCGTGGTGGCCGAACTCATGGTCGTACCAGCCCGAGCTCTCGCCGGTGAGCTGCTCGTCGACGCCGTCGATGCGCACGGTGCCGGACACCTCACAGCGAGGGATGAAGTAGTAGAACATGTCCTCGCCCTGCACCGCCTTGACGACGCCGTTGTCGCCGTGGCGGCAGGGCTTCTTCTTGGGGGTGAGCACGATGTCCGCGGCGCAGCCGGTGAGCTTGTCGTCCAGCTGCAGGCGGTAGGTGCCGTCGTCGCGCTTGACGAAGCGGTCGCCGGCGAAGTCGAGCTCCAGCCTGCGGTCGCCGACGTGAATCGGTCGGTCGAAGAGGCGGTCGGGCCACGGGACCTTGCCCTTCTCCAACACCTCGCGCATGGCGCGACGCAGGCGCTGGTCCTGCGTGCCTTCGCCGCGGTCGAGCTTCTGCAGCCCCAGTCGAGGCGCGTCCTGATCGACCTTGGACACCGTGTGGTACTTGCCGCTGTCCGCGTCGATGATCGCCCAGGTGAGCGAGTGGGCGTGCACGCGCTGCTTGGTCTGCTCGTCGCGGCCCACCACGATGCGGAAGAAGGACGCGAACAGGCTGAGCTTGCGGCCGGTGGCCGTGACCAGATGGCAGTTCTGGTACCACCACTCGGTGGTCGCCGACGCGTGCGGCAGGTCCTGGACGTCGAGATCGATGTCGCCGGGGAGCGGCCAGTCTGCGGGCCAGCGTGCGGGAGTCTCGGTGGTCATGACGTTTCCGGGTGTGGGCGTCGCTGTTCGAGCAGGGAGACGCCGAGAGCGTGAGTGCGGTTGGGACGGAGTCGGGCGGCGCTAGAGCTTGCCGAGGCGGCTCATGGTCATCATCCCCACGACGGCGGTCAGGATCAGGACCTCGAGCAAGGTGCCGATCACGAGCTTGTTGCTGGCGGTGCCGCCCTGGGCGACCTGCTCCAGCTCGCCTTGGACCAGACGCTTGCCGATGGGCTCGATGACGCCCCAGGCGACGAAGCCGCTCCAGACCGCCCACTTCGCCGCGTACGCCTCGGTCGGGTACTTCAAGAAGAGCACAGCGAAGCCGAGCAGGATGTTGACCCGGCCCGCGTTCATCATGCCGATCTTGTGGATCTTGCTGAGCAGCGCGGCGCGGCTGGCCTGGGTTCGTGCGCCCGCGAGCGACAGCGCGAAGCCGCCGAATGCGAGGGCAAAGGTGAGATAGCCCAGGTACTTGTGGGCGTGTGTGAGACCCGTGAGCATCAATCCTCCAGTGGAGCGCGCTCGCGCAAGGCCGGCGGAGCATACGCGCACGGAGGCAGGCGCCGCAACGCGCCGGCTGGCGACCCGCGCAATGAGGTGCCACCCTGCCGGGGATGGTGACCCGCTCACGAGACGTAGACACATGGGGGGACGTGGAGTTCTGGGCGACGCGCCCAGGCCCGTGCCCGTACCTGCCGGATCGGCAAGAGCGGAAGATCTTGACCAAGTTGGACGCGGACACGGCCACCTCGCTCTACGATGTGCTGGCGGTCAACGGCTTTCGTCGCAGCCACGGCTGGGCCTACCGACCGCACTGTCCGGGCTGCGTGGCGTGCGTGCCGGTGCGGGTGCAGGTGAAGCGCTTCGTGCCGAGCCGGAACATGCGGCGGGTGCAGCGGCGCAACGGGCATCTGCGGGCCCGTTGGATCGCGCCCGAGGCGAGCGAGGAGCAGTTCACACTGTTTCATCGCTATGTCGGCGCGCGCCACGGCGACGGAGACATGGCGGGGATGTCGTGGGACGACTACCGCGCGATGATCGAGGACGCGCCGGTGCGGACGGGCCTGGTCGAGTGGCGAGACCCCGGCGGGGCGCTGCGGGCCGCCATGTTGGTCGACCGGCTGCAGGACGGCGTGTCGGCGGTGTACAGCTTCTTCGACCCGGACGACGCGCCGGCCAGCCCGGGCACGTTCATGGTGCTCGAGGGCATCGCCGGGTGTGTCCAACGTGAGCTGCCCTACCTCTACCTGGGCTACTGGATCCAGGGCAGCCGGAAGATGGCCTACAAGGCGCGTTTCGGGCCGCTGGAGGCGTTCGGCGCGTCGGGTTGGCGGGCCTTCGACCCCACATGACGACCCACGACGCGGGTTCGCCCGGGAGCGCACCGCCTGTGCCAGCACGCACCCTGGCCGGTCTGATCGCGCAGCTTGGCGCCGGTGAGCCGACGTGGGACCAGCGCTTCGCCCGGCAGGTCGCAGGAGCGCTCTCGGACCACGCCGACCGCATCGCGCTTGCGCCGGTGGAGGCGCTGCAGCTCGACGACGTGGTGGTGACCTTTCACTTGGGTGAGCGGCTGCAGGTGGTGGTCACGGGGACCCGAGCCGACCTCCCGGGAGAGCTGACCCTGCGGTGGCGGGCGCGGGATCTGGTCGATGTGGGCGTCTCGCTCGCCGGGCGCGCTGGGCACCGGCCGCCCTATGTGGTGTGCAGCCTCGACTTCACCGTCGCGGGACGCCGTGGCGAGCTGACACAGCCGGTGGGCCCGGTTCCGTCTGGCCAGACGGTGCGCGTGCGGGCGCGGGCGACCATCGGGCGGCGGGAAGAGTGGCGCGTGCAGGCGCTCGGGCGCGCGCTGTCGGTGCCGATCGACGGGCTGCGGCTGGCACCGGCGCCAGACGACGTGGCGGACAAGGCCGGCGACGCGTCGACATAGCTCGGCGGCGCCGCAGGTGCCTTGTGGAGTCGACCGCTCGACGGCTACAAGAGCGTGCGCCGACCCCGCCCGAACCGGGCGCCGCCGCGGCGCAATCGCCCCGCGATCGCTTCACGCCTCAGGAGGAGACATGGCCAGGTTCACCGGTAGCTATCAGGAGACCTTCGTGCTCGACGTCCCGATCGAGACGGCGCGCGCCCACTTCTCCAGCCTCGACGCCATCGTCGCCAACTATGGCCCGATCCTGACCGTGGACCGCATCGGCGACGACACGCTGAAGTTCGTGCTCCAGGAGAAGAACGACAAGGGTGTTCGGTACCAGGGTCGCTACACCTGCAAGTACACACTGGAGAGCGACACGCGCTTCACCTGGCGGACGCTGAGCGACGACAACATGTGGTCGACGGGGTCCATCGACTTTCGCGACCTCGGCGGTCGAACCGAGCTGCGCTACCAGCAGACCATGGACACGGAGATCAAGGTCCCGCGGCTCTTCGCCGCGGTGGCGAAGGGCATCGTCAGCCGCGAGATCGCGGAGGGCATTCGCGCCTACCTTGGCCGCATGAAAGGCGCCTGCCCGAGCGCAGGCTGAGGAGAGCGCCGATGACGGCTGGACAGACGCTGAAGATCGGGACGCGCGGCAGCCCGCTCGCCCTCGCCCAGGCCCATGAGGTGGCGGACCGGCTCCGCGCCGCGTGGCCCGAGCTGTGCGACGACGGCGCCATCGAGGTCCGCGTCATCGACACCAAGGGCGACCGCATCTTGGACCGGCCGCTGGCCGAGATCGGCGGCAAGGGGCTGTTCACCGAGGAGATCGAGGCGCAGCTGCGCGACGGCCGCGTCGACCTCGCGGTGCACAGCATGAAAGACATGCCGACGGTCCTGCCGGACGGGCTCGTGATCCGCTGCATGCTGCCTCGCGAAGATCCGCGCGACGTGTTGCTGTCGCGGGGCGGGGCGACGCTGGCGACGCTGCCCGCAGGCGCGGTCGTGGGCACGGCGTCGCTGCGCCGAAAGGCCCAGGTGCTGGCGCTGCGACCCGACCTCGAGGTGATCACCTTTCGCGGCAATGTGCAGACCCGCATGCGCAAGCTGAGCGAGGGGCAGGCCGACGCCACGCTGCTCGCGCTGGCCGGGCTGAACCGGCTGGGTCTGCAGGAGCACGCCGCTGAGACCTTTGCGCCCTCGGTGCTGCTGCCTGCGGTCGCACAGGGCGCCATCGGCGTGGAGATCCGCGCCGACGACAGCCGCGTCGACCGCCTGCTGCACGCGATCCGCTGCGAGGACACGCTCACGTGTGTGGGGGCGGAGCGGGCCATGCTGCACGCGCTGGACGGATCCTGCCGGACACCCATCGCGGGACACGCTACACTCGCGGGCGACACCCTCACGATCACGGGGTTGGTGGCGTCGGAAGACGGCCGTCAAGTGCTCCGTGACCAGTCCACTGGCCCTCGCGCAGACGCGCAGGCGCTCGGGCGAGCGCTCGGTGAACGGCTGCGTGCCCGGCGGGACGCCGCTCACGACCCCGGCGGCGCCCCCGGCCACCCGGAGTCCGGCGATGCCCCAAGCTGAAGAGACCGTCGACGTGGGCACCATGCCCTTTGGGGAGATCCTGGCCGCCGTCAACGGGGCCAAGCTCGGGCTCGGGCAGTTCGCGCGGGCCTGCCGTGTGCCCGGCGACGCGTGGCGGTCCGCCCTCGCAGACCTGATGGGTGTCGACGGGGCCGCCGACGAAGAGGTGCCCGTCTATCGGCTCGGTGTCCGCACCACGCTGCTCACGGACGTCGACCCGCACCGCAAGTGCTACCTCATCGTCTCCGGGCGCTTCGACGAGTATCGACTCTCGGTCCGGGCGTCGGTGCGCTGGACCGGAGACCTGGTCGGCTACATGCCGCTGCTGTCGCCCTTGGACGACCCCTTCTGGCGCTGCACGCCGGCCGAGGCCGTGGAGGAGTCGCCCGGCGGTCTGCTCGGCGCCAAGGTGGCCACCGGCGACCCGACCGAGCGCAACCGGGAGGGCAGCGAGGTGCGGACCTGTGTGCCCTCGGTGGTGGTGCCCATCGACGGCCGGCGCTTCGTTGAGCTGCTCGACACCAACCTGACCTTCGCCCGCGTCATGCTGCGCTACATGGCCGAGCACGGCAGTGACTACCTCGACGATCACGACCAGTACGACGAGGCTTTTGAGCAGTACTTCCCGGGTCGCAGCGGCATGCTGACCCCGCCGCCCTACACCGTCGGCCAGGCCGACATGCGCATCTTCTTCTGCAAGAAGCCCGAAGATCCGGCCCTGCTCGAACAGATGTTGCCCCCGGCGACGCGGTGGTACCCCGAGTTCGACTTCTACTTGCTGGTCTGCACCGAGATGCGAGACATCGCGCCGAAGTGGCACCCCGGCGCGACCTTCAGCTACGACGAGGTGGCCGTCTTCGTGCCGGCGCAGCACGGGCTCGACCCACGCCTGTACTTCCACGTGCCCTTCATGTTCCCCGACAACATCATGGCCATCTACATGGGGCGGGAGATCCTGGGCTTGCCCAAGCGCCGCGCGGCGAACTTCTGCGAGGAGTTCACGGACGCTGACCCGGGGCTGTGGCGTTTTCTGATGCGGCGGATGCTGCCGCAAGACGCTCGGGACCGGCAGACGGCGCTCGGGTTTCACCTGCCGAAGCAGGTCGACGTGCTCGACATGCGCTGGCGCAAGGTGGGGCCTGAAGACGAGGCGGAGCGCTTTGGCGACCTCGTGGGGGCGCTCTGGGGCGAGGTGGTCCCCGACGTGCTGGCGAAGTGGTTTGCGTCCAAACTAGGAGATGTGTTCGGCGTCTTGCTGGAGCAAGGGGCCGACGCCATCGACGGCGAAGGGACGCCGCTGGAGAAGGTGGCGGCCAAGCTCAACGCGGTGCTGCCCTACATCCCCGAGTCGCTCCGCTCGGTCAACACGACCGCGTGGAAGCGCATCTTCGCGTCAGAGGTCTCGACCCACGGCAGCGGCGAGCAGCGCTGGCGGCGCGGCGACTTCGAGTCCGACTGCATCGCGTGTACGCCCTTTCCGATTCGCAAGATCCACGCGCTCGAGGCCATCGACGCCAGCGAGTCGCTCGGTGGCGGGCTCTACACCACCCGTGGGTTCCCGCTGACGCACAACGAGCTGATCACGCCGATCGGCCTGCGTGTCAACGTGGAGATGGGCCTGGAGCCGGGGCGCGTGGTGCACGACTTCCGCCGCGATCTCCTCGCGCTCTCCTACAAGCGTCGCAACCGCCTGGCGTGGGGGCCTTACGCGGGGGACGACACCTTCTGAGCCGTGGGCTCAGGCCCCGAGCAGGCCGAAGCGCGCGACGAGGGCGACAAGGGCGAGAGCGGCGACGCCGAGCATCTTGAAGCGGAGCTCCTCGTCCGTGGTCGTGGGGGGCGGCGCGGCCCGCTCCAGCGCGACCGACGACGCGCGGCGACGCGGCCGCGGCTCGTTCGGGGGCAGTCCTTGGTTCCATGAGTCCAACATGGGGTCCTCCTAGGGTGACTTGGTGAAGGGTGGGGCGTTCGCCGAGCTCACGGCGGACGGCGTCGCGAGCACGTCGACGATGCGCTCCAGATCCTCGCGCGTGAGCGACCAGGGGCGCGACCTCCGCTCGCCCTCGGCGGAGACCTCGTAGCGGCGCAGTCGGCGCCGGCCGTCGCGCGACAGCTCCAGGTCGAAGAAGCGGCGCTCGCGCATGTCGGCCGGGGGCGTACGGAGACACGCGCGCTCAGCGTCGGCCTCGACGACCTTCAGCGGCTCGGGCAGCAGGCGGCCGAGCCGTTGGGGCAGGGCCGCCGCCTCGGTCTCGACGGCGTCGACGCGCGGCCCGGCGACCCGGATCTCCCGGACGCGCGCGCCAATGGGCCCGATGGCGTCGAGCACAAGCGTGGCCTCGACCACGTCGCCGTGCCGGGTGCGCCCGTGCACCCGCAGCCCCTCGTCTCGTGTCTCGGGGCTGCGGTCACGGCCGACGGCCTGGGCCGCCAGGTCGTCTGTGAGGGCCTGCGCGAGCGCGTCGTCGAGCGCGCTCACGGCGGGCCCTTGAGGCACCACAGGGCTGGAGTCCTGGGTCCGCGATGACCCCACGTCTGGCGTTCGCGTCTCGAGTCCGCTCATGGCGCGCCCCCCGCGGCGGGGGCGCTGGCCTGGCTCGCCGTGGCCGCGTCGGCTCCGGCGACGTCCGGCGCGGACTGGGTCAGGGCGGCGCCGTCGTGGCTCAGCAGCACCGGCTCACCGTCCAGGGCCGTCTCGAGGTGCACCGCGCGCCCCCAGAGACCCGCGAGGTTGCCCAACACCTGCTCGGCCCACTTCACCTGCACGTCGAGCCCGTCATGGCGGTGGTGCAGCCGCAGCTCGCCTCGGCCGCGATGGTTGGCGTCGACCACGTAGACCCGCGGCGTGCCTCGCGAAGCGACGTGGCTGAGCAGCTGCTTCTTGACCGCCGCGAACTCTCGCGAGTCGATGACCCACTTGCCCGTGCGGACGTCCCGCTTGGTCGTGAAGAAGCCCTGCTCGCGGCAGAAGTCCGCGGTGAGGAAGGTGTCGAGAAAGGTGACGTCGTTGTGGGTCTCGCGCACCTCGAACACCTTCGACTTGCCCAGGCCCGCGCCTGTGTCCCAGCGCTCGCGCTCGGCGTCACTCGCGCAGTCGAGCCAGTCCTGTCCAAACTGCCCGCGGTCCCAACGCCGCTCGATGTGGCGAAAGAGCTCGACCCCCATCTTGTAGGGGTTGAGCTGCCCCGGCTGCTGCAGCACGGTCCCGCTGTGATGGTCGGCGTAGTCCACCACCTCGTGATCACAGAGGATGTCCGTGGTCATCATGCGGGTGTGCCAGAACGTGGCCCAGCCTTCGTTCATGATCTTCGTCTGGCCTTGAGGCGCGAAGTAGAGCGCCTCTTCACGCACCAGCTGCAGCACGTCGCGCTGCCAGTCCTTGAGCGGCGCGTTCGCCACCAGGAAGCCGAGCACGTCCCGCTCCGGACGCTCGGGGACGCGCTGCATGCGGGCAGCGTCGTCGGCCTGCAGCTGGCGCTGCTGGGCGAGGAACTCGGGCGGGTTGATGTGCCGGTCCATGTAGCCGCGCGTCTGAATCCGCGGCGTCTCGGCCGTCGGCGGGGCCTGGTCCGCATCGAGCAGGGAGGCCCGCGCAGAGTCCTGGTGGCGCTTGATGTGCGCGGCGTAGGGATCGATGAGGTTGTCGAGCGACAGGCACAGGTCGATGAAGCGCTCGACCTCGCTCTCGCCGTGCCGGTCCATGTGCCTGCGCACGCGGCTGGCGTGGTTGGCCATCTCGTCCAACATCTTCCGGTCGGTCGGCGCGAACCAGACACTGTTCTTGAAGAAGTCGACGTGACCGAAGACGTGGGCCATCACCAGCTTCTGGTCGACGACCAGGTTGTTGTCGAGCAGGTACGCATACGAGGGGTCGGTGTTGATCACCATCTCGTAGATCTTGTGGAGCCCGAACTCGTAGCTCTTCTGCATGCGCAGGTATTCCATGCCCCAGCGCCAGTGCGGGTAGCGCACGGGGAAGCCCTCGTACGCGGCCAGCATGTTGATCTCTTCCCACGTGCACATGACGAACACGGTGTCGAAGAAGTCCAGCCCGTACCCACGCGCGAGCGCCTCGATCTCCACGCGCGCCGCTTCGAGCTCAGGCGGCAGGTCGCGCGTCGCGCCGACAAATCGGTTGGGTGGCAGACTCATGACGTGTCCTCGCTCTTCGGCAAGAGGTCCGCAGGAAGCTAACGACCTTTGCCCAGGAGCTCCTTGATGCTGTCCATGATCGCGTCGCGGTCGGCGATGCGGCTGACGGCGACGGCCTCCTCGTCGCCGAAGTTGTCGTTCATGACCTTGAGGAAGCGGCCCGACCCATAGGGTGAGTCGACCTGCGCGTAGCTGAACTGGTTGCTCACCGGCAAAAAGGCGTCCCGGACCAGCTGCACGCACTTGTCGTTGTCTTTGCCGGTCGCGTTGTCGCCGTCGCTGAAGTGGAAGGGGTAGATGTTCCACTCGCTGGCCGGGTAGTCCTTGGCGATGATGTCGGCCGCCAGCTCGTAGGCCGAGCTGATCAGGGTCCCGCCGCTCTCTCGGGTGCGGAAGAAGGTGTCGCGGTCGACCTCCTTGGCTGCCGCGTCGTGGATGAGAAAGCGGGCCTCGAAGCCTTCGTAGTGATGCCGGAGCCAGGCGTCGATCCAGAACACCTCTGAGCGCACGATGTCTTTCTGCGCCTGCCCCATGCTCCCGCTCACGTCCATCATGTAGAGGACCACGCAGGCCGACCTTGGCTCCGACTCCATCTCGAAGTGGCGGTAGCGCCGGTCGTCGCGGATGGGGATGATGGACGGCTTGTCCGGGTTGTAGCCGCCCGCCGCGATGTTCCGGCGCAGGGCCTGCTTGAAGGTCCGGCGGCCATGGCGCAGCGACTCGGGCCCCTTGAGGCTGATGCCTTTGTAGCGCGCCCGCTTGCTCTGGCTCTCCTGTCGCCCCTTCGGCTCGATGCGCGGCAGCTCCAGCTCTTCGCCCAGGAGCTCCGCCAGCTCGTCGACCGAGAACGAGACCTCCAGCAGGTGCTCCCCCGGCTGGTCGCCCGCCTGCTGGCCCTGACCTGGCTGTCCGGCGTCTCCGCCCGCTTCGCCCTCACCCTGGCCGATGCCCTGCTTGTCGTTCTTGCCGTAGCGCAGCTTCGGGATGCCAATCTCGTGGATCGGCACGGACACCATGTCGTCGCCCTGGCGGCCGATGAGCTCCTTGCTCGACATGAACCGGCGCAGCTCGCGGCGGACACGGCCCTTGATCACATCGCGGAAGCGCTGCGCGTCGTGGTCGATGTTCAACATCGCCATGGCGGCCTCCCGACCCGTGGGCAGACCCGGCTCATGACGAGGTCTCCTTGGCGTCACCCCGCGCGAAGATGCTCGCGACGTACTGGAGCACGTCGCTGGCGCTCTGGTCGTCGTAGCCGTAGCGCTCGATGAGGCGCTGCTTGACCACGTCGATCTTGGCCTGCGTCTCGGCGTCGGCGGTGTTGGTGACGATGCTGCTGAGCTTGATGCTGTCCTTGCTGTCCTCGAAGAGCTTGAGCTCGAGGGCCCGGTGCAGCCGCTCGTTCATGGTGTAGTCGAAGCGCTTGCCGCGGAGGCTGAGGCCCGCGATGTAGTTCATCAGCTCCGAGCGAAAGTCGTCCTTGCGCCCGTCGTCGATGCCGATCTTCTCCTCGACCGAGCGCATCAGCCGCTCGTTCGGGTCCTCAGCAGCGCCGGTGAAGGGGTTGGCCACTCGCTCGCCGAGCACGTAGGCCCGCAGGTTCTCGATGTAGTTGTCGGCGAGCCGCCCCATGGCGCCCTCGTCTGCGCTGATGGCCTTCTGCACCTCGTTCTTGACGATGTCGTCGTACTCGCCCTTGACCACCGTGAGCAGCTGCTTGTAGCGCTCGCGCTCGTCGTCGCTGCTGATGAGGCTGTGGTGGTCGAGGCCCGACTCGAGCTCGTTGAAGAGCATGAAGGGGTTGAGCGAGCGCACGTCGGGATCCCGCACCAGGGCGTTGGAGATCTTGTCCTGGATGTAGCGCGGAGAGATGCCCAGCAGCCCCTCGCGCCGAGCCGTCTTGCGCAGCTCCTTGACGTGGTCTTCGGTGAAGCCAGGCACGGCCTTGCCGTCGTAGAGCTTCGACTTCTGCAGCATCGACAGCTTGGCGTGCGTGGGCTCTTCGAGGCGGGTCAGGACAGCCCAGAGCGCCGCCATCTCCAGGGTGTGCGGCGCGATGGTGGCGCTCACCGAGCGGCGGTTGAAGTCCTTCTGGTAGATCTTGGCCTCCTGCTTGGCCTTGGTGATGTAGGGCACGTCGATCTTGATCGTTCGATCGCGAAGGGCCTCCATGTACTCATTGCTCTGCAGGCGACGGAACTCCGGCTCGTTGGTGTGACCGATGATCACCTCGTCGATGTGCGTCTGGGCGAACTTCTTCGGCTTGATGCGGTGCTCCTGACTGGCGCCGAGCAGATCGTAGAGGAAGGCGACGTCGAGCTTGAGCATCTCGACGAACTCGATGAGGCCGCGGTTGGCGACGTTGAACTCGCCGTCGAAGTTGAACGCGCGCGGGTCCGAGTCGCTGCCGTACTCGGCGAGCAGGCGGTAGTTCACGTCGCCGGTCAGCTCCGTGGAGTCCTGGTTCTTCTCGTCCTTGGGCTGAAAGGTGCCGATGCCGACGCGATCCTTCTCGGAGAGCACCAGGCGCTGGACCACGATGCGCTCTTGCAGCGCCAGGAAGTCGCCGTCGACCTCCCGCATCACCTGTCGATACATGAACCGACACACGGGGTTGAGGTCGCCCTCGATGCGGACAGGGTAGGGCAACGGCGCGTGGGTGCCCTGCGGCTCGCCGGCCGCGACGTGGGCCGCGCGCACGCGGTCGTTGAGCTCCTGCAGCACCGGTCCGCGCACCTCGTCCGGCAGCAGCCGCAGCGGGTCCTCGTGCATCGGGCTCAGCAGCTCTGTCGGCTCCCCTTCGCTGTCGACCGTCTTCCAGGCGTAGGTGTAGAGGCGACCCTCGGGCTGCCGGCTGTACCACTCCAGCCCCTTCTTCAGCAGCCGGGCGATGGTCGACTTGGCCGATCCCACCGGGCCGTGGAGCAAGATGATGCGCTTCTCCGGTCCGTACCCGAGAGCGGCCGCCCGCAGCACCCGCACCAGCTTCATCAGCTGGACGTCGATGCCGAACACCGCGTCCTTGCCGTCTTCGAAGGGGTCGTCGAAGAAACGGTAGCGGACGATGTCCTTCTTGTACTCGGTGTAGGTCTCGCTGCCGAAGCTCACGATGAGGTCGTAGAGCCGCTGGTAGGCGTTGCGGCACACGCGCGGGTCTTCAGCGGCGATGGCCATGTAGTCTGCGAAGGTCCCGCGCCACTGCAGGTCTTGGAAGCGCTTGACGTCCTGGTGCGCGGCGACGAGCGACATCAGGTCGCGTTCGATGGCGGGCTGCGTGTCCCGTGCGGGCCGCGTGGCAGAAGGGGACGGCGCGTTGGCAGATCTCTCGGCGGAGGGGCGCTCTGCGCCCTGCGGCGCGGGTGAGCGGGTGCCATGGTCGGGTGCCTGGCTCATGATGTCCTCCTTGTGTCCGGTCGTGCTGCTCTTTCCCTCTGAGACGCGGTCGCTCGCGTCGGTTTCTTGGGTCGCCGTGCGGGCAGCCTGGCCTCAGGCCGCCCTGGAACTCGTCGTCTTGGGAGAGTGCAAAGGTCGTTCCAGCGCATCGCCATGGCGAGTGTGGAGGTCCCGTGTGCGCGCCCAAGTTCGCGCTGTAGGAGCAACGTCCGAGCGGCGCCTCCTATTCTCTACAGGACGCGCGACCGGCGCTTCTCTGACCGGTGCGCCGGGCGGGTAGCTCAGTAAGGTCCAAACGTTAGAGCCGCTTCGGCGGGCGCGGGCCTCCAGCGTTGCGGCGATGACGTGCAGGCATGCACGGGCCGTTCGAGCCCAAAGTGTGGGCGCGGCCCCTGGCCTTCCGCTCTGCACGCCGCCGGGCTGTGACGCGGGCTTGGAGGGCGCCGGAGTCGGACTTCTCGATCATCTCGAGGCGGCTGGCGGGCGAATTCTCCCGGTGCGCAGGCGCCATCGGCGGGCGCTCCATTGGCTGCCGTGGCGCGGGAGCTCATGACAAAATGCGCCTTGTTACATTGGGTTGCGTGATCTACGCAGCAGGGAAGGCCCACGGTCTTCGCCCGCGGCACGAGACCTGACATCGGTGTCACGCGGCGCGGACGGACCCCCTGCGCTGTGGCCAAACTGCGGCGTGGCCAAACCGCGGCGTGGACAAAGCGTGGCGCTGGGGCGTCAGCCCGAGGTGGTCGGCGCGGTCGACAGGCGCGCGCGCTCGGCCCGGAGCAGTCGCCGGATGTGACCGGGGAAGGGCCACATGTACAGATAGTCCGGACCCGTAAAGCGCTCCGCGATGAACTCGAGGGTCGCATCGTCAATGGCGCCGTCCAGCGCCCACTGGACGCGCAGGGACTCCTTGTAGGCGCGCCACTCCCACCACGCCCGCGCGGTGACGCCCACGGGCAGCGGCAGGCAGAGGTAGCTCAGGTGAAAGAGCCCGGGGAAGCGGCGGGCGTCGCGCAGGTGGACTGCCTCGTGCAGCAGGATCTCATAGATCCCGCGTGGCCCGACGCGCGCCCGCCACGACCGGCTGGGAAACCACACCACGCCGAAGAGCACGGTCGTGTAGTGGGTCATGTAGGTCGCGTTGAAGGGGCGAACGAGGCGGCCGATGGCTCGCTGCAGGCGGCTGTCTTCCTTGTAGGCGACCCGAAATCCCGGCAGCTCAGCGGCGAGCTGCGCCTCGAGTGTGGCGACGTCGTCGGCCGTCACACGCCGCGGTAGACAGCGCGCGTCCCTCACCCGAGCGTGCAGATGGCGTCCGCGTGCTTGATGCGCAGACAGAGCGTCTCCAGCACACGGAAGGGGTGGTTCATCTTCTCCGCGCCGAGGTAGGCCACGGTCATGTCGAGGCCCACGGCCAGGTCCATGTTCTCGCGCCCCGTGGACACGACCACAGCGGAGTCCCCCTCGAGCACGTCACACCGGAAGATGCCGTCCGCGACGATGCGACGGACGTTGTCGATCTCCATCGTTCGCGCGTCCTCCCACATGCGGTGCAGGTTGGCGAAGAGGCGCGGGCTCACCGCCATGGCATAGGGGCCGAAGTGTCCAGCCTCGTACATCGCGCCTGTGGCCGCGACCACGTCCTTCAACGCCGCGCCGGGCTCAGCCCAGCCCTTGGTCAGCTTGTGCTGGTGACGCTCGGGGTGGGTCATGAGGCCCAGAAAGCCGGTGCGCTCGTCGCCGTAGAAGATCAGGCGATCCTCCTTCTCGGCGCACCAGGTGGCCGCGCCTGCCGC
Organism: bacterium; assembly: GCA_030425545.1. Lineage (GTDB taxonomy): Bacteria > Myxococcota_A > UBA9042 > UBA9042 > UBA9042 > UBA9042. Next base: position 2,636 of record JAUIAC010000009.1, on the reverse strand, counting down.
CGCGGAGTCGTCGATGGGCATGCCGAGCTGTCGCCACATCTCGAGATCGCGCCAGTGAACCACGAAGTCTTTGTAGATGATCGGCAGGGGCTTGAACGAGCGCCGGTCGGTGATGACCGAGCCGGTGTCGCCTTCGCCTGTGAGATCGATGGACGCCTCACCCTCGCCGGTGAACTCGTCGTAAGGGATCGCCTGCACGCCGGCGCCCATGGGACCGAAGAGCTCGATGAAGCGGCGGCCGACCAGGCGACGGCGCGCAGCTTTGATCACGGACTCGTGCAGGCGCTCGAGCTCCTGCTCGGTCAGCGGCGTGTCAGATGTGTTGAGGAAGTTGCTCATCAGAGGCTCCTGCGTGGATGTCGGATCAGCGGCCGTTGTCGGCGCTGCGGAAGAGGCCGCCCACGGTGGTCGCGTTGGGGTGGTTGGAGATGCGGGCGCCCGAGGGCAGTGCCGTGACCGTGCCCCCGTCGACGGCGCTCGGCGCTGGGCTGGGCGTCGCGCCCGCCGCGCCAGCGGGCGAATCAGGGTGCGGCGCCGCGCCTGCTGGAGAGTCGAGGGGCGCCGCCGCGCTGGCCTGCACGCTGGCAATGACCGCGTCGTCGGCGAACCCCTCGTCCACATGGGACAGGGGCTTGGCCAGATAGGTGCGGTACTCCGCGTCCAGGCGCGCGAGCACGAGCGCACACTCGGCGATGTGCTCCTTCTCCTCCTTGGCGAGGTGCAGGATCAGGTTGCGGATGACCTCGCTCTCCGCCTGGGCGGCGAGGGTCTCGTACTCGTTCACCGTGTCGCACTCTCTGGCGAGAATGGTTCGGATCAGGCTTGCGTCGCTCACGGGGTGCGCCTCCTCAGCTCACGGGAGGCTAGGGGAGCGAGAACCCCGAGTCAATGGGTCCGAGATGGTTAAGTCATTGAAATTGTTATTCAAGTGCAATTGACTTTCACTATCGATTGCATCTCGTGTCCCGGCGCCCAGTTGGCGCCCAGTTGGCGCCCAGTTGGCGCCCAGTTGGCGCCCAGTTGGCGCCCAGTTGGCGCCCAGTTGGCGTCCAGTTGGCGCCCGGTCCGCGGGCTCAGCGCGTCGCCGGAGCGGCGCCCTGGAGCAGGCCGACAGCCTCGGCTGCGCGGGCTGCGACCGCGCTGTCCCGGTCGCTCAGCAGCGGCTCGAGATCGGCGATGTGCGCCTCTGTGCCGCAGCGCCCGAGCGAGAGCGCCGCCTCGGCGCGGACGTCGGCGTCGGCGTCGCCGAGCACCTGAGCGACTGTGGCCGCGCCGTCGGGATGGCCGACAAAGCCGATGGCCCACACTGCGAGCCTGCGGATGTTGGCGTCGCGGTGGCGCACGAAGGGGACCAGCGCGGGCAGCGCCGACGGACGCCGCAGCGCGCCGAGGACGAAGAGCTGCCGGGTCATGTCGACCCCGGCGCGGAGCAGGCGGGTGCGCTCGGCGGCCTCGGTCTGCACCTGGTCAAAGTGTCCCAACGCCAGCGCCGCGTTGCGCCAGCGCACGGCGTCAGGGTGGTCGAGCATCCGAAGCAAGGTCGCTCGCGCGGAGGGCAGCTGCGTCCGACGGAGGTCGAGCAGGGCGGTCAGGGCCTCGTTGGGGTCGGCGCTGCCGAGCGCGCGCAGCATGTGCTCCCGCGTCTCCTGCGTGCCGGCTTGGAAGGGGTAGCTGCGCTTGCGAGCCCGCTGCCCAACGCCATAGGAGACGCTGGCGAGCGTCGCGTTGCGGACGATGACCAGCCCAAAGGCGTCCGTGCGCCCGTGGAACTCACGCTGATCGGTGGTGCGTAGGGTGTAGGCCTTGTTGGCCACCGGCTTGCCGCAGGAGCAGTACGTGTACGTGCGCACCAACGCGGGGATGACCGGGGTCGCCCGCACGGCGGGGGACGCAGACGCGTGGGGCGCGCGCCGTGAGCCGACTCCGGCCGGCCCGGTTGACCGTGCCACGCTCCGCGTACGCGGCGCGGACGTGGCCTGCCAGGGCACGAGCGGTCCGATCCGGTCCACGCCCGAACGGTTGGCGGTGACCGGCGTCAGCACCGCGATCTGCGGGTCCGCCAGCATCGCCGCGATGCGGGCGGCGGGCGCCGCGCCCAAGCGCTGCTGCCAGCCTTGCGGAAGCTGGGTGTTTCGGTAGTCGACCGTCGCGCCGACCCGGGTGGGCAGGGGGCAGCGGCGGCCCGCCGTGAGCGTCAAGGTGTCGGCGGGCCGGTTCGTCCGCAGGGCTTTGGGAGCAGGCGGCTGCGCTGCGTCCGCGCCAGCTGCGGCCGCAGCGGCCGGCGTGACAACCATCGGGATCACGGTGTCTGCGGCGGCGTGCACCCGCAGCTCGCCGCGCGCCGTCTCCCGACCGTCGCGCACCACCACCGAGACCTCATGGTCGCCGGCGCCGAGGGGCCAGGTCAGTCGGCCCTCCGGCGGCGCGCCCTCGAGCGCCGCGCGGGCCACTGGCGCACCGTCGACCCACAGGCTCACGTCGAGCTTGCTCGCCTCTCCCGAGGCGACGCGCGCTGCCAGCGCGTCGACGTCGACCGCGAGCAGCGCGACGCGCTGGCCAAAGGTCGCCGCAGTCTCCGGCGCCGCAGGGAGCGTCTCGCAGGTCGCGAGCGTCAGGCCGAGCAGCAACATGGGCGC